>JAAAOQ010000268.1 GCA_009908845.1 Gammaproteobacteria bacterium
ATTTGCAGAGCGCATTTGATGCTGCTGGCGAGCTGGACGGGGGAGCAGGAGCCGCGATTGACTTCGGCGACGGAGCCGAGAAGCTCTTCGTTCTGAGTGACGGCTCGGATGCAGGCATCTACCACTGGGAGGACAGCGGTGATGCCGGCGGCACCGTTGAAGCCGGGGAGCTTACGCTGGTTGGTACGCTTGATGGTCTCGCCGCCTCCGGCGCTTCCTTTAATTTCGATGTCGCGAGCATGACGGCCGACAACTTCGTCATTGCCTAGACGATAGCTGGCAACCGCCCAACGCCACGGACGGCGTGAAGGCTTTTTAATTGAAGCACCCCAAGCCACTTTCAGTGGCTTGGGGTTTTTGTTTGTTGGAGCCCATCTGACGCCACCGCTGACGCCAAAGATCACGCGTCACGGCAACGAAGCACTGGAGTGTTGTCCCGAAACGGGCAAGACCAACCCGAACGCATTAGCTATCGATGCCAGGAATGAGGGTGACTTCCCACAGCACACTGAACAGTTCGGTAGGACTTTCGCCGAGCGCACGTGCGCGCTTGTCGCGGTAACCTGCACCTCCTGCTCGGCGACACCTTTACCAAGGAGGTCGAGATCAACGGTGAGGACGAAGACGTCGCGCCTGAGGGTGCCGAGCTTCAGAACGTGCTCGACATCATCGCGGCGACGCCCGAGTTGACCCTGGTCACCCCGGACACCATCACCGCCGAGCGGCTTGCGACCTACACCGAGCAGGTCGAGGCGCTCAAGGAGACGGTCGTCGGGCGTGCCGAGGAGGCGCTCTGTCTCGAGCGAATCCCAGGCCAGGGGCGCAGCGCCCTCTGTGACGTCGCCGCGACCCAGGCGAACGGGGGCGACATCCAACAGTTGGTGACGCAGGCCTTCCTTGAGCGCAGCTTCGAGGCGGATATCGCGCTGCAGAACGCCGGCGGTGTGCGGATTGACGTACCGGAGGGCGAGATCACCATCGAGACGGCCTTCACGCTGCTGCCGTTCGCCAACACGTTGGTCAACCTCGAGATGACCGGCGCCGAGATCAAGCAGGTGCTCGAGGAGGCCGTGGCGAACTTTGCCGACAACGACGGCTCTTCTGGGTCCTATCCCTATGCCGCGAACCTGCGGTGGGACCTCGACCTGAGCCAACCTGCCGGCAGCCGCTTCTCGAACATCGAGATCCGCTTCAAGGATAGCGATCAATGGGTGCCGCTCGCCGACGATGCCGCGGTTACGGTCGTGACCAATAGCTTTATCGCCGCCGGGCGAGACGGCTACCTCACCTTCGGTACTGTCTCCGATGACGGGCGGGTGACGGACACCTTCATCGACTACGCGCAGGCGTTCATCGACTATCTACAGATCAACGTCGGGGGCGCGGCGCCTGGGAGCCCGATCCTCGACACGCCGCCGGTCGTCTCGGCCGTCCCCTGTGAGGGCTACAGCACGCAGCAATTCATCAATGCGGACGGTGTGCTGCAAACGCCTGACCCGGCCGTGGGTCGCGCCTGCACGCCTTAATCAGGCCACACACCGATCGGCCGTATGCTCCATCGTCACCCCGGCGCCAGTCGGTTGACGATGGGCGCCGGGCCTAGATGGCGCGCGAAATCGCCGACGATTGAGGGATGCGTGACCTGGGCAATGACCCTTTCGCCGCACGCGGCCTACTCAACCCAGTAGTTGATGACCTGGAAGTCGCGGTCCGACCCCGGCAAGCGCTGTTTGTAGGCAAAGAGGCCGTAGCTGTAGGCCTTATCGAGGTCGAAGGATGCCGGTGGCATGTCGCCCACGGTGCCGCTGAAGGTGACCTGGGAACCGACCGTGACGCCCAGGCTGGCGGTGCTGCTGGTGCCCACGGAAAAGCCGCTCATGACCGCTCCGGCAGTGGTCTTGACGCTGGCCTCATAGGAGACCGTCACCGACTCGGTGAAGCCGGAGGTCGTAGCCTCAGAGATCTCCACCGAGGTGCTCCCGCTGCTGGCTCCCACGTCCACTGGTCCGATGCTCGCGGCCCCGCTGTTGGTCACGGCCGTGCGCATTTGATTGCGGCTGGGGTAGCTGCTGATGTCGCCGATAGTATGGCTGAAGACGTCGTTGCCGACGCCGGGGCTGCTATCGGTCAGGGCTTCGTTGAAGAATGCCCGTTCCACCTGGATCGTCCGCGGGGAGCGGGGCAGGGAGATCACCACGTCGGTGCCCACCAGGTCCGGGTAGATGGGGTGGGACAGGATCTCGTAGCTGTACTGATCGTAGGGGATCACGGTGGCAACCACGGTGTCTTCCATGGCCCCGGTGTTGTAGGTGATGGTCTTGGTGATCTCGTAGCCCAGGCTGGCCTCGGCGGCGACGCTGCGGCCGACGGTCTGCTCCAACTCAGCGCCCACATCACCGATGACCGGGAGGCTGAGGCTCGCGTTGACACCGAAATGGTGACGGGCAGTGATCTCGTGGGCCGTGGACGCATTGACGCCCTGACTGGAGCCGGTGCCCCAGGAGGTTTGGCAGACGTCCGTGACCTGGCTGCCGTCGCCGTGGCAGGGTGGTGCCGCAAGGGCGGCAAGGATCACGGGTTCGGTGAAGACTATCCGGTGGCTGCCGCGGGAGAAGCGCAGCACTGTGCTGTCGGCGTCCATGTTGGCGGCGAGGGCAACCGGCGGTCCATGCTCATCTTCGTCCTGGTGCCGCTCTTCGAGCTCCTGGTACCAGCGCTGGCCCCAGGCGCCGGTGATGGGGTCGATGCCCCAGGCGGTGACGGCGTAACCGGTCTCCCAGTAAGTGACCCTGCCGTCGCTGACCTGACGCAGCCGCACCCGGCCCGGCATGTAGACGATGATGTCGTCGAAGCCATCCGCGGAGACATCGCCGACACTGATCGAGGTGTTGCGCCAAGTGGTGCGCAGGCGCTGGTTGTTGCCCTGCTCGGCGAAGATGTTTCGGGCCGGGACCTGTACCTCCTCATCATCGTCTCCGACGCTGACGACCTTGCGCGTGAAGGGCTCGGTGTTGACGAAGTCATCGTAGACGACGCCGTTGACGTGGACTTCCGAATAAGGGTCCTTGTCCATGTCGAGGCCATCGGCCCAGAGGTGACTGGTCCAGCCATTGTTACCGCTCGTCTCGCAGTTGGGGATGCGCAGGGTCTGGATGGAGGTGCCGAGGCTGACGGTGCCGGCATCCAGGTCGTCCAGGGCGAGCTGGACCGTGGTAATCGGGTCGCAGTTGGTCGGAAACGCTCCGGTGATGGCCGCGATCACCAGCTCGTCTAGGTTGTCGCCGTCAAGATCGCCCAGCGCGGGCGCCGCCGTCAGTCCGTCGTAGGTTTGCCCGTCGGCGAAGCCAAAGACGCGCTCGCTGACTCGCTCGGCCAGGCTCGCGGTGACGTCGTCGTAGAGATGATAGTAGCTCACCCCGCTGCCGGGAGAGCCGTTCTGCCCACCTCCTTGGGTCTCGTTGACGACCACTACCAACTCTAGCGCCCGGTCCCGGTCGAGCCTGCCGGCGGCGAGCTCGATGCCCAGCGTGCTCGGGGAGCGGGTGGCGGCATGGGTCGATGAGGGGCCGGTCGCACTGAAGCCGTCCTGCTTGTTGCCCTCGAGCACGTAGAGCTCGATCACGCCGGCCGCGGAGTCGACCACGCCGAGAACGACCTCGTCCCGGGTGTCGCCGTCGAAGTCACCGGTGATAGCAGCCAGGGCGCTGGGCGTTGCAGTGAGCAGGTTTCTGGCTTCGGTCGCGTTGAAGCCTTCGGAGGCGTCGTCCACCAGCGAGATGGCAACGGCCGAGGTGACAGGGTCCCACCACAGCAGGACGACCTCATCGAAGCCGTCCCCGTCCAGGTCTCCGGGGGCTGCGGCGTTGTAGGGCGAGCTGCGCCACGCCGGCGTGGTGGTGAAGCCGGTCTGCTTCTCGATCGTGCCGGAGGAGGGGTCTGCGTCCGGCTGGTAGTCCAGGACGTTGCTGGTATCCGTATCGCCGAGTAGGCGCAGCCCGCCCGTGAACAGCTCGGACGACTTGTCGAGGGTCCGGCGGGAGCCGAGCGGGGCGTAATCGTCGGGCAGGTTGCCGCCGGAGGCGTTCCGGCGTTTGGTTTCGCGGTTGTCGATGCCGAGCCGAACCAGGGACTCCTCGATCTCGTAGGCGTCGTCAAGCGCCGTGCAAGCCTCTGCCGAGGTGGGCGCATCGACGATGCCGTCGAGCATGGAGAAGATCGCGCCGGGGGAGAGCTCCTTGCCATTGGCCTCAGCTAGGGTCACGTACTGTTGGCTAACCGCAAGGCGGTTGGCGATGACGGTGGCGTCGTTGTTCTGGGCACCGTCAATGATGTTCAGCGAGATGGTCTGCAGAGACATGCGCCCGGCTCGGAGCTCGCCGACATAGAAATCCAGACCGGCCGTCTCGGCGTCGCGGCCGAACTGTTGTTGGTAGAGGTTATTGACGAGGTCCTCGTCTGAGAGGTTGCCGAAGCGATTGTTGAACTCTTCTGAGACTCCGAATGCTTCAATGATGGCGTCCAGGCTGCCACCTTCGTTCGCAAGGCGCGCCGACCAGTAGTCCAAGCCGCCGGCGTCGGGCGCTCGGCCATAGTAGGCGAGATAGGCACGCGCAACCTTATTCTCTTCGGTGCTGAACGCCCTCGGGGCGCACTGGGCATGGGAGACCTCGGGCAGCACGAGCCACGGCAAGGCGATGTAGACGAGCCCGAGGAGAAACGCGTGGCACTTCGGTCGAGGGCGACGGTTGGCGAGCATGGCTGCGCTCCATTAGCGGTCTGAGGGTGATCGCGCCGGAGCGCACGCCAAAGGTTTAGTGCAGCGCTTGGTTTTGTCAACCGGTCAGTTGTTAAGACGGCTCCTGGGGCCGATGGCCCCGGCGCTGCTGCTGCTCAGCGAGCTGGCAGCGGCGCCGGGGCTTTTCGTCATTCTCCTCCAGCGGTCGGCATCGCCCTGGTCGACTGCACTGGGAATAGCCTCGGATTGGCGGCCTTGTTGGTCTTACTCGGCAGAACTTCGGCCTTTCCATGTCCCGGCTCGAGCTGCTCCGCTTCGGATGCCTCTCCGAGCACTTGCATCGAGCGTTCGCCGTCCGGCCCGTCCGAGATCTTGACCCGATAGATCTGAGCATCCTCGGGCAAGCGGCGGGCGTTGTATTGGCGCTGTGGTTCCGTTGAAGCGACGGCCTCCGGCGCAGCGTCTCGCTCACCCGAATCCGCTCCGAGCGCGGGAGACTCCCAACCAAAGGAGACCGCCTCCCAGCCCCAAGATTCGTTATTGCGCTCGTTGGATTCGGCAACCTGATTGAGGTCGTCGACCCAGAGGGCCATCAGGTACCAGCCGGGCTGAACCCCGCCGACCGAGAAGGTCAGCGGGCTGGCCCAGTCTCGATAGACAGACTCGCCCGATGCGAGCGGGAAGGGAGTCGTATCATAAGCGAGGTAAAGGTCGTCGTTATTGCCGAGCATCTGGTCGGTGCTGAGCATCAGATTGACATCCCAGCCACCATTGGCGATCCCTGATCCCTGGTTCAAGACGGTGTACGTCAGGGTGCCGGTGCCAAACTGCCATTCCGCGTACCAGCTATCGACGACAAGATCGGGCAGCGTGTTCTCGATCTGCAAGGGGTCGCCGAACGAGACGTTATCGTTCTCGTTCGATTCGGTCACGCTATCCAGGTCATCGACCCAAACCGCCATCAGGTAGGTGCCCGGCTGCACGGTGTCTGGGAACGAGAACGGAAGCGCGCTGGCCTCGTCGCGGTAAGCCGATCCGCCCGGCATCAGGTCAAAGGGGATCGGCTCGTAGATGACAAAGATATCGTCACCGGTGATGCGATCATCCAAAGAGAGCATCAGATTGACGTAAGCACCTGCTGATGCCACGGTTGTGCCCGTGTTGGCGATCTCGAACTGCAACGAGCCCGCTCCGCCGGGACGGGGGTCGTAGTTCGCCGACCACGACAGCACCTCGAGATTCGGGAGGTCGCCTGCCGGCGGAGGTGTTGGATCAGGCGGTTCGACTGGTGTCTCGTCGTTTGCTCTATCCTCGAGACTAAATGCGGCCATGAAGACGTTGGGCTCGGAGACCGCGTCGTAAGGGAACCAGAAGTATCCCCCGTCACCCCAGTTCGTGCTCCACGAATTGATGACGCGAAAGGCGCCGCCGTAGCGATCATCGTCATAGCCAACGATAGCTACCGCATGTCCACCTTGCGGGCTGCCCGAGAACGTGTTGTAGACAGCATCGGGGCCGGTAAGGGCGTTGAAGGACGGATAGGTTTGAATGCCCAGCAACACGGGACGGCGGTTCGCGAGCTGTGCCTTCATGTCCGCGACTGTTCGCAGTGTGCCCCAAGACTGGATGCGGTAATTGTACGCTTGATCAACGGCCCCAGCGTTTGGCTGAGTGCTGCACTCCTGGTCGGTATAGGACATCTTGTCCATCGTAGCCGCGCCGACCGTCGAGAGGCGTTCTAGGGCGTCATTGGGATAGGAGCCCCCGCACCCAGGTAATGCGATCGCGTTGAAGATGAAGGCAGGGCTGAACACGTGCTCGCGCCGATCGAGCTCCCAACCGATCTCCCGTTTCTCGAAGTAGCTCTTGATCGCGTAGGCGGTTGCCCAGCCGACACAGCTGCCCTGGCGCCCTTGATCGCCGGGGAGCGGGAAGTTGGCGCTTAGATCGACTGCCGTTGGGATCGCTGGCTCCTCCCCCGGTGCGCCAAGCAAGTTTCCCCAAGGGCGAACGATATCGAAGCTCGCGTAGGTGGCGGCGTCGATCTCTTCAGCGCCGAGGCCGCGTTCCTCGGTTGAGTCGGAAATGCGGATGACTAGGCTCGCCGGGTCGCTAAACAGCTGGCCGTCGGAGACGTTGTAGCTGATCTCGACGGTCTCTGCGGTGCCATCCAATGTAAGATAGAGCCGTCCGGATTCGCTGCCGATATGTGCATCCGTATAGCCACTGCCGTTGGCCGGTGACAAGAGTTGAAAGCTGACGATGTCGTTATCGGGATCGAACCCGATCAGTTCAGCCTCGACATAGACAATACCCTCGTCGGCCACGAACGATAGCGGTCCCGCATACGGCGGCTGGTTGCCGGAGACGTTCGCGAACCCGTCGATCTCGGCGATGGCATTGGAAAGGCTCTGCGACGCGCTGCCTACGCTACTGAGCACGCTGACGGCGACTGGAATCGCTGGATACTCGAAGACGTTCTGCTCGAGGCAGGAGACGAAGTACTCGGAGGCCGCTAGGCGATTCTCGACAACGGTGACATCCTCGCCCTGTACGCCGTAGATGATGTTCAGCGCGATCGTCTGCAGCGTCATTCGACCGGCAGCCAGCTCTCCGGTGTAAAAGGCCAGACCGGGCGCGTCCGGCTCCCGACCGAACAGTTGACGGTACAGGTTTTCAACGAGCGTTTGCTGATCGAGCGAGGCGTAGCGGTCGCTGAACTCCGCCGAGACCCCGAAAGGCTCGATGATGACGGAGAGGTCGCCGCCCCCGAGGCGCAGGCGCTCCGCCCAGTAGGCGAGGCCGGCTGCGTCCGCGGAGCGGCCGTAATAGGCGATGTAGGCACGCATCACCTCGCGCTCATGACTATCGAAACTGCGCGCGGTGCACAGCTCAGCGCTGGCTGCTCTTGGCCAGCAGCAGAGAATGAACTCGCATGAAATGACGAGAGCGATTAGGGCCCAAGGCTTTATGCCGCGCATTCCGGGACTCCTCGATGTGGCTGGTCAAGCACCGATAAAGAGTATAGAACGCAAAGCAACCTCGCGTGCGCATCCTGAGCTTGCTTGGGAGACCGGAACCACTCGCTTGTCCGCACCGCCAGAAAGGCTATAATCCCAGTCCGCCAGGGTCGGCGTCTGTGGGACAGGGGGCTCGGTGCCTTCTGTCGACATCAGGAGGGATCGCCCTTACCGCCCCGCCGCCGGCTGGATCAGCGTACGGCTGTGCCGTGCCCGTTCCAGAGTGTCCCTTGGCCGCGCTCGCGGAGATTGACCGCCATCGACCACCCCTCGTCAATGGCGTACGTCTCCATTGTGCTCTCCCGTTAAGGATTACCGACAATGCGACGAATTGTGAAACGATCAGTGACAGTGGCCATCGCCCTCTGGGCAGGCTTGCTCAGCCTAAACAGTATTGCGAATGAGCTGGCGACCTCTTACGCACTGCAGGTCCAGAAGATGTACGTGGCCTACTATGGACGCCCGGGAGACCCGCGAGGGGTCCGGTATTGGGCCGATCAGATCGCACAGACGGGGGGCAACTGGATTCCGGAGCTCGTCAACGCATTCGGCACTTCGGAGGAATATACGGATCGTTTCGGCGGTTTTGATCCCGGGGCGCTGATCGACAACCTCTACGCTCAGCTGTTCGGCCGCGCGCCGGACGCGACCGGCAAGAGCTTCTACGTCGATCTCCTGAACGGTACCGATGCGTCGGGTCTGAATCCATCGCTGCGCACCAGCACCCTCGCCCAGATTGCCGTCGATATCGCCAACGGCGCCCAGGGCGAGGACCTCGTGATGCTCGACAACAAGCTCGAGGTGGCCTCGTACTTTACGCAGCTCGTCGATCTTACCGATAGACGTTATATCAGTGTCGACATCGAGAACGCCGTCTCAATCATTACCGAAGTTCATTCCGACCCGCTCAGCGTCGACGCGAACAAATCAGCAGTTGATGCCTTCGTAAGCCTTCCCGCCCCGACCCCAGTGATCCAAGTCGAGAGTGTCTTCGTCGATGAGGGCGCCGGGATCGCCGACCTTGAGGTGAAGCTGAGCTCGGCGAGTGACGAGACCGTATCGGTTCGATACAGCACTTATGAAGGGGATGCACGCGACCGAGTTGATTACCAGAGTGTCTATAACAGCTCGCTCAGTTTTGCTCCTGGCGAAATAGCGAAACAGATACGCCTAATCATCCATGATGACGCCGAGGCCGAAGGTGACGAATCGTTTGGCGTTGCGTTTGGTTCCGCGACGAATGCGCTTATTGGTGCTGAGAATGCCTATATTACAATCCTCGACGACGACGGTATCGCCGGTACGCCCGTGATTGAGGTGCAGGACCTCATCGTGGACGAGAAGGTGGGAGAGGCGTTGCTCACGCTAACCCTCAGTGGAACGGCTGATTCTGAGGTGAGCGTCACCTATGCAACTGTGCCGGGCAGCGCGAGCGATGGCGATTTTGTCGCGGCAACGGGTTCGTTGATCTTCCAGTCTGGTGAACGGGTAAAGACTGTCAGCCTCCCCATTATCGATGATCGCCTCTCCGAAGGCGCGGAACGCTTTTCAGTTGTCTTGTCGGATCCTGTCAATGCACGCATGATCGACGACGAAGGCGTCGTCATCATCGCGGCAAGCGATCGGTTGCCGGTGTCTGAACCCGTGATCGATCTCGAGAGCATCGTCGTCGATGAAAAAGATGGGGTTGCGAGGTTCTTGGCGCGTTTGAGTTCGCCAAGCCTCGACACTGTGTCATTGCGGTATTCTACCTACCAGGGTACCGCAAGCGATCGCGCAGATTACCAGAGTTTTTACAGTGATCTGATCACCTTCGTGCCAGGCGAGACGATCAAAAAGATACCACTCCTAATCATGGACGATACCGAAGCAGAAAATGATGAGTCCTTCTATTTGGGCATCGCCTCTCCAGAGAACGCGGTCATTGGCACGGAATACGTCATTGCAACCATTGCCGACGACGATGGCGCGATAGGAACTCCGGTGGTAGGGGTTGAAGCGGCCGGCGTAAGCGAGGCCGTTGGGACTGTTGTCTTGCCCGTCCGTCTTGATCTGCGCAGTGATGACGAGGTCCAAGTCAGCTATGACACGATCTCCGGCAGCGCGGACGACGCCGATTTTTCGGGAAGCAGTGGAACCCTAACGTTCTTGCCTGGCGACCGGGTGAAGACCCTTCGCCTTCCTATCACTGATGATCTTCTTCCGGAGGATACCGAGCTATTCGAGGTTGCTCTGTCGGAGCCGGTCAACGCATATCTCCTAGAAGACCGGGCCAACGTCACGATCGGCGCCAGTGACCAGGTGCCGGTGCCTCAGCCGGTTTTTGACGTCGAGAGTATCGACGTCGATGAAAAAGCGGGCGTGGCGGAGTTCATGGTGCAGCTGAGCGCACCGAGTTTGGAAACCGTCTGGTTAAGGTATTCTACTGAACAAGGTAGCGCACAGGGCAACACGGATTATTTGCCGGTCTACGACGATTTCTTGAGTTTCGCGCCCGGGGACACGCTCAAAAAGGTCCAGATTCTTATCGTGAACGATTCTGAGCCAGAAAGCGACAAGGCGTTCTATCTCAACTTTCGGGCATCACCTAACGCCGTGATGGGCACCGAAAAGGTCAGCGCGACGATCCTCGATGACGACTGACGACTGAGCGAGCGTCGGGGCATTGTCAAAAAACCGTCATCTTTGCTGGTTAGCATGGCCGGCGCACATGCCGGTTTCCAGCTGGTGATCGGTCGATGATGCGACTTCCCACTTTGAGCCGTTCCAACATGAGGATGATCGATGATGAGCCATGCCCTATCGAGGCTGAAGCGCCGCGTTCTGATCGTACCCGCTTTGGCCTTGGCGCTGCTTAGCGCTGCGTTTAACGCCATCGCCCAGCCTACCCCTGCGACACTGGTGCAGGCGGCCTATCTGGCCTACTACGGTCGCCCGGCCGATTCTGCGGGTGCCGCTTACTGGACCGACCGTCTGATCCAGGCAGGTGGCAGCCTCGACTCGCTGATCGAGGCCTTCGCGAACTCTCCCGAGAGCACCGAGCGCTTCGGTGCCAAATCCCCGGGCGAGCTGATCGACATGCTCTATCAGCAGCTGTTCAACCGGCTGCCCGATTCCGCTGGTCGCCTCTTCTATCTCCAGGCCCTCGAGGCGGGCACCCTGACACCGGCCACGATCGCATTGGACCTCTACTTCGGCGCGCAGGGTGACGACATCACGATCATCAACAACAAGCTCGCCGTCGGTGCCTACTTCACCGAGCAGCTTGCTGCAAGCGGGGCCGATTATGACGCCGAGACCCTCGATGCGGCGCTCGAGCTGCTCGCCCTCGTGGGCGCAACCCCGGCTTCGGTCGCAGCCGGTGAAGCAGCGGTAGACGCCTTCATGCTGGCCAACAGCGATATCGACGGCACCTTCGCGCGCGTCGAGACCTTCCCCGTCTATCGCAACCTTGCAGTGGGCGAAGACCTGGGTACTGAGACCTCGGCCGAGATTACGGCTGCCGCGCATAACGGCACCCTCTTGATCTACACCGATAGTCCGACGGAGCGCATTGGCTTTATCGACATCCTCGACCCCTCTGCACCGCAGCCCGGAGGTTTCTTCCAGCTCGATGGTGAGCCGACCTCGGTTGCGGTCGTCGGTGACTATGCCCTCGTCGGTGTCAATACCTCCGAGAGCTATCTGGCGCCTTCTGGTTACCTCGCGGTGATCGACATCCGCGACGCCGCGGCACCACAGCAAATCGCGACCGTCGACCTTGGTGGTCAGCCCGACTCGGTCGCGGTCAGCCCTGACGGGCGCTACGCCGCCATCGCCATTGAGAACGAGCGCGACGAAGACGCCTGCGCCCGCGGCGACGGTACCCTGATCGACGAGGCACACGGGGACGAAGATGCCTGTCTTGCCGCCGGCGGTGATTTCGGCGGTCTGCCGCAGCTTCCAGCTGGCTATCTCAGCATCGTTGACCTAAGCGGTGCTCCATCGAGCTGGCAAGCCGAGCGCGTCGATCTGCTTGGCCTCGCTGGGGTCGCGCCGACTGACCCGGAGCCGGAGTATGTGTCCATCAACAGCCAAAATCAGGCCGTGGTCACCTTGCAGGAAAACAACCACCTCGTCCTCGTCGACCTGCTCACGGCTACCGTTTCTAACCATTTCTCCGCCGGCACCGTGAGCCTCACCAATGTCGACACTGTCGAGAATGACCTGATCGATCCGGTCAATGACCTCAATGACCTTCCACGTGAGCCTGATGCGGTGGCTTGGGTCTCGGACACCGCCTTTGCAACGGCTAACGAGGGCGACTGGCTCGGCGGCAGTCGTGGTATTACCGTATTCGGCGTCGACGGGACGGTGCAGGTCGATAGCGCGGAGGGCGTGGAATACAACGCGACGCGTTTGGGTCACTATCCCGAGTTTCGGGCCGAGAACAAGGGTGCCGAGCCCGAAGGCGTGGCGGCGGCCCGGTATGGCCGCGATACCTATCTCTTCGCGGGTCAAGAGCGCGCAAACTACGTCGGGGTTGTGAAGATCAACGATCAGCAGGCGGCGGAGCAGTTTCTGCCGACTGGTGTCGCGCCTGAGGGCCTGCTGCCGATTCCGCACCGCGGGCTCTTCGTCGTTTCCGCTGAAGAGGACTCGGCCGACGACAATATTCGCTCTTTGATCACGATCTATCAGCTCAAGGCACAGCCTGCCGAGTACCCGCAGATCATCTCCACCGGCGAGCCCCCCATCGGCTGGGGTGCGCTCTCCGCGCTCGCCGCTGACCGCACAGATGCAGATCGTCTCTACGCGGTGCACGATAGCTTCTATGACCAATCGCGCATCTACACGATCGATGTCAGTCAGACGCCGGCGCAGATCACCGAGGCGCTCGTGCTCAGCCGCGAAGGTGAAACGGTCGACTATGATCTTGAAGGCTTGACCACGCGTGCCGACGGCGGCTTCTGGGCTGTCTCGGAAGGCAATGCCGATACGACCGGCAATCTGCTGATCCAGATCGCTGCGGATGGCACCGTGCTCGATGAGATTGCGTTACCGGCTGAGATCATTGCCGAGGCTCGGCGCTTCGGCTTCGAAGGCGTCGCAGTGACCGGCTCGGGTGATTCGGAAACGGTGTTCGTCGCGGTGCAGCGTGAGTGGAATGATGATCCCGAGGGCTATGTGAAGATCGGGCGCTACATCCCGTCCACACAGGCCTGGGACTTCTTCTATTTTCCACTCGATGCCGCTCCGGAAGCAGGCTGGGTTGGCCTCTCCGAGATCGTCACGCTGGATGAGCTGGGTGTGTTCGCGGTGGTGGAGCGCGACAATCAGCTCGGGCCTGATGCGACCGTCAAGCGCGTCTATGAGGTGTCGCTCGCTGACACCAGCGATGAGGGGCTGACCTATCCGGTGCTGAACAAGACGCTGCTGCGCGATCTGTTGCCGGACCTGCAGGCGAGCAACGGCTGGGTGCCGGATAAGGTTGAAGGCATGGCGGTTGCCGCCGATGGCGAGGTCTACGTTGTCACCGACAACGACGGCATCGATGACGCCCTCGGCGAGACCTATTTCCTGCGCCTTGGTCCTGTCGACGCTGCCTTCGCTTCCGATTAGCCTTGGCTAGCCTCCTTGACCTCCGGCCTTATCGGCCGGAGGTCGCCAGCGTCTGAAGGCGGCGCGTCTCAGCTGGAATACTCCCTTGCATCTGTCCCGAAGCACCGCGCTCAATCTCAACTCTGCTGACTTGCCTGCCAGTTGATGGCGGAGGATCGAGTCATTGAGCTACTGCGGCTGGCGGACGAGCCGTGCCGCCATATCGACGAGTTCTACGCTCACAGCACCCTGGTCGCGGGCTGCGGTGCCTTTATGGACCTGCTGCAGGGGTTTTATCAGGATTGGTCCCGGCAGCCAAGCCTAGTGCGACTGCCGCCGAAGCAGGTCTTCCACTCGGCTGCCGATGGCGGGGATTTCCGCGTGATGCCCTGCATGATCGATTCGCTCGGCATCCAGTTCGTCAAGATCATCGGTACCAACGCGGCGCAGCGCATCGTTCCTGACAAGATCAGTGTCGGTAAGGCACTGCTGCTGGATACGACCGATCATTTCGTTCGTATGACCTTCGATGTCGCCGCGCTGTCGTCGTTTCGGACGGCTGCCATCGCGGTGCTGGCTTATCGTTTGAGCGTGCCAGCCGCGGAGTCGATTGCGCTGGTCGGCGCTGGCCGCATTGGCTTCTACACAGCCCTGATCCTGCGGCGCTGGCTCGGGGTGCGGAGCTTCTTGGTCGTGGACCCAGCCGAGCCGAACCGCGAGCGGTTCGAGACCTTGCGCGCACATGCTCTGCCGGACACGATGGTCCGCTATCTGCCCTTCGCGGACGCCTGTGCCGAGGCCGGTGCATTGTTTCTGGCGACGACCTCACGCGCCGCGCTGTGCGATCCAGAATGCTGTGGGCATCTGCGCTTTGTCGCCAGCGTTGGCGCCGATGCCGACGATCTGAGCGAGGTTGCCGGCTCGATGCTGCGCACCCACCAGCTGTGGACGGATTCTCGCCAGTCGATGCTGCTCGGCGACATGCGCCGATGGCGTGACGAGGCTCGGATCGACGGCGTGGCGGTTCCCGAACTGCGTGAGTTGATCCAGAGCCCAGTGCCAGCATCGCAGCCGAAGCCGATCCTATTCATCTCGACAGGAGTTGCGGTGCAGGATGCGCTGGTTTGTCATTTCATCGATCGGCAAGGCCGTTGAGCAGGACCGGTCGCTGCTCATCCGCCGATCGCTGAGGCCTGCTTCATGGCTGCTGAGTCAACGAGGACGCCGCGCCTGCCGCTCGCCCAGTGGGGCTATCGCCCCGGCTTACGCCAGCCCGTGTGCCCGATCCGGCTGCATCTGCAGCTACCGACGGTGGCTCCGGCTTGGCCGGCTGTGGATAGGCGTTTGCGAGCGTTCTTCGGCGACGCAGCAGATGTGGACCCGCCGGCAGACGCCATCGGGGATAACCTAGATTCAGCCGCAGCGGCCGATGCCCTGGCGCTCGCGCAGCGGGTGCTGCGGGTGGCGGCCTGTCTGCAACGAGCCGGCGGCATTCCGGCGTTCTGTCCCGGGTCCGTCGGGCGGCTTCAGGCTGACGATCGAGACCGGCGGACCTGGACCGCGCTTGTCTTCGTGCCCTTCATCGGCTCTCTGAGCGCGCGGACGAGCGCGCAAGCGTTGCGGATTGCGGGCCATATCCTGCAACAGTTCATGGCAGCGTTAACGCCGATTGATCGCGATGCCTCGTGGCAGCGACTTGAAGAGGAGGTGATGGCCCCTTGGCGTCGATTGTCTGCTAGCGGCGTCTCGACTCTGCCGGTGTTGCGAGCCGCGCAGGACGCCAATATCCCGTGGTTCCACTTGGGGGGCGACCTTTATCAGCTCGGATGGGGTGCCAAGGGCATCGGATTGCGCCGTAGCGCCGTCGCCAGCGACTCGGCTTTGGGCACCAAGATTGCCCAGCATAAGCAGCATGCGGCTGATCGGCTGCGCTTGGCTGGGCTGCCGGCCCCGGACCATATCATGGTGCCCAACGAGGAGAGCGCGCTGCGGGCTGCCGATCAGCTCGGCTTCCCGGTGGTGATCAAGCCGGCCAACCGTGACCGCGGCGAGGGCGTCACGGTGGACGTGACCGATGCCGAGCAGCTCAAGCGTGCATACCAGCGGGCGGCGAGCTGTTCAACGCAGGTGCTCGTCGAGCGTCAAGCCCCTGGATACTGCCATCGACTTGTCGTTTGCCGCGGACAGGTCGTCTACGCGATCGAGCGACTACCGCGCTCGGTCGTCGGCGACGGCCGTCACAGCGTCAGCGAATTGATCCGTCAAGGCAATGCCGCTCGACAGAAGCAACCGCCTTGGGATCGCGATAAGCCCTATCCGGACGATGCCGAGGCCGAGCAGCAACTGAAGGCGGCCGGCATGACGTTTAATACGGTACCGGCGCCGGGTGTGCGGGTCATGCTGCGCCGAATCGAATCGACCGCCGAAGGCGGTGATCCGCGCGGCTGTACCGACGGTCTGCATCCTGAGAATGCTGACCTTGCGGTTCGAGCCGCCGCGCTGTTCGGGCTCACCGTCGCGGGCGTTGACCTGATGACCACGGATATCAGCCGACCCTGGTACGAGACCGGCGCGGTCATCAACGAGGTCAACCCGATGCCGAGTCTGGGCAGCAATGCGTACTCACGCGAGCATCTGCCCGAGCTGCTCGTGCGACTCATGCCGGCAGGGGCGCGCATCCCGGTGGCGGCGATCGTCGGAGCGGAATCGGCGCTAGCTCGTGCTCGGGAATTGCAGGCCGCCCACTGGAAGCAAGGCTGCGCCTGTTTCTTGACGAGCCACGCTGTCACCCTGGCTGCCGACGGCAGGCCGCTAGTGTTGGCCTGCTCCGGCCTCATGGCGCGCGCTCATGCGCTGCTTCTGGATCCCCGCGTGGAAGCATTGGTGCTGCTGATCCAGACCGATGAACTGCTCGACAGCGGCTTGCCGGTGGACCGGCTGACCGCTGTAGAGGACGCCGCTGGGCCGCTGCGAAGTGTTTCGAACGCCGCGCGAGCGCTTTGCGTTGCGGACAGACGCAATAGTCTGCTCCAGCTTCTGCGCCAATTCGAAGCAGACATCGGTAAGCCGGCGCCGGCGTTTTCCGAGCGGTGTCGCGGGCGATGACCCAGTGTCGCAGGGCGCTTTCGGCTTCGTTGTTCGTCAGCGGCAGTTCGGGATGATCGAGCACGATGAACAGCTTGGCGGTCGCACAGGTGCCGACCCACGGCCACCTTGCGCTGCAAGCGGCTGATCGAGCCATGGGATTTGAAACGGAACCAACCGGTTATGAGAGGGGTGTGAGTTTGTCATATTCAGCGGCTGGGGTTGGTTTTCGAGCTCGGAACGCCGTCAATCCTCGCGAAACGCGATTGCGAGACGGTCGGTGATGGGGCGAATGAGGTACTCGAAGAATGTCCGCTCGCCGGTCTTGATCATCACCGTAGCAGCCATGCCCGGAAGCAGTGTGAACTCCCTGAGCTTTTCCATGCCCTCGGGGGTGACCTCGATGCGGGCGAGATAGTACGGTTGTTCGGAGTTCGGGTCGGTAAGCCGGTCGGCGGAGATCGTCAGAACCTGCCCTTCCACTGTCGGGGTAGTGCTGGTATTGAACGCGGTGAAGCGCACGTCGGCCTCGAGGCCGGGATAGACCTTATCGATATCGTCTGGCCGGACCTGGGCCTCGATCAGCAGCGGCTCTGAATCCGGGATGATGTCGAGCACCTTGTCTCCCGGCTGGAGGACGCCGCCGATCGTGTGCATCTGTAGATCCACCACAGCACCCGAAACCGGTGCATGGATCTCAGTGCGCTCAACGCGGGCTGTAAGGGCGCGGGCGCGCTCGCGGAGATCGGCGAGCTCCGTCTCCACCTCGCGGAGCCTGGTCACGACCTCGGTGACAAAACGCCGCCGTACCTGAGCGATCTCGAGCTTGGTCTCATCGATCTTGACACGCGCAGCAGCGATGGCAGAGCGCTGCTCGGCCTGCTCCCCGAGTAGCTCGGCCTGCTGCCGCTCCACTTCACGCAGCCGGGCCATATCACCGAGCTGCCGATCGAAGAGGCTGCCATAGGCGTCGATCTCTTCTTGGTAAAGCGCGATGCGTCGGGCATGCGTTTCCAGTGTCCCTTCTAGTCCCTGGATGCGCTCCCGCTGCTCGGCAATGCGCTGGTTGAGCACGCTGATCTCGCCGTCTAGGGAGTCGCGCCGCGTCTCGAAGACGCGCTCTTGGCCGATGATTGCAGCTTGAACCCTAGGATCAGAGTCGTCCCGGTTGAGGAGGTCGGACGGGAACTCTGGGCTCGGCAGGTCATCGCGCTCGGCGACCAAGCGGGCCTCCTCTGCGCGGAGCGCAATGAGCTGACCGCGGACCACCTCGAGCTGGGCGCTTGCCTCACGGTCGTCGAGCCGCAACAGCAGCTGACCAGCTTCGACATGATCCCCCTCGCGCACCAGGATCTGGTCGACGACACCGCCGTCGAGATGCTGAATGGTCTTGCGCGACCCTTCGACGGTGACCACTCCGGGCGCGACGGCGGCACTATCGATTGGTGCGATCGCGGCCCAAGCAACGAAGCCGCCAAACCCAAGTAGCAAGACCAGCAGACCAAGGATGCGCTCGGCGCGATCGCTGGTCGGCACACTGTTCGTATCCGGGTCAGCGTGCCGCTGGGGGGAGACAGTGATATCCATGCCGCGTCAGCCTGAGGTCGAGTCAGCTGCGCCACGCGCCAACGTGGGCTGATTGCCGCCACCCGTGCGGGAGATCGCGGCCGGTCGTGCAAACTGCGCTAGCACCTCGTCGCGGGGCGCGAAGGCTTGCGCCGTCCCGTCGCGTAGAACCAGGATCTTGTCGACGCAATGGAGGATGTTCGGCCGATGCGTGATGAGCAGCACGGTCGCGCCGTCCTCGCGCAGCTGTGTGATGGCGTTCAGCAAGGCTGCATCGCCTTGTTCGTCGAGATTGGAATTGGGCTCGTCCAGCACGACTAGCACGGGCGAGCCATAGAGCGCCCGCGCCAAGCCGACCCGCTGTCGCTGGCCGGCGGAGAGCACTTGCCCGCCAGAGCCGATCTGAGTGTCATAGCCGTTGGGCAGTTGCAGGATCATCTCGTGAACACCCGCGCGCTGAGCGGCCGTGACGACCTGCTCTGGGTCCAGTTGTCCGAAGCGGGCAATGTTCTCGTTCACCGAGCCGTCGATGAGCTCGACGTCCTGAGGAAGATAGCCGATATAAGGGCCGACCTCTTCGCGGTTCCAAGTGTTGATGTCGGCTCCGTCTAGGCGCACGCAGCCTGACATCACGGGCCAAACGCCAAGGATTACGCGGGCCAAGGTCGACTTGCCGGCGGCGCTTGGACCGATAATGCCGATAGTCTCGCCAGGGGCGATCTCGAGATCGATGCGGCGCAGCACCGGAACCCGCACGCCTGGTGGCGCAGCCACTACAGCTTCGAGCTTGAGCGCACCCTTGGGTGGTGGCAGGCTCATGCCCTTCTCGCGAGCGGGCACGGCCTCGAGCAGGTCGCGTAAGCGATCATAGGCGGTGCGTGCGCCGAGGAACCCTTTCCAGGTGTTGATCAGCATGTCCACCGGCGCCAGCGCCCGGCCCATCAGGATGGAGCCGGCGATCATCATGCCGGGAGTGATAATGTTCTGGATGGCCAGAAACGCGCCGACGCCGAGAATCAGTGACTGCAAGGTAATACGCAGGGACTTACTGGCGTTGCTGAGAATGCCGGCGCGCTCGCTGGCAAGGGTCTGCAGCCTGAGCATCTCGATGTGGCGGCTGAGCCAGCGCCGATGCACGTTCGCCAACATGCCCATGGCCTCGAGCGCCTCGCCATTGCGCATGTTGCCTTCGACAAAGTTGTTATTGTTTACGGCCATGCGGTTGGCTTCGCCTAGCGGCTTGCGCGTGCTCAGCTCGTTGGCGATGGCGAGCGTGATGAGGATCAAGGCGCCACCAACTGCCACCCAGCCGATCAGGGGATCGATCAGGAACAGGACTGCCATGTAGATCGGGACCCAAGGTACGTCAAAGAAGGCGAATAGCCCGGGGCCCGTGAGGAATTGGCGCAAGGTCGTCAGGTCATGGATTGGCTGAGCGCCAGTGCGCTGCCCCTGGCGCAGCCCGGCGTCGAACATGGCCGTAAACAACCTGGGATTCAGCCCCATGTCGAGCCGCGCGCTGATGCGGATGAGGATGCGCGAGCGCACCATCTCAAGGATGCCCATCAGTGCGTAGAGCCCGACAACCAGTAGCGTGAGCATGAGCAGGGTGCTCGCGCTGCTGCTGGTGAGCACGCGGTCGTAGACTTGAAGCATGTACAGCGCGGGTACCAACAGGAGCATGTTGATGACCAGGCTGAACAAGCCGGCAAAGACGAACGAGTCGCGGCTGGCTTTGAGGGCCGCCCGCAGCTCGTCGCCTCGAGCGATTGGAGTAGGCACGGGAGAAGTCCGTTCAGTCGGCGACAACCCGTTATCCTATCAGGAAAGCTGCAGGTTAATCAGTGGACGATCCGGTTCGATGTTGTGATCTGCCCCGATTCTCGTATCCAATCTGGCCAATGCTCCTGGGGCCAGCCTGCGCGCTGATAGGTGTCGAACAAGATGTTCAGCCATTGGCGCAGCGTCTTGGCACTGAGGTCGAACCACACAGCCTCGTTACTGAGGCCGCGCAGCTGCAGGCGCAGCCGTTGGCGAGCGCGCGCTACGTCGACGCTCTTCGCGAGCCAGACCCGGTCGCCCGGCTGAACGCGAACGGGCTCCGCGGGTTCCAGCTTCTCGCGAGCAACCTGTTGCGCGAAACCGTGCAGGGGCTCGGGTCTTGGCAGAGCGGATGGTTTGCGTAAAGGTTTGGCTTCACCGGTGGCGGGGGTTTTTGCCGCGGCTGTTCCAAGTTCCGTCTGCGTCGCGCTCGGGCAAATGGAGTCCTTGTTTGGGCCTTCCGAAGTACGTCGCGTCGATGCGGCGCCCTGGGCTGCGTCTCGTCTCGCGCCTGGCAGATCATTGCCCTCATGCTCGATCCACTCGATGAGCACAGGTAACAACCGATCGAGGAGGCGGCGGGTGAGCCAGATGGCTTCGCGTTCGGTGTTCGCCCGTTCTCCGCTGAGGCGAACGCGGTCTTCATGTGGACTGTAAGTGATTGTAATGCGTTTGAGTTCGCTCATGATTTGGGGTTCCATGCTGGCGCCTTGGCAGGCGCTCAGCGGCGGGTATGTGACGCCTGGGTCAGCGCTTGATCGCTACGGCGAGAGTCGGTGTAACCTAACAGAAGGTTGGGTATTCGTGATGGAGAAAGCCTATGAGCGAGCGGTGGATTGCGCTTGACCCAGAAAAGCATCGAGCGCACGGCTGGAAGCGTCATGATCACTATCGTTTTACCGCAGCCGAGGCTTGGGCGCCGCTGCTGATCGCGGAGTTGCCGGCGGCGTTGCCGCTATACGCGCTGGCGTTCGCGCCGCGCGACGGTGAGGGGGGAGAGCAGCAGCTCGTCGTACTTCAGGGGCTGCACGCCGGAGACAACCTCTTTCTGGATGTCCATGGCCGTTGGCAAGGTGGGTACGTGCCAAGCTGTTATCGTGCCTATCCGTTTCGCTTAGAGCCTGCGCGTGTCGAAGGGCAGGCACGAACCTTGATCTACTTTGACCGGAGTAGCGGGCTCTACCGCGAGCAGCCGGACGAGGCCCGTGGAGAGGCTCGTTTCTTTGACGATGCGGGCAAGCTGACCCCACTGTTGGAGCGGTTGGTCAACTTCGGAAATCAGTGCATTGAGAACCGCCAACTGACTTGGTCCGCTGTCGATGCGCTCGAGGCCGCCGGGCTTCTAGTGCCCTGGGCGCTCGATGTCGCTAACCCGGACTCTAGCCGTCCGTTGTTGGAAGACTTGCAGCGGATCGATCAAACTGCCTTGAATCGACTCGATGCGCGGGCGTTGGCGCGTCTGCGTGATGCCAGTGCCTTACCGATTGCGTATGCGCAGGTGCTTTCGATGCCGCGAGTCGGCCTATTGCCGAAACTGTACGCCCGCCGAGCTGCTGCGCAGGCCCGCGCCGCACAGGCTAGCCCAGCAATCGACGGTGTGCTGAGCCCCGATGGGGCCGAGGAGCTGGTGTTTCGCTGGGACACGGACTGAGGCGTTGTCACGCGGTCGACGCGGGGGGCGATCACTGGCGTACAATGACGGGTCAACTTATCGAAAAACACCGAATCTGGAGTCACCCAACCATGGCCGAATCTTCCGGGAAGAGCATCACGATCGACGGCAACCAGTATAACTTGGCGGACCTGTCGGAATCGGCTCGCGCAAAGATCATGAACATCCAATTCGTCGACGCCGAGATGGGTCGCGCCCGGAATCAGCTAGTGATGCTGCAGGCGGCTCGCAAGGAGTTTGCCCGCCAGCTGCAGGAGGAACTCCCGGGTGCTCAGGTCGACAACGACGAACGCAGCCACTAGGCATTGAGCCGTCGGAGCGCCCCAACGTCGGGCTCTTATGAGTAAGCTGCGGGGAGTCGTGCTGGGGGCTGAGTCGCTGCTAGGACCGCGCAGCGGAATAGGCAACTACACTGCAGCGTTGACGACCGGAGTGCGACAACAGTGTCCTCAGATTGCCTATCGCTTCGTCGCCAATGGGCGCCTGTTGCGTGGGCGGGAATTGGAACAGGCGCGAGCCAGCGGCGAGCGACCGCTTATCGTACTTCTGCGCAGGGTGACCCACGCCGTTCCTGGGTATCGCCTGCTGAGGCAGCTATCGCTGAAGCTCGTCTCCAGTGCTCCCCATCGGCGCTGGCGCCGGCTGAGCGGTCAATACTCGCCGGGGTGGCTCTATCACGAGCCGAACTTCGTCCTGCGCCCATTCGCGGGCCCCTGTATCGCGACCATCCATGATCTTGCCTGGCTGCATCATCCAGAGACCCTCGAGCCGGTGACGCGCCGAATCATGGAGCATGATATGCCGCGCACCTTGGCGCGCGCCGATTGTCTGCTCACCGTCTCCCGCTTCGTCGCCAACGAGCTCGAGGAGCGGCTGGGGGTGTCGGGGGGCCGGATTCGCGTGACGCCGAATGGTGTTGACGCGCGCTTTCATCCGCGAAGTGCGGCGCAAACGGCAGATGTCTGCGGACGCTATGGTCTTCGGCATGGGGCCTATCTGCTTGCTGTGGCGACTCCTGAGCCACGCAAGAACCTGGGGCGGCTGATTCAGGCGTTTGCTGACCTGCCCGAACCAATGCTCAGGCACTTCCCCCTCGTCCTCGTCGGCGGGCACGGATGGGGACCGGATCTGAGCACCTTGGCGGAGCCATTGGTGCAGCGCGGCAGATTGCACCGTCTCGGCTTCGTGCCGAGTGCAGATCTTCCTGCGCTCTACGCTGGAGCTCTGGCCTTTGCATTCCCCTCATTGTATGAGGGATTCGGCTTGCCAGTGCTCGAGGCGATGGCGAGCGGCATTCCAGTGCTAACCTCGAATCGGTCGGCAATGCCAGAGGTTGCCGGGGATGCAGCGATTCTGGTGGAACCTGAGAGTCTCTCGGCGATCAAGCTTGGGCTGCAGCAGCTCATCGACGACGAGGCAGTTCGGCGTGACTGCATCAGGAGAGGGCTGTTGCGCGCTCGACAGTTTTCATGGGAGAACACCGTAACCGAAACGGTTGCAGCCTATGATGCGGTGTCAGCATAAGATGCGCCGCTTCGTGGGTTTGCTGGAGAGGCGTCTAAAGCTCGCCTGGAGATGCTATAGGTGGCAACTCAGTCTGCAGTGGATCAAGTCCAATCAATGTACGTCGCCTATTATGGGCGGCCGGGAGACCCGGTAGGCGTCGCATTCTGGGCGAACCAGCTGGATGCTGTGGGCGGAAATCTGGATGCGATCATCGATTCCTTCGGGAATTCGCAAGAATACCGGGACCGCTATGGCGCAACATCTGAAGCGGCGCTGATTGACGCCTTCTACCAGCAGACCTTCAACCGCAGCGCTGATGCGGCAGGACTGCAGTTCTACCTCGGCGAGTTGACGAGCGGCCGTATGACGCTCGCAAGCATCGCAAAGAACATCTGGGATGGCGCCAGCGGCGATGATGCGCTGACCGTTGCGAACAAATTGCAGGCATCCAAACAGTTTACGAATCATGTGGCGCAGGAGGGCTTGATCTATGCCGCGGATGCGATCGATGCGGCGGTAGCAGCGCTTGCGCTGGTCGACAGCAGTCCACAGAGCCTGCAGGCTGGCGAGACTGCTCTCGATGAGCTGAGCGAGAGACTGGGCGGCGATGATCTGCCGCCATCCGCCGAGCTAGAACTGACTGCCTTGGAGCAGTACCAGCTCGAGCTGATCAATCGGACGCGGGCGTCCCCGGCGGAAGAGGCTGAACGCCTCGGCATCGCTCTCAACGAGGGGTTGGCGCCGGATACGCTCTCGGGGGCGCCGCGCCAACCCTTGGCCTTTGATCCAGCCTTGACGCGAGCGGCGCGCGAGCACTCGCAGTGGATGCTGGACGTGGATCGCTTCGGCCATACCGGAGAAGGAGGCTCTTCCATCGGTGACCGCATCGAAGCCGCCGGTTACGATGATTGGTGGACCTATGCCGAGAACCTGGCTTGGAAGGGTTCGACCTTAGACTATGGTGACCTCGCGGCCTGGGTGCTGGACCTCCACGAAGCGCTGTTCATCGATGAGGGCATTGATGGTCGGGGTCACCGGATCAACTACCTGAATCCCGACTTGCGTGAAGCGGGTCTCGGTATCCTTACCGGTGAGTTCAACGGCTACAACGCGATGATGCTCAGCAACGACTATGCCGCAAGCCGATCGGGATTGGATTTTCTGACCGGGGTGATCTATGAGGACCGGGATGGCGATGGCTTCTACACGCCGGGTGAAGGTCTTGAGGACGTTTCGATTCGTGCTATCGGGCAGCAGGGTGCCTACCAAGACCTGTCCATGGCTGCAGGGGGGTACCAGCTCCAGCTGCCAGCGGGTGTCTATGAGGTTGAGTTCTCTACCCCGGAAGGCATGTTCATGGAAATCGAGATCACGCTTGCCGGTCTCAACGAGAAAGTGGACTGGGTGTTATAGCCTGGTCGATGACTCGCATTTGCCCGGCATCTCTGCAGCGGAGTTCAACATTCGTGGGCCACAGTGATTTCCAGTGCTCCGCGGGAAAGACTTTCGGGGTCGCTCGCTCCGATGGCGAAGTCTTTCTCTGCACGAACTTCATGCGTGCCGAGTCGTCCATCTCGCTCGGCAATCTCTATCGGGGCTTACAGTTTCGAGATCGGCTTCACGGCTGCACCGAGTCGTTCTGTATCTGCCCGCAGTATCGCTTCGATGCCAAACTGCATAGGAAAGCGAGGCGCCCGTGGGGACTAACTGCTTTGCAGCTGCCGTATGACCTGTGGGTTCACTGGTACGTGACCGACGAGTGCTTCCTATCTTGCCGCTACTGTGAGGCTGGCAATCGGCCATTCGTGAAGCGCAACGTCCAAGCCATTGACGTCCCTGCGTTGATCCGTACGCTGGACGAAACGCGTAAGCCGGTCCATCTCTCGTTCACCGGAGGCGGGGAGCCGTTCGCGGTACCGAACATGACCGATGCCTGTGCGGCACTGACGCGCGATCACTATATTTCCTTTAACTCGAACCTCCTCGGTATCAAGATGGAGGAGTTTCTCCCCGCCATCGATCCTAGCCGGCTGCTCTACATCCAAGGCTCCGTGCACCTTCAAGAACTGGAGCGCACCAACAACGTTCCGCGCTTCATCCGCAACGTCAAGGCCTTGCGCGAAGCTGGCGTGCGCGTCAACCTCATCGCAGTCGGAACGCCCGCGGTTATTCCTGATGTCTCAAGATTCCGCGAGCGTTTCGCCGAGGATGGGATCGAGTTTACCTTTGCTCCGTTCTCAGGTGTCTACGAGGGTCGGCAGTATCCGGATGCCTACACAGTGGCCGAACGTGAGGCGCTTGGACTAACGCAGGCGGACGCCGCTGTGCACCGTGTGCAACAACGCAATCGGCTGCTGCGTGCTCGTACCTCTGCCGGCTAGATGCGCGCAGAGCATTCCGTGTCAATGCGGTCGATCAGCGCTGGGAGGGCGACTGGACTCGGAAGCATGCCCGACCGGCGTCGATCTGTCAGGTTTGAGCGCTAAGTCTCAAAGCTGCTCAGGCTGGTCTTGAAGGTCCGATAGTCTGTGCCACACTTGACCGGGCCAGCCGCTGGATTCGCTAATGGATGCGCCAATCAGCATCTCGGTAGGGAGTCCACGGAACACCCTACCTGCTGGAGGCCCGTCCTTGATATCTCGTCGCTCACTGTTTGCGT
>JAAAOQ010000156.1 GCA_009908845.1 Gammaproteobacteria bacterium
CTCCGGTGTTCCTGCCACTCCCTCATCAGCCGCGATCTCCTACCCGCCCCCTCTGTTTTGGACCAGACGATGATCAAGGCCTTGTTGAGTTACTCGGGTCATCGCGCGACAAGCCGAAAACAGGCTGCCTACCGATACCTGGTGTCTACGATGAGCTCGCGAACATTCTTTCCGCAGAAACGTTGTCGACACTCCAGCCACTGAATGACGCTCTCGAAAAGGCAAGCAGGCCAGAGCAGGCCGAGCCTCCCCTATTCACGGTAACGCTAAAAAACCTCGGCTCAGAGGCACCGGGCGAACTTCGCAGTGACAACGGCCAATTTCATGTGTCTGCGCAGAAGGATCGGAGATCTCCCAATTCCCTACGCGTATGGGTTACCGGCATTGGCCGACAGTTGGCCCTCGTCTGGAACCTCTCCGATGAGCGCCTGGAGTTCGCACGGTTGCAGCCCATATCGCAGAGTGTATTGCTCAGATCACAGACTATGCGCGATGTCGGCGGTCGCTTCCGTATCGAAGTTGTCGACGGCCCCGCCGCTGATGCCGACAACCTCATTCAGAACATTCTGAGCATCGAGGAAATAGGAAAGAAGGCGACCGAGATCATCTCTGCGCCTGTTGAGGCGACCTCACCCGCGGATGAGCCGGAACCGTACGTCGATTTTCCGTCTTCCGCACTAACGATAAAGTCGCGAGAGCTCTGGTGGGTGCTATTACAAGCGGAGGAAGAGTCTTTCCCAAGTGTCACGGTCGCCGGCGAGTCGCGTAAGAGCCCTTACCGTGATGGTCAAACGCTAATTCCTTACCACGCAGATGATCGAGTCATCGATTACGATCTCTCCGATACCGTAATTGTAGAGAGCCAAAGTCCTGATGGAGTTTGGTTGCGATGCGGACAACTCAACCTTCGAGACACGACTTTCGGGCAACTCGCGGAGCTTGCTGTCGAGCACTTGCATCCGCGAGCCAACCTAAAGATCGGCGCGCCACTTCGGTTGATGAGTGTACTTGAGAAGGGCTCCCTGTCTCGGCGTCGATTTGCGGTCGAGCGGATTCTAGAAGACAAAGCTGTTGTTCCAGGCTTGATCGACTATCTCGACCCATCCGTTAACGAGGGTCTTTCCCCAGCCTTATACGGCACCCCGGCAGACGATGATCTGGCTATCTATTCTAGCGAAGGGCGGGAGCTCAACGACAGTCAGAAAGACGCCTTTCGAAAAGTTCTTGGACACGGTCCCGTGAGTCTCCTGCAAGGCCCACCTGGCACCGGTAAAACCTGGTTTATTGCTTGCCTGCTTCACCATCTAATCACGCGAGAAGGGGTCCGCAGAGTCTTGTTGGTTAGCCAATCGCACGAGGCCGTAAACAACGCGCTCGAGAAAGCGCTTGAAATCTGCACGGAGAAAGGGACGACATTCCATGCCGTTCGAATGGGCAGTGAATCTGCGACATCCGATGGTATTAAGCACTTTCATAGCAATGCGATCGAGCAAGCATACCGCGAGCGGTTCAAAGCCGAGCGGAAGGAGCGCGTAGCCCGATTGGCCGTCGCTATCGGGCTCCCGCGGCGATTCGCCGAAGAGTACGTTCAGTTGCATTTTCGCTTAGTGAGTCTGGCGCGTGCGGCCGATAACCTGAATCTGCGTATGGAGCATGCTGCAGACGAAGAAAGAGCATCGTATCGCGCAAGGATCCGAGCCTTAGACGAGTCGTTTTGGGATATTGCGAAGGACGTATACGACGTTAGCTCATGCGAATCCATGCAAGCGGCAATATCTTCCATCGAACTGTCCCTAGTAGATTTGCACGAAGTCAGATCGAAAGACGCAGTTGCCCGACTGGGCGCGCTTTTGCGACTTTCAGATGAATGGGTCGATGCCCTTGGATCTCCAGACGCCAACTTCTCTGAATTTCTAGGGAAGACGCGAACGATCGTGTCGGGGACCCTGGTGGGTATCGGCTATCGCGCCTCTGGCGTCATTCAGAACATCTTCGACTGGGTAATTATCGACGAGGCCGGTCGCGCTGCGCCCAGCGAGCTCGCTGTGGCAATGCAGGCTGGTCACCGCATCCTGCTCGTTGGGGATCATCTGCAGTTACCTCCGACGTTTCCGGAGGGGGTGCGAGATGAAATGCGCCGACGCTACAACGCGTCGGACGAGTCGCCAATGTTCGCTAGTGATTTCGCCAGAATGTTTGATTCCGGGTATGGAAGTACAGTTGGCGCAACACTGTTGACACAGTATCGAATGGCTCCGGATATCGGCAAGTTGGTCTCCGACTGCTTTTACGACGGTCGCCTCAAGACAGGACGAGGCGAACCGCCCGAGTACTACGACTTCCTGCCAGGACATCTCCGCACCCAGATCGCTTGGATAGATACAACGGCACTGGGATCGAGAGCACTAGAGCAATCCACCGACGACGAAGTGAATCGCTGGAACATGATGGAGGCGCGAATCGTCATGGGCCTTCTTCAGCAAATTATTGAAGCGGACGACTTCGTTGCTTTCATGGAGGATGATCTGCAGCCGAACGAGCCTGCGATTGGCGTGATCTGCATGTACAGCAAACAACGCGAGGTTATCGACAAGATGGTCTCCGAAGCGGTCTGGTTAGAGAATCGCAGAAGGCTGCTCAAGGTAGATACGGTCGACAGTTACCAAGGTAAAGAAAATCGCATTGTCATCTTGTCTACCGTGCGGAATAACGCAGCACTGAAGCCGGGGTTCCTGAGAAGTCCGAATCGAATAAACGTTGCGATGTCGCGAGCCATGGAACGTCTATATATAGTAGGCGCACAGCGCATGTGGGAAGGTAGAAACGCGGACCTGCCGCTAGGCCAAGTGAGGAAACGCGTTTGTGAAATGGCGGCTCACGAGCGGGCTGCGTTGCTTAATCCCGAGCGGTTCTTGGTGAATTAAGATGAGCGAATCTGCAGAGTTCAACCGGGTTACCTTCGGTCTGCCGGTCGAGACTTTTCGAGTCAGTGCACATATTGCCCTCGACGAGAGACTTCCCGTAGTTACTGAGTTTGTGCTTCGATTGCTGCGGATATGCGGGCACACTTCTTTGGCGGATCTGAGAGACTACTTTGGCTTCAATGATAGCGAAGCGCTTTCGCTGATTGAGTCTCTCTCCCGTCAAGGATTGATTGCCGTCAACGACGAGGACGTGCGGCTGACCCCGTTTTCCAACGAGCGATTCGATGAAGCAGGTGGAGACCACCCACGATTCAGCAAGGTCGAGCTGAAGCAAGATACGGTTACATTTGACCTCCGCTCTTTTACACCTCTTAGAACGGGCCGTGGGTCGCTACCATCGGACAATATTATCAAACTGGACGCGGAGGAAGAGGCATTGGGCAATAGCCTCGAACGCGCCAAGAATGCGTATCGGCAGAGGTATCCGGAGATTGCCTCTATGCGCGATGACTTACGCGAAAAGTCCTACGGCGTGTACGCAGTAGAAGATATAGAGAGCAAGAAGCGCAGTTACGTTCCGGTGCCGGTCGCGTTTTCCTTAGATGCGGAAGGCCAGGTAATCAGAAGCCTCGATGAGGCGTTTGAGCTTGTCGCTCCCCAAGAACTCCTCCATTTCTTTAACGAGCAGGTTACTGCATCGATTCCTCGGACGCTTTCGCTTAAGAACCGTGGACTTGAAGAGTTCATCGACACGTTCAACGTCCAGGTTATGCGCCGCTATCTCGTCGGTAATAAGTTCGATTTAAGTGGATATCTTAGCGACGTCCATTTCAAGAAGTCGGTGAAGTTTTCGAACGGGATGACGCCAATATTGGGCAACCTCTATCTTCCGGAGAATCGCGAACGGATTGTGTCTCGATTGAACGACCGTAGAGCGGGACGTCGCCGACATGGCAAGCTTCTTACCTCTCTTGCTTGGCTGGTTCCAGAATACGAGCTCTGGGGACGTGGTGACTCCTTCGCTTTGACGGTATCGGCATTTTGCGGCGCCTTGCGTGAGAAGGGCTCGGTGGATGACCTCTACGTCCTCTCGACAGCCGAGCGTGGGACTGAAGCGGCGGTTACCAATCGATTTCGGGTAAATGGATTGCGGGAGCTCCATTTTTTTCGATCACAGGCAGGTGACGACCTGACAATGAACGGACGCGTTGAGATAGTGCTTTACCCTACTGCCTTCGTCGCCGTGGTTTTCCATGCTGACATTCCGGGAGCGACGGGATTGCGGATACCGGTCGGCTTCTTTTCGACGTTACCGAAGCACCTAAACATTGCCCATAAGTTGCTATGCCAAATCATGGGAACTGGACGATACGGTGGGCGGGCAAGGTTCAGAGCTGCGGACGCTGCAGAAGGAAAATTCTCGTTCGAGGACGCCTGTTCGTTTTTGAACTTTGATAGCTTACCTTCAGGCCGTTCTGCTGAAGAGGCAGCCGGGGCGTTAAGTGACGATTAGGACGAGAACTAGGCCGGTCGGACTCTGAAGTCGAGCAGTATATTTACTGGTATCGCTGCTACACGAGAGTGGCAAGGCCAATCAAAACTTCCTCGAAGCATTCGCGGAAGAATAGCCGCGCTCAAGTGATCTTGATCGTCGAGCTTGGCGTGTTCTGGAAGCACTTATATCAAGAGCAAGTGCGGAAATGTAGAGGCTTTCAGGCGGAGTTGCTCTTGAAAAGGCTTGGGCTACCGCGATGGCAACAAAGGGTCGGTAACCGTCCCCCAAAAACTTTTGAAAGTCTGGCCCCCGGGATCACTCCGACTCGTCTTGCTCGTGCATCCATAGAGGCACATCCCGACGGCCATGAAGGACTCGCCAGACATCGATATGAGCGTCCCGTTCCAAGTAGAAGATCAGGTAGGGGTATCGCTTGAGCGGCCATGACCGCAGGCCCGGTAGCTCAAGCTCGTAGGCGTATCGCGGTGAGCCAATCGCGGGGTTCGAGCCAATCTCGGCATAGGCCGATTCCAGCGCATCCACGAACCCAAGGGCAATGGCTTCCGAGCTCGTCTCCAGGTAGTACGCGATGATCTCGTCGACGTCCCGAATCGCGAGGCGCCGCGGTATGACCTGATTCGTCGTCAATCGGCCTTACCTTTGCGAACGCGCGCTCGTAATGTGCCGAAGTAGGCCATGTCTGCGACCGCTCCGGGTTCAGACGTGGCCCCATCGAGGAGGAGCCCGCGCAGACGCTGCCGGTCCTGATCACGGCGGATCAGGTCGCGCACGTACTCGCTGCTGGTACCAAAGCGCCGACCGGAAACCTGCTCATCGACGTAGGCTTTCAGTGAGTCTGGGAGAGAGATGTTCATGGTGCTCATGTCAAGAAGGTAGCGTCGATGGCAAAAATTGGCAAGTCTCGATGCCTGTTCTTCGGCGTGGGCTATGTACCCGACGGTCCCGACTTGAAGCGCTCCTCTGACCGATTGTTCGTCTCACCGCCGCAAAGGTCGTTGCAGCAACCAGCAGTGCCGTGTTTGAGGATAGGGGCGGGGCCAGCAGCAAGTTCCGGTGTCACCCCCTAAGCTGACGCTCACGTCCGTACGCCCGGAGGCAGCTCCGGGTCGGCAACGGACAAGCGACAGATCAAAATAGCGGCTGGTGTCACGAGTATTGGGTCGACCCCACTGACGAGCGGCGGGTTCGACGGCGAGCTCAATGCAGACGCATCCCCTTCCCATGCCCGCCGAGCTCGTCGATCACCTTGCTCACCGCCGCGATCTGCTCGGCGTCGTCCGCGACCTCGATGAACCGCCGCAGGTCGCCGAGCGCGGCCGGCGCGTATTCGAGATCCCGATACAGCAGACCGCGCTCGCACAGCTCGTCGGGCAGATCCGGCGCCAAGGTCAAGGCTGCGGTCAGGGCCTCCAGTCGGTTGATGGGCTCGTCGCGGTCGCGATAGATGCCGATCAGGTTGCGCAGCATCCGCACCAGGATCTCGCGCTTGGTCGCCGGCCGCAGCAGCGCCGGATGACTACGGATGCTGAGCGTCCCTTCGCCATAGAGATCGGCGAGACGCTGATCGAGCTCGGATTCCGGCAGCGCCACCCCGCCGGCGTAGACATCGAGCATCAGCGCGGTCTCGCCGCGGCCGATGCGGACCAGGAAATGCGCCGGGAAGCCGACCCCGAACGCCGGCACTCCAACCCGCACCGCGACCTCAATATAGACCACCGCCAGCGTGATCGGAATCCCGAGCCGGCGCGCCAGCACCTGATCCAGGAAGCTGTTGCGCGGATCATAGAAATCCTCTTGGTTGCCGGCGAAGCCGAGCTCGTCGAACAGGAGCGCATTTAGGGCGCGGACCTTGTCGAATAGGTCCGCGTCGTCCGGGATTCGATTCCGCGCCTCGCTTGCCAGTGCATCGAGCTCGGACCGCGCATCGCCCCGGGCGAGCTCCTGCTGGAAGAGTCCACTGACCGCGAGCGCACCCGCGGCCAGATCGATCTCATCGTCCGGATGCCGAGCCAGCTCGACGAATGCCTGCTGTGCCTGATTCATGTCGCCCCTCCTGCCATCATCCCCGCCTCTTCCGATCCGCACGTCGGCTTACTGACCCTATAGAATGCGGCATCCGCACGCGCAACCAACCCCGCGAGGTCCCGATGTCTCCCAACCCCGTTCGCGGCGCAACCTTCATGCTCGATGGGCTGGCGCTGCTCGCCCGCCCCGGCCTGAAGCGCTACGTCGTGATCCCCTTTTTGGTCAATCTGCTCGTCTTCACCGGCGCGATCTGGTACGGCATCGCCCGCTTCGGCGATGTCGTCGCCTGGATGGAGCAGCAACTGCCGGCCTGGCTGCACTGGCTCGATTGGCTGCTGTGGCCGCTGTTCGTGCTCGCGCTGCTGGTGATCGTCTTCTACAGCTTCACGCTGGTCGCCAACTTCCTCGCCTCGCCCTTCAACGGGCTACTTGCCGAGAAGACCGAGGTCCTGCTGACCGGCCGCAGCATCGACGAACCGCTCGACACGGCCAAGCTGCTCAAGGAGTTGCCGCAGACCCTCTGGGACGAGGTCAGGAAGCTCCTCTATGCGCTGGTCTGGACCATCCCGTTCCTGATCCTGGCCTTCGTCGTGCCGGTGATCGGCCCGCTGATCTGGTTCCTGTTCAGCGCATGGATGCTCGCGGTACAGTACAGCGACTTCCCGATGGGCAACCACGGGCTGCTGTTTCGCGACCAGCGCGCCTGCCTGCGCGAGCGCCGCTTCACCGCGCTCGGCTTCGGCACCGCCGCGACCGGCATGACGATGATCCCAGTCCTGAACTTCATCGCGATGCCCGCCGCCGTCGCCGGGGCGACCGTGATGTGGGTGAAGGTCATGCAGGGCACCCGAACGGCACAGGCCAAGGCCACATCCTGAGCGCCGATCAGCCAATCTTGCGCAGCAGCCTGTGCGCGTCCTTGAGCAACAGGATCAGTTGCCGATCTTGCAACGGCGTCGGCTCGAAACCGAAACGGCGATAAAACGCATCGGCCTGAGCATCGATGGGGTGTGTCAGCAGCGCTCGAATGCCAGCGTGTTCGGCAACCGCGAGCGTACGCATGATGGCGTCCTGCAGCAGGCTGTAACCCAACCCCCGCTTCTGGTAACCCAAATCCACCGCGAGCCTCGCCAGAATGACCAGTGGTATCGGGTACTGCCCCATCCCACGACGAACGCGCTCTGGGGCTTGCAGGGTATCGATCTGGCCAACGGTCAGGCTGTAGTAGCCCGCCACCCGCTCCTGATCACAAACCACGAAGGTTCTTGCCGAACCGCTGCCTTGTGCCTGGCGGCTATGCTGCAGCAGCCAAGTCGTGAGGGCGGGTTGACCACAGTCGAATGCCTCCAGCCGATGCGTTGCGTTCAACGGCTGGGGCGCTGACACATTCAAGTATCGTCCCAGACCGGACGGCGAGAAAACAGATCCGCCAGGCCCGGGTTGTCGGTCTCGGGACGATCCAGCATTTCCAGGAGTGCCTGGTATTGACTGCCCGAGACCATAAACAGACGCTGATCGAGCAAGGTCTGCTCTGCGGCCTGATAGGCCGCCTCGAGAATAAAGTCCGTCAGCGACTTATGAGCGACTTCGGCAGCACGGCGCAGCACTGTCTCCTGCTCGGGGGTGGCACGCAGACCTAGGCGTGAAGATCGAGTCGTCGCGGTGGCAGAGGCCATGTCAAGCGTCCTTGTGAAGCAAAAGAATGCTGTGATGTTAGTACAATTGACAAACACTCGTCCAGCAGGATGGTGAATCGTCGCTGGTAACCCGAAGGGCGCCGAGACCAGTGCGCTGCTGTCAACTGGAAGCGACGCCTTGGCTCATGCGCGCTCGCCGCTGCCACTGCGACGACGACTGCCCCGCCCCGCCACCCGCTCCATCGCCACCAGGCACAGCAGCCCCAGCCCCATGATGGCGCCGACCATCAGCAGCGAGTCATCGAAGCTGCCGCGCCGCTCGGCCAGCTCGCCAGCGACCACCGGGGCGATGATCTGCGCGATGCCGTAGCCGACCGTCAGCCGCGCCATGATCTGCGCCGGATGCGCCGGGTAGCGCAGCCCGACCATGGTCAGCACCAGCGAGACGATGCCGATGAAGGTCAGGCCGAACAGCAGCGCGCTGGCCATCGCCGCCGCCAGGGTGCCACTGAACACCGGCAGCAGGATGCCGCTGAGCTGCAACAGATAGGCCACCTGCAAGGTACGCAGATAGCCCCAGCGCCGCGCGATCCGGTCCCAGAGGATCGGCGCCGGGGCCGCGGCCAGCCCGACCAGCAGCCACATCAGCCCGCCCTGCCCGCTCAGCGCCGGCTGCTGCTCGGTGATCAGCACGGTGAAGGTGGCGTCGATCGCGTAGCCGAAGCCGGCGCAGAGATAGGCCGCCTGCAGCAGCCAGAGCCAGAGCGGGCCGGGCTCGCCGCGGGTATCGCCGGCGCCGGCGGTCAGCGGAGCGCCCTGATTCGGCCGCGGCAGCCAGCCCCAGGCTGGGATCAGCAGCAGGCCGCCCACGCCGGTCAGCAGCCACCACTGGCCGCGCCAGTCGGTGTAGGGCGCGGCCAGTTCTACCAGCAGTCCGCCGAGGACGATGCCAAGCCCAAGCCCGCTGAAGTGCAGCCCCAGCTCGCTGCGGTGGCCATGGCGGATCAGCCAGTGCAGGATCAGCCCCGAGCCGAGCATCAGTCCGCCGGCGGTGCTCAGCCCGGCGAGATAGCGGCTCAGCCCCCAGATCCAGGCCTCATCGACGAGCGGCATGCGCGGCAAGCACTCGGCCAGCGGCATCATCGCCGTGGTCACCACGGCCAACAGCAGGCTGAGGCGGTAGAGCCGATCCTTGCGCATCAGATCCCGCATCTGCGTGACCACCAGCACGCCGGTGAGATAGCCGAGATAATTCCAGCCCGCGAGCCAGCCGGCGAGCGCGTCGCCCATGCCGGTCTGCGGCTGCATGTAGGCGAGCATCGGCGTATAGGCGAAGCGCGCCACGCCCATGGTCAGGATCAGCGCGAAGATGCCCGAGGCGAGCACGAACAGGGGCCGCGGAGAACCCGGGAGATCGCGCGGCCGCGCGCTTGGCAAGCCCCAGCGTCTCATGACGCCGCCTCGGCACCGGTCTCGCCATCCCGCTCGGGCGCAGCGCCGCAACGCCGCTCGACCAAGACCTTGTCCACGCGCTGGCGGTCCATGTCGACCACCTCGAAGCGCAGCCCCGCGGTCTCGAAATCATCGGCGGCCTGAGGAACCCGCCCGAGCACATGCATCACGAAGCCGCCGACGGTGTGGAAATGGGCGCCCTCCTCGCCCGGCAGCAGCGCCTCGATACCGAGCTCGGCGCGCAGGCGTTCGAGCGGCAGGCTGCCGTCGACCAGCCAGGAGCCGTCGTCGCGGCGCACGATCTCGTCGTCCGCGGCATCATCGCCGAGCGGGGCGCCGACGATCGCCGCGAGCACGTCGGCCAGGGTCACCAGGCCCTCGAGGCTGCCGTACTCATCGACGATCAGCGCCAGATTGACGCGGCTGTCGCGCAAGCGCTCGAGCAATTGCGCGTTGCTCAGGCTTTGCGGGATGAACAGCGGCGGCTGCAGCAGGGTCTCGAGCCGCTCGGCCGACAGCGCCTCGGCCGAGCGCGCGGCATCGGCCAGCACCTGCGGCAGCAGCTCGGTCACCTTCAACACCCCGAGCAGGCGCCCGTCGAGCCCGCCGCGGCAGACCGGCACCAGGGTGTGCTCGAGCCCGGCGAGCGCGCGCCGCAATGCCTCGGCATCCTGCTCTAGATCCAGTGCCTCGATCTCGTTGCGCGGCGTCATGATGGCGCCGATGCGCTGCTCGTCGAGGTGCAGCACATTGGCGACGATCGGGCCCTCGCTGGCATGGAAGACCCCGGCCTCGGCACCCTGCGCCATCAAGACCCGGATCTCCTCGTCGGTGACCGGCGGCGCCTCGCCGCGGCGGGCGCCAAGCAGGCGCAGCAGCCCGGCACTCGAGGCCGACAGCAGCCAGACCACCGGGAACGCGGCCCGCGCGAGCAGGCCGAGCGGACGCGCGACGCGCGCGGCCACCGTCTCCGGTGCCAGCAATGCGAGCTGCTTGGGCACCAGCTCGCCGACCACGACCGAGAGATAGGTGATCGCCGCGACCACCAGCACCAGCGCGATCGTATCGGCCGAGGGCGCGAGCCCGGGTAGCATCGCCACCACCGCGCGCACCGGCTCGGCCAAGGCCGCCTCGCCGAGCGCCCCCATCAGCACCCCGACCAACGTGATCCCGATCTGGATGGTCGACAGGAAGCCACCGGAGTCCTGCTGTAACGCGAGTGCCCGCCGCGCCCCGCTGCGGCCCTGCTCGGCCAGCTCCTCGAGCCGCGCTCGCCTTGCCGAGACCACCGCGATCTCGGACATTGCAAAGACGCCGTTGGTCAGGACCAGGAACAGGATGAACAGCAATTCCATGAGACGCGCGGCCGTTGCCCAAAGAAGGCCGTAGCATGACACAGGCGTCGCTTCCCGGGCGCCAGCTCCCAGGCACTGGTTTCTAGGCGCCCCTGTGCGTTCCCGGCCGGTCGCCTGGCATCGAACGGCGATGCCTCATTCAGGTCGCTGAAGCGCATCGAGCCGGCTCAGGAAGACCCGGACCTGGGTGCGCAGTTCAGCCAGGGCGGGCCGGAATCGGCGTGCGACCAATTGCTCGCGCTCCCAATCCAGCTCGAAGCCATAGTTGTTGCGAAAGACATGGCGGAAGCCGCGGAAGTCGTTCAGCACCTGGAACAACGGCTCATCGATCACCGCCGGCCGATAGCCCTCGACCTCCAACGTCATCCGGCGCAGCAGGTCCGCATGCCAGGAGTCGGCGCCGAGGTCGTTCTCGAAGAAGCGCGCGATGGCGCGGAAGATGTTCTCGCAGCCGTTATAGAAACTGTGTAGCAGATAGCCGATCGCGCCGCGGTCGTAGTCGGGCACTTCAGCCGGCGGCAGGGCGAGCTTAGACTCGATGTGCGCGAAGGTTGTCTCCAGGCGTGCGAGCTTGTCGAGCTCATCCTCGATCAATGCCCGCAGCAGCTGCGGATTCCCGGTCATAGATCGCAATCCCCTGAGCCATTGCCTGCTGCACGACCTTAGGATCATCGGCTTCGGTCAGCAGGTCAAGGGATCGACCGAGCGCAGCTTCGAGCGCGGCCCGCAATGCCCAATAATCCTCGGCCGCTGTCCCGAGCACGAGCAGATCCAGATCGGAATCCTCGCGCGCGCAGCCCGCAGCGACCGAGCCGAACACCCAGGCGCGCGCGGCGCCATTCTGATCCAGGATCGGCCGCGCCCGCCGCTGCACCCGCTCGAGCAGCCGCAGCGAGCGGGCTTGAGCCTCGCGCTGCTGCCGGGCCCAGCGGGCCTGCAAGCGATGGAAATCGAACCCGTCGTTTCGCGACACGCCTATGTCCTCGCTCGCTCTGCGGATCTCGAGCAGCGATTGCACATGACCTATTTCGATTCGTGCCCAGTGCCGTTACGCTCTTGGAATGCGCTCAACCCCCCGTACAGGCCCACCTCGGGCCAGGATGGAACCTGTGAACGTATCATCGCCGATGGTGAACTGCCCGCGCAGGTCTGCGCGCGCGGGATGAGCCGCGGCGATCTGACATAGCATCCAGCAATGCGGCGACATGGACAAGGAGTCGCTATACTGCGCCTAGTATCGACGAAACAACCGTTTGAACCGGCGCGCCGGCGCACCGACCTGCCCGATCGGCGAACGGGTCAGACCGACCGCGCTCCGCCACTTCCTCTGGCCACTGGACGAGACCCATGATCCTGCGCTTTCTGCTCGTATTCCTGATCCTGCTCGGCCTCGCCGGCGGGCTCGGCTTGCTGAAATACCAGCAGATCCAGCAGCAAATGGCCGCCTTCTCGCAGCCGCAGCCGCCGTCGACCGTCTCCGCGGTGACGGTCGAGGCACGCACCTGGCAGCCGCGCCTGGAGGCGGTCGGCAGTGTCCAGGCGGTCCAGGGCGTGATGGTCAACAATCAGGTCGCCGGGCAGGTCGAGCGCATCCTGTTCGAGTCCGGCGACCAGGTGAGCGCCGGCCAAGCGCTGGTGCAGCTCGACACCGAGGTCGACGAGGCCGATCTGGTCGGTCTCAAGGCCGGCCTGAACCTAGCCAAACTGCAGCTCGAGCGCAATCAGAAGCTGCTGCGCGACCGTGCCGTCTCCCAAGGCGATGTCGACGAGCTCAGCGCCCAGGTCGCGCAGGCGATGGCCCAGGTCGAGGCCAAGGAGGCCCTGATCCGCAAGAAGACCATCCGCGCCCCGTTCGACGGTCAGCTCGGCATCCGCCGGGTCAACCGCGGGCAGTTCCTCGATGCCGGTTCGGCGATCGTCGAGCTGGAGGCGCTCGACCCAGTCTATGTCGACTATGCGCTGCCCGAGCGCCGACTCTCGCAGATCGCCGTCGGCCAGTCGATCGAGGTCCGAGTCAGCGCCTATCCGGAGCAGACCTTTGGCGGCGAGATCCGCGCGATCAGCCCGGCGGTGAACGCCGAGACCCGCAACATCCAGGTGCGCGCCCTGCTGCCCAATCCGGATCAGCGGCTGCTGCCCGGGATGTTCGCCAAGGTCTCGACCCTGTTGCCGGCCAAGGATCAGGTGCTGACCCTGCCGCGCCAGGCGATCACCTATAACACCTACGGCGATTCGGTGTTCGTGATCGAGCCCGGCAGTGGTGAACAGGACGGCGAGCTGGTCGTGCAGCGCCGGCAGGTCCGGACCGGCGCGGTGCGCGGTCAAGAGGTCGAGGTGGTCGAGGGGCTGGAGGCCGGCGAGCGCGTGGTCTCGGCCGGACAGGTGAAGTTGCGCAACGGCGCGGCGGTGCAGATCGCCAAGGACGGCGAGGACGACGCCGAATGAGATTCACCGACCTCTTCGTCCACCGCCCGGTGCTGGCCAGCGTGGTCAGCCTGCTGATCTTCATCCTCGGGCTGCGCGCCCTCGCCGGACTCGAGATCCGCCAGTACCCGGAGACCCAGAATACCGTGGTCACCGTGACCACCGCCTATCCGGGCGCGAGCAGCGAGCTGGTCAAGGGCTTCATCACGACCCCGCTTCAGCAGGCGATCGCCGAGGCCGACGGCATCGACTACCTGACCGCGACCAGCACCCAGGGCGTCTCGACCATCGAGGCCAACATGCGCCTCAACTACGACCCCAACGCCGCGGTCGCCGAGATCCAGGCCAAGGTCGCCAGCCAGCGCAACGTGCTGCCGGCGGCGGCGCAAAGCCCGGTGATCGACTCCACCACCGGCGATTCGACGGCCTTGATGTATCTCGCCTTCTACAGCGAGAAGATGACCCTGCCGCAGATCACCGACTATCTGATCCGGGTGGTGCAGCCGGCGCTGCAGGCCCTCGAGGGGGTGGCCAAGGCCGAGATCTTCGGCAACCAGACCTTCGCGATGCGGGTCTGGCTCGATCCCGACCGCATGGCCTCGCTCGGGGTCAGCGGTGATCAGGTCGCGCAGGTGCTGGCGGCGAACAACTATCTCGCTGGGGTCGGCCAGATCAAGGGCGAGACGGTGCAGATCGACCTCTCCACCACCACCGATGTCGGCGATGTCGAGAGTTTCCGTCAGCTGGTCGTCAGCGAGAGCGGCGGCACCCTGGTGCGCCTCGAGGACATCGCCGAGGTCGAGCTCGGCCCCGCCAACTACGACTCAGCGACCCTCTACAAGGGCATCCCGGCGATCTTCATCGGTATCGAGCAGACCCCCGGCGCCAATCCGCTGAACGTCGCCGAGCGCGTCCATGATGCCCTGCCCGGCCTGCGGGCGCAGTTCCCGGAGGGGCTCGAGGCGCACATCCCCTATGACGCCAGCGAGTTCATCCAAGAATCGATCGAGGAGGTCTTCAAGACCCTGGCCGAGGCGGTACTGATCGTGCTGTTCGTGATCTTCCTCTCGCTCGGCTCGCTGCGCGCGGCGATCGTGCCGTCGGTTGCGGTGCCGCTGTCCCTAGTCGGCGCCGGCTTCCTGATGCTGCTCGCCGGCTTCTCGATCAACCTGCTGACCTTGCTGGCGATGGTGCTCGCGATCGGCATCGTCGTCGACGACGCCATCATCGTGGTCGAGAACGTGCACCGCCACATCGAGATGGGCAAGACCGGGATGCAGGCGGCCCTCGAGGGCGCGCGCGAGCTGGCCGGGCCGATCATCGCGATGACCACGACCCTGGTCGCGGTCTACGCGCCGATCGGCTTCATGGGCGGGCTGGTCGGCTCGCTGTTCGTCGAGTTCGCGTTCACGCTCGCCGGCGCGGTGCTGATCTCCGGCGTGGTCGCGCTGACGCTCTCACCGATGATCTCGGCGCGGGTGCTGCACTCGAGCAAGGAGGAAGGGCGCTTCGAGCACCTGGTCGAGCAGTTCTTCCAGGGGCTCGCGCGCGCCTACGGCAAGGCCCTGCACGGCTGGCTGCGCTACCCAAGCGTCACCGTGCTGGTTGCGGTCGCGGTCGTCGCCGGCGTCTACGCGATGTACAGCATGACCGAGAAGGAGCTCGCCCCGACCGAGGACCAGAGCATCCTGTTCTTCCAGGCGACCGCGCCCGAGACCGCGACCATCGACTACGATCTGCGCTACATCGACCAGATGCTCGACCTGTTCGAGCAGATCCCCGAGTACCAGGAGAGCTTCATCATCGCCGGCTTCGGCGGCAGCCCGGCCACCACCTTCGGCGGCTTCAAGATGCCCCAGCCGTCCGAGCGCGAGCGCTCGCAGATGGCGATCCAGCCGGAATTGCAGGGCAAACTGGCAAGCATCGCCGGCTTCCAGACCGTGCTCTTCCCGCGCCCGAGCCTGCCCTCGCCCGGGCGCGGCGTACCGGTCGAGTTCGTGCTCGTCTCCGATGCCAGCTACCCGGAGCTAGCGCGCTTCGCCGACGAGCTGGTCGGGCGCGCGATGCAGAGCGGGCAGTTCATGTTCCTGCAGAAGGATGTCAAGTTCGAGCGCCCGCGCACCATCCTCGAGGTCGACCGCGATCTCGCCGGCGACCTCGGCATCAGCATGCAGCAGCTTGGGCAATCGCTCGGCGTGATGCTGAACGAGGACTATGTCAACTGGTTCAGCCTCGAGGGGCGCAGCTACAAGGTGATCCCGCAGGTCGATCGCGCCGCGCGCAACGCGATCGAGCGTATCGAGGACTATCAGATCCGGACCGACACCGGCCAACTGGTGCCGATCTCAACCTTGGTCGAGTTCCGCCAGACGGTCGAGCCCTCGCAACGCACCCAGTTCCAGCAGCTCAACGCGATCACCCTCTCCGGGGTGCCGACGCCCGGGGTCACGCTCGGCGACGCCCTCGGCTATCTGGAGAAGACCGCCGCTGAGATCCTGCCGCGCAACGTGCGCTGGGACTACAAGGGCGAATCGCGCCAGTTCAAGAGCGAGGGCGGCGCGCTCGAGGCGACCTTCTTCCTGTCGATCCTGGTCATCTACCTGGTGCTCGCGGCCCAGTTCGAGAGCTGGCGCGATCCGTTCGTGATCCTGATGTCGGTGCCGCTGACCATCGCCGGGGCCATGGTCTTCCTGTTCCTCGGCTTCGCCAGCGTCAATATCTACACCCAGGTCGGATTGATCACGCTGATCGGGCTGATCGCCAAGAACGGCATCCTGATCGTCGAGTTCGCCAACCAGCTGCGTGAGCGCGATGGCCTCGACAAGCGCGAGGCGGTCGAGCAGGCCTCGCAGATCCGGCTGCGCCCGATCCTGATGACCACGGTCGCGATGCTGGTCGCGATGATCCCGCTGCTGCTCGCGAGCGGTCCCGGTGCCGTCAGCCGCTTCGATATCGGTCTGGTGATCGCGACCGGACTCGGCATCGGCACCCTGTTCACGCTGTTCGTGGTGCCGGCGATGTATGTGCTGGTGGCGTCGAAGCAGGTGAGGCGGGTTGCGGAGACGGCGGCTGAACCGCAGCCGCAGACGACGGCCGGCTGAATCAGTCACCAGGCGAATCGTTGTTGCAGCGGCCGGCTCGGGTCTGACCTGGAAACGGGTCAGCTCAGGTCGCGTAAACGACCGAACAGAATACCCTCTATAAACTTATAACTCAATAGCTTGCGCAGGTTTTGCAACCGTCTTGATAGGGTCTCTCAGCACGATCATGCGATAGACTGCAGCGTCTCGACCTCAAAGGCGACGACCTGCCTCTTCTCGCGGCTGAATTCGACCCCGATGAGATGGATCGGCTGACCATCCGCGCGGTACCGCTCGGCATAGCCCTTGTCCTTGAGCTGCGCCGGCGCACTGCCATCCGGCACCAGCTCGACGACCTTGAACTCGAACAGATAGACCTGGCCGTTGAAGCGCAGTGACAGGTCCAACCGCCCGGCGTTGCTCGCCTCCTCCGGCGTCAGATCCAGCCCCAGGCTGGCGAAGTAGGCATAGAAGACGCTGGCATAGTAGCCCTCGTACTGGGCGATCGGATTGTTGCGGTACCAATCGTGCGGGATGCTGGCGAAGAAGGCGGTGAACAGTTGCTCCAAGCCCGCGAAGTCATTGGCCAGCAGCAGGCGATAGAGCCGACCGGTCTGCTCGGCGGTGTTGGACGCCCGCGCACGCAGCACATCGAGCAGGGCGCCATTGAGACTGGCCTGCACCTCCATGTTCGGGTAGCGCAGTTGGTACTCGATGAAGGCGCCGAACTGCTGCTCGCGGGCGATGGTGAGGTAGCCGGTCTGGAACAGCAGGGCCTCGCTGCTGATGTAGTCGACATCGAACGCCGAGAGCAACTGCTCGCTGGCCACCAGTCGGCCCAGATCCGGCAGGAAGGTCTGGCGCTGGGTCAGCAGCTCGATCAGGAAGCTCGGCGAACCGGTCTCGAACCACCAAGGGCGGAATTGACGCGCGTCGAACAGCAGCAACAGATCGAAGGGGTTGTAGACCGCCTCCCCGGTCCAGTTGTAGCCGTTGTACCAGGTGCGGACCTGCTCCCGGTCCAGTCCCTCCAGCTCGGGCGCGAAGACCTGATCCAGATCGGCCTCGGTATAGCCGCAGATGGCCGAGTAGCGCGCATCGACGGTGATGTCCTTGAGGTTGTTCAAGCCCGAGAACAGGCTGACCTTGCTAAACTTGCTCACCCCGGTGAGGAACGTGAAGCGGATGTGCGTGTCGGCATCCTTGATCACCGAGTAGAGGTTCCTAAGGCCATCGCGCATCGCTCCCGCAGTCTCGGGATGACCGAGGTTATCGAGGATCGGCTTGTCATATTCATCGACCAGCACGACCGCGCGCTCGCCAGTCTTGGCGTGAGCCTCGCGGATCAGCTCGGCAAAGCAGCCACCGACGCTCGGCTGGGTGCAGCGCAGGCCGAGCGCCTGTTGATTGATCTCGAGCTGCTCACGGATCTTGACCTCGAGCTCGGCGGGATTGCGCACGATGCCGCCGCCGAAGCTGAAGCGGATCACCGGAGAGCGACGCGACCAATCCCAGCGCCCATGCGCCTCCAGCCCCTCGAACAGGGCCTGATTATTGCCGCTGAACAGCTCGGCGAGCATATCCAGAAAAAGGCTCTTGCCGAAGCGGCGCGGGCACAGGAAATAGTGCGTGCCCTCGGCGATTAGCCGCAGCGCAAAGCCGGTCTTATCGACATAGTAATAGCCACCTTCTCGGATCTTGTGGAAGGACTGGATGCCGATGGGTAGCGGTTGCCTGGACATGCGCTGAGCTCGATCAGTTAACCTAGTGAGATTGGTCTTGGCTCGCCAAACACGACCCATCCCACTCAGTTTATCCGACAGTCGCGACGTCTTCGATGGAGATCCTGCACGCATTTTGGCAGCCCGATGCGGCTGATACCTTCGCCCGCGGTGGCCAGTTCCGGCTCTGGGTCGAGACCGACCTGCCGCCCAAGCCAGCATCGGCGGGCAAGGCCAAACAGCCCAAGGCGCAACAGTCGCCACCGCACCCGTTCGCACTGCCCAAGGCGCGCTGGCCGGATCTGGTCGAGGCGTTCGGTCTGGCAACGACGCGTGATGCCGGCGAGCGCCGCCTGCAGACCTGCCCGGTCTGGCTCCCGAGCGGGACGGACAGGCCACTCCCCTCGCCCGAGCTGGCCCATCGGCTCGGCGAGCCGGTTGCCGGTATGGCGGATGCTGTCGGCGACGACGACTCTGATGTCGAGCCGAAAGCCGCCCCCGATGCGATCAGTCTGCGCCCCTGGCAGGTCGAGACCTTCCCGCTCGAGGCGCCGCTGCGCCAATTCCGCGAGCTGCGTTTCCTGACCGACGACGCCTTCGGCGATCGGCGCGCCGGCCCGGATCTGCTGTTCTGGCATTGGTTCACCCAGCACCTCAAGCAGCTCTTGCTGCAGGACCAGTATCTTCCCGGCCTGCGCTATCGCCAGCCGCCCAAGCCCCCCAGGCGCAAGACCGCGCCGCCGGCCGAACTGCATCCGGTCTGGCAATGGGCGGGACGCGCCTACGAGCAGCTAATCGAGCAGGCGGTACCTGCAATGCCCCCGGCCTGCGCCGCCGGCAGCGAGACCCCGCTCGACCCGGCCAGCGTGCTCGCGCATTGCGCCGCCGTCCTACTCGACGAGCTGGTGCGCGCCACCCCGCTGCCGGCCAGCTTCGAGAAGCGCATCGACGGCAGCCTCATCGCCTTCGGGCTCAAGGTCGATCCGGGCCAGCACCCGTTGCCCGCAAGCGAAGGGGGATTGGCGCTGTATCGGCAGTGGCACAACTGGCGCCAGGCCATCGACGGCGGCGAGCAGGCGGCGCGCTTCACGCTCGGCTTCCGCCTGCTCGAGCCCGACCAGGCCGAGGCCGACGCCGACCCGGAGGCGAGCAACTGGACCCTGGAGCTGATCGTCATCCCGCGCCACGACCCGTCCCAGCGGCTGCCACTGGCCGAGTATTGGGATGGCCTGAGCGAGGAGCAGGAGGCCTTCCGCGCACAGCTCGGTGACGCCGATTTCGAGCGCCATCTGCTGCTCGACCTGGGGCTCGCCGCGCGCATCTACCCCAAGCTCTGGGATGGCATGGCGACCGCCGAGCCGCAGGCCGTCGTACTGAGCCTGAACGAGGCCTTCGACTTCCTCAAGGACTCGGCCTGGGTGCTCGAGAACGCTGGCTACAAGGTGGTGGTGCCGGCCTGGTGGACCCCGAGCGGGCGGCGCCGGGCCAAGCTGCGCCTGCGCAGCGCCGCGGCGCCGAGCACGTCGAGCAGCGAATCGGCGGCCGGGACCCGCCGCTTCGGCCTCGATCAGCTGCTGCAATACCGCTACGCGCTCAGCATCGGCGACGAGGAGATCAGCCCAGAGGAATGGGAGGCACTGATCGCCGCCAAGACCCCGCTGGTGCAGTTCCGCGGCGAATGGATCGAGCTCGACCGCGAGCGGATGCAGGAGATGCTCGAGTTCTGGCAGCGCCAAGGCGAGGAGACCGTCGAGCTCAGCCTGCCCGAGCTGCTGCAGCAGACCGCGCAGGACGACGCGCTGGAGATCGATCGCGACTCGGCGCTGGCCGAGATGCTCGAGCGCCTGAGCGACGACAGCCGCCTCGAGCTGACCGAGACCCCGACCGGGCTCAATGCGAGCCTGCGCGACTATCAACGCCGCGGTCTGTCCTGGATCGGCTATCTGGAACGGCTCGGGATGAACGGCTGTCTCGCCGACGACATGGGCCTCGGCAAGACCATGCAGGTGATCGCGCAACTGGTGCGCGAGCGCGAAGGCGGCGCCCAGCCGGGCGCACAACCGGGTACCGAGCCGCGCACGCAACCTAGCACCGATCCTGGCCCGACCCTATTGATCGCGCCGACCTCGGTGCTCGGCAACTGGCAGCGCGAGGTCGAGCGCTTCGCGCCGCAGCTGCCCACCCATCTGCATCATGGTCCGGCGCGCGAGCAGGACAAGCGCGCCTTCGCCGCCCAGGCCGAGCAGGTGGCGCTAGTGATCACCTCCTATGCGCTGGCGCGCAAGGACGCGGCCTTGCTCTCAAGCGTCGACTGGCATCGGGTGGTGCTCGATGAGGCCCAGAACATCAAGAATCCGAAGGCGGCCCAGACCAAGGCGGTCTACAAGCTGCAAGCACCGCACCGGCTGGCCCTGACCGGCACCCCGGTCGAGAATCGCCTCGGCGATCTCTGGTCGTTGTTCGAGTTCCTGCAGCCGGGCTATCTCGGCACCCGGGCGCGCTTTCGCAAGACCTTCGAGCTGCCGGTGCAGCGCGACAAGGACCCAGCGAAGACCCAGACCCTCAAGCAGCTGGTGCAGCCGTTCATCCTCCGGCGCGTCAAGACCGACAAGGCGATCATCAGCGACCTGCCCGACAAGCTCGAGGCGCCGCAATACTGCCAGCTCAGCCGCGAGCAAGGCGCGCTCTACGAGACCCTGGTACGCGATGTCGAGCAACAGCTCGAGCAGGCCGAAGGCGCCGAGCGCAGCGGCCTGATGCTTTCGACGCTGATGAAGCTCAAGCAGATCTGCAACCACCCCGCGCAGTTCCTGCACGACGGCAGCCCCTTCACCCCCGAGCGCTCGCACAAATTGCAGCGGCTGCAGGAGATGCTCGAGGAGACCATGAGCGAGGGCGACAGCGTGCTGATCTTCACCCAGTTCACCGAGGTCGGCGAGCAGCTTGAGCGGCTCGCCCGCCAGCGCTGGCACCTGAACACCTTCTTCCTGCACGGCGGCACCCCGCAGCGCCGGCGCGAGGCGATGATCGCCGAGTTCCAGGACCCGGCCAGCGCGCCGTCGCTCTTCATCCTCTCGCTCAAGGCCGGCGGCGTCGGCATCACCCTGACAAGGGCCAACCATGTGTTCCATTTCGACCGCTGGTGGAACCCGGCGGTCGAGGATCAGGCCAGCGACCGCGCCTACCGCATCGGCCAGGAGAAGACCGTGTTCGTGCACAAGTTCGTGACCCTCGGCACCCTCGAGGAGCGCATCGACGCGATGATCGAGGAGAAGAAGGCCGTCGCCGGGGCCATCATCGGCGACGACGAATCCTGGCTCACCGATCTGGACAACGACCGCTTCAAGGCGCTGATCCGGCTCAATCGAGAGGCGGTTGGGGAGTGAAGTTTGAAGTGAGAAGTTTGAAGTGTGAAGGTTCGATATGAGCAGCCATGGCAAGACCTGGTGGGGGCAGCGCTTCATCGCGGCGCTGGAGGAGCAGATGGACGCCGGGCGTCTGCAGCGGGGGCGCTCCTATGGGGGGCCGAGCCGGATTCTCGGCTTCGAGATCGGGGCCGATGGCGCGGTCAGCGCGACCGTGCGCGGTAACGTCAATCCGTACTTCGGCGTGACCAAGGAGCCGCGCTATCAGGTTGAACTGCAGCTCACGCCGATCCCGGCCAAGGCGCGCAAGGCGCTGATCGCGCAGCTCGGCAGCCGCGCCGATCTGGTCAGCCGGCTGCTGATGAACGAGATGCCGGACGACATCGACGCCGCCTTTGCGGCGTCCGGCTTCACCCTGTTGCCGCGCAGCGCGCAGGACTTCGCGCGCACTGATTGCTCCTGCCCGGATTGGGCGAATCCCTGCAAGCATATTGCCGGCGTCTACTATCGGCTCGCCAATCAGCTCGACCAGGACCCGCTGCTGCTGTTCGAGCTGCGCGGTCTCGGGCGCGCGCGCTTGCGCGCCGAGCTTGCGAAGACACCACTCGGCCAGGCGCTCGCACCGCTGATGAGCGACGACGAGGAGGCACCGCCGGAGCCGGTCGCGTCGCTCTATCCGCCCCTGTTGCCGCAAGCCCAAACGCAAGCTCGGTCGCAAGCGGCGCCACAGTCAGCGACCACAGCAAAGGCAGAGGTCGGCACGGCAGCCGTCGATGTCCGTGCCTTCTGGCATGCGCCTGCCCCGCTACCCGAGGATGAACCGCAATCGGCCGAAGCAGCCAGCGTGCCGGCCATGCTGGTCAAGAAGGGCGGCGACTTCCCGCCGTTCTGGGATCGCCCGCAGTCGTTCATCGCGGTGATGGAGGAGTTCTATCGGCGCGTCAAGAGCAAGCACAAACAACGCCTTTGATCCGACGACCCTGCGGCGCAACCCCATGGACCCCGAACGCCTGAACGAACGCATTGCCGATTTCCTCAAAGGCGTGCATCAGCTCGAACGCGCCGTGGCGCAGCCGTTCGATGAGTTCACGCGCGACGCGACGATCCAGCGCTTCGAGTTCTGTTACGAGCTGGCTTGGAAGATGCTCAAGCTCAAACTGGAACAAGAAGGCATCAGCGCACGGACCCCGAGACAGGCACTGCAAGAGGCCTTGCAGGCGGCGCTGATCGACAACGGCAACGCCTGGAGCGAGATCCAGCGCTACCGCAATCTCACGAGCCATACGTACAACGAGCGCTTGGCCGATGAGGTCTATGCCTTCATCGGCGAGCAGGCGCTGTTGCGATTTCAAGCGCTGGCGCGGGAGGCCAACGCATGGAAGATCCGCTGACCTTTGGCCTGTCCGCGCGTATCCGCGCCGATTTCATCCGCGTGTTCGAGCGCTATCCGCAGATCGAGCGGGTGCTGATCTTCGGCTCTCGGGCCAAAGGCAGCGCGAAGCCGGGCTCGGACATCGATCTTGCTGTGCTCGCGCCGCAAATGACCGACTCTGAGTTCGCCCAGCTCTGGAACGCGATCGACGATCTGCCATTGGTGTTCAAGGTGGATCTCATCCATTGGGACCGCCTCGCTAACCTGGAACTGAAAGATACGATCCGACGCGAAGGCTGTCTGTTCTATGACGCTTCTCCAGCCCCCAAGCGGGTGGCCTGAGCGTCAGCAGGCCCTATCTGTCGGCGTTGCTCGCGCGCTGGCGGCAGTCGGTGATACCAAGTGCGACTCAAAGGGCCGACGACCGTCGCCCAGCTGTCCGGTTTGGAAACAGACCGACTGGATGCGATCTTTGCAGCAGATGCTAACCTCCAGTGGAAGAGCATCCACCGTATCCTGACGAGCCCGGATATTCACCTTCGGGCCGCCGCTTAGCAAGATTTCGCCGCCGACCACCGCGTCATCGCCACGGGCCTCGGCATCGGCACCCTGTTCACGCTATTTGTGGTGCCGACGCTGTATGTGCTGGTGGCATCCTGGTGCGATGACCCCCAGAGGCCCGTTCCCGTGGAAGCAAAAAGACTGAGCACCGTCGATGACCTTCTGCGCTCCAGCGAGGAGCGTGTCGAGCTGATCGATGGCGAAATCGTCAAGCGTCCGATGGCGCGCTCCGAGCATGCGCTGATCCAGTCCGGGATCTCCGACGAGGTCTCGCGCTTCAAGCGCAAAGACGGCCCGGGCGGCTGGTGGATCATGCCCGAGATCAGCGTCAAGTATGCCGAGCACCAATGCCCCAGCCATGATCTGGCCGGATGGCGGAAAGAACGCGTCCCACACCGACCTTCCGGGATCATGACCGTCCTCCCCGACTGGGTCTGCGAGATCACCTCACCCGGCCATGAACGAAAGGATCTGTTTCACCATTTCATGCTCTTGCAGCGCAATCGAGTGCCGGACTACTGGGTGATTTCGCCGGAAGACAAGACACTGATTGCCTACGAATTGCTTGCCGAGACCTACCATGTGACCTTTGCTGCCGAGTCGGGAGTCGATCAGCCGATCGGCAAAGCCAGAATCCCGCCTTTTGCCGAAACCGAGATCGATCTCGACTATGTGTTTGGCAACTGACCAGGCCATGGCGCAATCCGCAGGCTCTTGCGCAGGTCCTTGCGCGTGCCAAGCCCGGCCCTGAGCCGGTATGCTCTGGCCGTCCCTTCAACCTGACTGCGCCTGAAAGAAGACCACCGGAGTCCCGCCATGACCCAGCTTGCGCACGAACTCGCCGACGCCTTGCAGGCCGCCGAGCGCCCCGGCGACTTCTACGCGAGCGGCACGCTCGACATGCATCCGCTGCGGCTCGAGGTCGAGGGCGTGGGGTCGGTAGCCTTGCCGCTGCTGCCGGCCCAGGCCGAGCAGCTCATCGCCCAGGCCGAGCAGGCGCCCTATGGCCGCGGCACCGAGACGCTGGTCGATACCGAGGTGCGCCGCACCTGGCAGCTCGATTCCGCGCAAGTGACCATCGGCGGCCGCCGCTGGGCCGAGGACCTGGCGCAGATCGTCCGACAGGCGGCGGATGGGCTCGGCGTCGCCGGCGCGGTCGAGGCCGAGCTCTATAAGCTGCTGGTCTACGACGCCGGCAGCTTCTTCGTGCCGCATCGCGATACCGAGAAGGCCCCAGGGATGTTCGCGACCCTCGTGGTCGTGCTGCCCTCGCCCTTCACCGGCGGCGAGCTGGTGATCCGCCACAAGAGTCACGAGGCCCGGCTCGATCTGCGCCGCGACGAGCCCTCCGAGGTCGCCTGGGCCGCCTTCTATGCCGACTGCCGACACGAGGTCCTGCCGATCGCCTCCGGGTATCGGCTCGCCCTGATCTACAACCTGATCCGACCACAGGGTGAACCGGTCCCGCAACCGCCCGATCACGACAGCGTCTGCACCACCGTGACCGAGCTGTTGCGTACCTGGGGTGACGAGTCGGACGAGGACGCGCCGAACAAGCTCGTGCTACCGCTGGAGCATGCCTATAGCGAGGCGGAGCTTGGCTTCCAGACATTGAAAGGCGCCGATGCCGCCGTCGCCGGCGTCGTCCGCGCCGCGGCTGAGGCGGCGGGCTGCGACCTCCATCTCGGGCTGGTCAGCGTCTACGAGTACGGCCTCGCCGAGCATACCGGTTACTTCGGTTGGGGTCGGCGCCGGGGCTGGGATGACGACGCCGAAGACGCGTTCGAGGTCGTCGAGGCGACCGAGGAGGGCCGCGTCATCCGCCACTGGCGCTTGCCCGACGGCAGCGCGCCGGCGATCGGCGAGCTCGACATCGACGACGATGAGCTCAGCCCGCCCGACGCCTTCGCCGGCTTCGACGGTTGAGTCGGCCGAGGGAACTGCCCCCTCAGCCGCTCGCAGAACCCGGCGTGAGCCTCTCGACTCACCGGGCTCCTGTTGTTCCAACCGCGAAGTCACCGCGTCCGCACCAGTGCACGA
>JAAAOQ010000096.1 GCA_009908845.1 Gammaproteobacteria bacterium
GCTCAAAGCCGAACAGCCGCGCGATCAGCACATCCGGCAGCTGCTCCAAGCGAGTGTTGTTGACATTCACATTGTCGTTATAGAGCTCTCGCCTGTCGGCGATCGTCTCTTCGAGATAGGCGATCCGCTGCGCGAGCTGCTGGAAGCTGGCATTGGCCTGGAGCTGCGGGTAGTTCTCCGCGAGCGCGAACAACCGGTCGAGCCCGCCTCGGAGGGCCTCCTCGGCCTGTCCAAGACCACGCAGGTCGCCGCGTTGGCGTGCGGCCGAGGCGGCCGACCGCGCCTCGACCACCCGCTGCAGCGTCTCCTGCTCGTAGGCCATGTGCTCGCGGCAGATCGCGACCAGATTGGGCAGCTCGTCATGACGCTGCTTCAGCGCCACATCGGTATTGGACCAGGCCTTCGCCACCGCATGCTTGAGCCGAACCAGGTTGTTGTAGATAAGGCCGCCATAGAGCAGGAGCACGACGGCGACGACGAGTAGGATGATCCAGGTCAGACTCATTCCCGCGCCCTCTAGCGTGGTTCAGCGCCGCGACGCCTGCAGCACTGATTCAGTGGGCTGCAATTGCCAATGCTGCAGCAGAGGGAATCTTAGTCGATCGCCTCATGCTGTCGACAGGCCGTGCTATCGTTCTGCGTTCGGTGTCCCATTTCCTGAGACCAAGTGAAAGAACTGACGCACTTCAACCGCGCCGGCGAGGCGCAGATGGTCGACGTCGGCGCCAAAGACGAAAGCGAGCGGGTCGCGACCGCGGCAGGCTGCATCCGGATGCAACCCGAGACGCTGCAGCTGATTCAGTCCGGCGGCCACAGCAAAGGCGACGTGCTCGGTATCGCGCGCGTCGCAGCCATCATGGGTGCCAAGCGCACTGCAGAGCTGGTTCCGCTCTGTCATCCGCTTGCACTGACGCGCGTCGACTGCAGCTTTGAGATCGCGGACGCGCCACCCGCGGTGGCCTGCCGTGTCACGGTCGCGACGCGGGGGCGCACCGGCGTCGAGATGGAGGCCTTGTGCGCGGTGCAGATCGCGCTGCTGACCGTCTACGACATGTGCAAGGCCGTCGATCGCGGCATGGTCATCGACGCTGTGCGGCTGCTCGAGAAACGCGGGGGCCGCAGTGGCCACTGGCGAGCCGCCCCGGAGGCCGATCCCGGTACCGAAGCATGAGCAGGGACCCCCACCGCTCGCAGACCAATGCGTTTTTCCAGCGCGCCGCGTTCTTATCAGCAGCCGCTGACCTGGCTGCGGCACCGCCCGACAGCGGCCATGAGGTGGCATTCGCAGGGCGCTCCAACGCCGGCAAATCCAGCGCAATCAATGCACTGTGCCATCAAAAGGCGCTCGCGCGCACGAGCAAGACGCCCGGTCGGACCCAGCAGCTGATCTTCTTTCGGCTCGACGATGAGCGCCGGCTCGTGGATCTCCCGGGCTATGGCTTCGCGCGGGTCTCACTAACGATCAAGCATCAATGGCAGGCGCTGATGGAACGCTATCTGGAGCAGCGCGACTCACTAAAGGGTCTGGTGGTCGTGATGGATATCCGCCACCCGCTGACCGAGATCGACCAGCAGATGATCGGATGGGGCATCGCCGCCGAGCTGCCGCTGCTGCTGCTGCTCACCAAGGCCGACAAGCTCAAGCGTGGCGCAATGGAGCGGAGCCTAATGGACGTGCGTAAGGCGCTGGCCTCGACCCCGGTGCCGTTGGAGGTACTCGCCTTTTCAGCAGTGACTCGGGTCGGTCTGGAGGCAACGCAGGCGCGAGTGACCGAATGGTTGGAGCTCGCAGAGCCTGAGGCCGAGCGAGATCGGTCAGGCGCGGGCGCTTTGCCGGAAAACCATCGCGCCCGGTAATCACCGTTGCAAGAATGGCCGTGCGAGCCGCCACGCTCAAGGCGGCTGTGCATCCGATCCGGCGCGGCACGGGCCTGGTGCGCTTGCGATTCCGGCTCAGAATTCGCCGGCCGCGGCGCCTTGCATCATCGCCTGGAGCGTATCGCGTACGCCGATTGCCGCCTGCTTGAGATCGGGGGGCAGCGCGCGACCGCCATGGATCATGAAATCGAGGTTCATCGAATAGAGCCAGAGTTTGCCCTGCCGATCCTCGACCAACGCGATCCGGCAAGGCATGAAACCGCTGTAGTGGTTGCGGTACTCCAGCATCATCTTGCCGACCTGCGCATCACAGAACGACAGGAAGTTGACGTAGCGGTAATCCTCACCGGTCACCGCCTCGACCTGCTGATAGAAAGGCGATTCGCCAACGAACAGTAGGTTATTGGAGGTCGCGAGGCTTTTGAGCGAGGTGATCACATCCGCTGTGCTCAGACCCTCCTCGACCGGCACCGACCACATCATCGCCCCGCCGGGGTCGCCGGTTTCGATCAGATTGGCGGCGAAATCGGCATAGGTGCGAGCGAATGCCGGATCGAAACCGCTGAGGCGCGGCAGTAGCCAGACCACAGCGACCAGCAGCATGACGAGGGTCAGTGCGCCAATCAGCGCAAGGAGATTGCGAATCAGCTTCATCACGGCCTCGACAGTGGATCGCCTTTGCCGTACTGGTCAAGGAGCGCGCTGAGGCGCGCCTCGTCTACAGAGCGGGCCCAATCGCGTGCAGCCCCGCCAAAGCAGCGGGGCTCACTCGGAAGCGAACCGGCCGATGGCGGCCAATCAGCCGCTCCGGCCGGTCGACTCGACTCAGTTGGACCCGGCGGCAGCAGCGGAGCCTTGGCTAGGCCCAGCCGACGGTGCGGCAGGCGCACCAGGCATTGCCGGCGGCTCAGGCATCGCTGGCATTTCAGGCATCTCGGGCCGACCACGCATAGGCGGCATCTCGGGCATATTCGGCATCCTGTGCATCTGCGGGCAGCCGGCAGCGCCCATGCGGCCGCACTTCGGATGCATACCAGGGTAACCGTAGCCAGGATAGCCGATCCCTGGGCCTTGCCCCGGATAGCCGTAGCCGGCGCCGTACGAGGTCGGACCTTGCGGTGCCGGTGGGGTCTCCGGCTGCATGGCGTTGCCGAACAGCGCCGCAATCGCCTCCTTCTGCTCATCGGTCATCGACTCGATCGTCTCGCGATACTCCTTGTAGCGCGCGAGCATCTCTTCACGACGCTTCTCGGCTGCGGCGCGCATCTCTTCGACACGCTTGGCACGTTCGGCCATGGCCTGCTCGTAGCGCTTCTTCATCTCGTCGCGCATCGACTGCATCGCCTCGGCGCTCGGCATCTCCGATGGCGCCGACTCGGCCGGAGCGGGGCTCGCCGCTTGCTCGGACGGCGCTGCGGCAGCGGGCTCGGCGTTGGCAGGAGCAGGGCTCGCCGCTTGTTCAGACGGCGCTGGGGCTGCGGCAGCGGGCTTGGCGTTGGCATCGGCGTCCGCCGGGGCAGCGGACTCTTCGGCAACGACTGCAGTGCTGAGGCTCAGTGACAGCGCGATCGCAGATGCGGCTGAGACGATTGGGTGCTTAGGGATCATCACGATAGTGCTCCTCTCTCTTGCGTGGTCTCTCGATGGAAGGACGTGGTGCCGCCCGAGTCAGCGATCAGGATAGGCATTTGGGCGCAGCAAGCCTGAGGTCGCAGGCATCGGGCTATTGTTCGTTCTAATGGACCCCGAGGTCAGGCGTCGGCGGCCGGTTCTGTGCCGGATTCTGCATGTCAAGGGCGACCATAGCATGGTTGCCGAAAGCGAGAAAGCAACCGACGGGTGGATCGGGCAACTGCAGCGGCTCTGCTGGCAGCCCTGATGCAGCCCTGTGCAGCCCCGATGCGGCACTGATGGCGACACAGCAAACGGCCTGCTGTCGGGATTGCCTGGCCGAACGGACTAAAATGTAGTCAATGCGAAAGCCAGCTCAACAGGCAGAGGAGCGAATCATGCGTATCGGCGAGCTCATGACGGAAACCGGCGTCAAGTTTGGAACCAGTGGAGCCCGTGGCCGGGTCGAAGACATGACCGACCGGGTTTGCTATGCCTATACGCAGGGATTCGTGCGTTATCTGCTCGCGTCCAAAGGACTCGCGGATGGCGCCGAGGTCGGCCTTGCCGGCGACTATCGCGCCAGCAGCAGGCGCATCCTGACCGCCTGCGCCAAGGCGGTCACCGATAGTGGCTGTCAGGCTCGCTATCTCGGTCGCATCCCGACTCCAGCGCTTGCCGCCTATGGTATCGCTCAGGGCTGGCCGAGCATCATGGTCACCGGAAGCCATATCCCGGATGACCGTAACGGCATCAAGTTCAATCTCGCGAGCGGAGAGATCCTGAAGGAGGACGAGGAAGGAATCCGCAGCCAGCAGGTCGAGATACCGGCACCGCTGTTCGATACCTCAGGACGTTTCACGGCCCCCTCCGAGGTCGCACTGCCCCGTGAAGATCCCTCAGCACTGGAGCACTACATCGCGCGCTATCTCGATTTCTTCCCCGATGACTGGCTCGCGGGGTTGCGAATCGGACTGTACGAGCACTCCAGCGTCGCCCGGGATGCCCTGTTCCGAGTATTGACCGGCCTCGGCGCCGCGGTGGAGCGGCTGGGCTTCTCTGAGACCTTCCTGCCGGTCGACACCGAGGCCATCCGGCCCGAAGACATCGCGCTGGCGCGCGAATGGACTGCAGATGGCCAACTCGACGCCCTGATTTCGACCGATGGTGACGGTGACCGGCCTCTGGTCGGGGACGAGCGCGGCCAGTGGCTGCGCGGCGATATCGTCGGCGTCCTTTGTGCCCGCGCCCTCGGTGCTGCAGGGGTCGTCACGCCGATCAGCTCCAACACGGCACTCGAGCGCAGCGGCTGGTTCAGCGAGACGCTGCGCACCCGGATCGGCTCGCCTTATGTGATCGCCGGCATGCAGACGCTATCGGCGCGCGGCATCACCCCGGTGGTCGGCTACGAGGCGAACGGCGGCTTCCTGACGAGCTCGGATATCGACCATGAGGGCAGGCGGCTTGCCGCGCTGCCCACCCGCGATGCCGTGATCGTTGCGGTCACCGTCATCGGTGCAGCCCGGGCTAAAGGGGTCCCAGTCTCGGCACTTGGGGCGGAGCTGCCGCAGCGCTATACCTACAGTGATCGGCTCAAGGACTTTCCAACCCACCTCAGCGCCGAACGCCTTGCCGCATTTCGAACCGGTGATCAAGAGGCCGACCGCGCTGCTCTCGAGGCGGTATTTGGCAGTGAATTCGGTCCGGTTGCCGATGTGGATCACACCGATGGTATCCGCGCAACGCTCGCAAACGGCGATGTATTCCACTTGCGCCCATCGGGCAATGCGCCGGAATTGCGCGCTTATACCGAGGCGGCCAGCGTTGACCGCGCCCGCGAACTGAATCAACGCTGCTTGGCGATACTCGAGGGCTGGCGCGACTGAATGGCGGGCTCGAACCAGCAGGCCGCTCAGTGCCGCCGAACGCAAGCCGATCGGGGCACCAAGCGTTGATGCACGGGAAGGAGAGCGGTTAGAGCCGTCGGGATGGATGCGTGCAGCGGCCCGGTCGAATCAGCCCCCGATAGCGCTCGGCACGCGCCTCCAGGCGCGAAAGCGCCTTGGCGTCGAGCTGACGCTCGAAGTCCTGCAGTCTCGCATCGGCGGAATGCAGGCTCGGCAGATGAGGGTCCGCGACCATCCGGATCGCCTCCGGGTCGATGAGCCAGGCGCTCCCGCCGCTGAGCAAGACCTCCTTTGACAGGTTCAGCAGTCTTTCGCCGACCCGCCAAGGACGGTCGTAGACGGGCTCGATCCCAAGCATCGCGTCGGCGTGAAGCGCTAAAGGATGCTGTCCCGCATCGACCACCACGACCAGATCACCGACGTTCGCCGGCTTCAACGTCCAACCGCCCAGCACGGCCGGACTGATCACCGGCGCCAGCTCGCCGCGCAGATCGAACGCCCCGACGAGGTAATCCGGCGTCTCATCCAAAGCGGTCAGGCGCGGCAAGGATAGACAGGCCCGCATGAGTGCCGCGGCGACGGCGTAGGTGGTTCCAGCAAGCGAAAACACCACGCATTCCGGCGCCACGCCGAGAACCGAAGGCTCCGCTAGCGCTGTCGCTCTGGTGTCGCGTGAGATCATCGGACCGTTCCTCCCGACCAGCAAAGACCTGGGACGCCGGCGGACGCGCAGCAGGACAGTCTGCGCGGCCATACATCCGCGTCATCTCCGTAAGCCTAGTCGAGGATTTCTGTTTTTCTTGCGGACGACGCCTTATTCCTGCGATTCGTCGTGCAAGAGCGGCCGCATCGCTTGCAACAGGTTGGCGAACAGATGCGGGTGCGCCCCCTCCTCACGCGCCAATAAGGCCTTCATGTGCTCCCGCTGGGTGGGCATCTGGAAACAGGCCGGACAGCTGTCCGGCACGACGGGTAGATTCGCCGCAGTCGCGTAATCACGTGTCTGGCGCTCGCGGCAATAGACCAACGGGCGGACGATGCGGACATCGCCGGCGTCATTACGATAGTGGGCCTTCATCGTGCGCAGCTGCCCGCCGTGGAACATCGACATCAGCAGACTTTCGGCTAGGTCGTCGAGGTGCTGCGCGAGCGCAAGGACGTTGTAGCCATGGAGCCGACACAATCGGTACATGATGCCGCGCTTCATCCGCGCGCAGTAGGCGCAAAAGGAGTCTCCGTCCATATGCTGCTGGGCCTGCTCCATGATCGGTTGGCGCTCGTAGTGCCAGGTTAGACCCAGCCGCCGGTACCAATCGGTCAGCGGCTCGGGCTCGAAGCCGGGCACCTCCGGATCGATCGTCAACACCGCGAGTTCGAAGCGCACCGGTGCATAGCGGCGCAGGTGGCGCAGCACCTCGAGCAGCGAGAGCGAGTCCTTTCCACCGGAAACCCCAAGCAGAATACGGTCCCCGTCGCGGATCATCTGGTAGTCGGCAATGGCCCGACCAACCCGCCTAAGCAGGGACTTAGGCGGCCGCATCACAGAGGGCTCAGCGTGGTTCGACATCGAAGGGTGCGGAGAACAGCAGAGGGTGGAGCAGAGAGAAGCCATCCGACGGGTCAAGGCAACACGGCGGAGCCAGCGATCTGGGCCGCGTCGAGCTGGCGGTGGGTCATTCGCACGGACAACGGTCTTAGAGAAACGATGCGGCTCAATCGGGTGAGGGCTCAGTGACCGCCAACCGCGCGGCGACCAACCGCTTCAGCGTCCTGACCAGAGGAGGCGCCGAGACGGCGGTTTCCACTGCGGGGCAAGAAGCGGTGCGGCTCGACCTGCCAACCGGCCTCCGACGCGATCAAGACCATGCAGGAGGGCCCGCCATAGGTGCGCGCTCGGCCAGCGGCTCCCGGATTAAGCACCCACGGAAGCGCGTCGCGATCGTCGACCATCCGATGGCTGTGGCCGTAGCAGATCGCCCGCGCATGCGGAAAACGGGCGCGTAAGCGCTGATGGCGTCGAGCGGCAGCGACGCGATGACCGTGTAACAGGACGAGCTCGCCACCGGGCAACGCGACATGGGCTTCCCAGGGGATGCTGACCAACAGTTCCCGCTGGCCGTCCGGCCATTTGTGCGCCACGTCATTATTGCCCAGCACGGCGTAGACGTGCCCTCCGCGCGGCTGGAGCTGGGCCAGCACTTCAGCGTTGCCGATATCACCGCCATGCAGGGCGATGTCGCAGCCGCTAACGATCGCGGCGATACGCGGGTCCAGAAACCCGTGCGTATCCGCGACGAGCGCAACCCGGACAGGGCTGCGGCCGGAATCACCGACCGCCCCGCGCTCGGACGCAGCTGTGGCGAGACTCCCGATTGCTGCGCGGCGGCGCGCATCCATCAGCCGATCGTCAGGACGAGCTTTCCGGTTGCGCCACCCGCTTCGAGGCGCCGATGCGCTGCCGCAGCCTGCTCGAGCGGGAAGGTCTCAGCGACGTGAATGGTCAGCTTGCCGTCATCGAACAGCTCACCGCAGCGGCGTAGGATCTCGCCTTGGTGGGCCAATGCCTCCGGTAGCCCCCCAAGCTGCGGCGTCAGCATCAGTTCGAGACTGATACGCAGATTCCGATTGCGGGCCTCCTTCAGGTCCAGATCGCCGCCCGGGTCGAGGATGGTGACGAGATCGCCGTAGACCGCCATCGCCGGAATGGTTTGTCGAAACACCTCGGGACCGACCGTATCGAACGCGACATCGACGCCGCGCCCCCCGGTCCAATCGGAGAGGCAGTGCAGCAGCGACTCCTCCTTGTAGTTGATCGCATATTCGGCACCCAGTTCGTGCACGAAGCTCGCCTTCTCAGGCCCACTGACGGTCGCGGCCACTCGCGCACCGGCGAGCCGCGCCAGCTGAATCGCCACATGACCGACGCCGCCAGCGCCGGCATGGATCAAGACCTGCTGCCCCTCATGCAGGCCCGCGCGGTCGTAGAGCGCCTCCCAGGCCGTGATCAAGACCAGCGGCGCCGCCGCAGCCTGGACGAAATCGAGCGAAGCGGGCTTCGGCTGGGCAACCCGCTCATCGACCACGGCATATTCGGCATAGTTGCCGCGCGGACCGCCGAGCCCGCCGTAGCAGAACCAGACCGCATCACCGGGCTTGAATCGGGTCACCCCTGCGCCGACGGCCTCGACAACGCCGGCCCCGTCGCAACCCAATACCGCTGTCAGCGTCTCCGGAACGAGGGTACCGCGAGACCGGATCTTGGTATCAACCGGATTGACCCCGGCGGCCTCGAGGCGCACCAAGACGTCCGTTTCAGTGTCTAGCTCGGGGCGTGGCAGATCGACAAGAGAGAGCACATCCGGCCCACCCGGCTCGCGCATCTGTATCGCCTTCATTAGACCTCCTCAGCGGTTTTGCTTCGTCAGAAGCTTGTGTATAACTGCACGATGATCAAGTCTAAACAACTGCGCCGCGACCTGACATGGCTGAGCACCCTGGCATATCGCTGCCCACACAAGAGAGACGGAGGAGCGATGCCGAGCCTCGCCTCAGGCCACGCAAGGCGGCACGCTGGGATTGGCTCAGCCCGGCTTCGAGCAAACCGGTGCAGTCGAACCTTGGCCGCCGCACAGCGCGCCGTCGCTTCCAAGCAAGAGGCGACGGCATCGATCCATCATTGAATCTTGCCTGATCCGATCGGGTGACGAGAACGACCGAAATGCAGATTGAGCACTGGCATCCCAGCCAAGACGGGCCACTGAGCGAGGGGGCGTTGCGGCGCAAACTCGAGCGCCGCGGTTATCGCGTGTCACGATACGTCTATTCGCCCGGCATGTTCTTCCCAGCCCATGAACATGCTGAGGACAAGATCGATGCCGTCTTGTCGGGCCGCTTTCGGATCACCATGCAAGGCCGGGAAGCGATACTCGAGGCCGGAGACCTCGTGGTCGTGCCCAAGCATATCGAGCATACAGCAGAGGTGGTCGGTGACGATCCGGTAGTCAGCCTCGACGGCGTTCGTTCCTGATGAAGCTCAACACAGCTCCTCGATGCTAAGAAACTGCCTGGCGCACGCCTAGCACAGCCCCGGCTGGTCCCTCAGCGCTGTAGGAGCCCGCTTGCGGGCGACCAGGCCGCACTCGCGGCGGCGAAGATCGCCCGCAAGCGGGCTCCAACCTCACCACCATTGCGGGCAGCGACAATCGGTCTCGGGATTTCCGCTGTCTTGCAAGAGTTGAATCAGCATGGCCTCGCCGCGATCTTTAACGCCGCAATGAAGCCTTGAGATCAGTGCAGATCCGTACCCGACGCAGATGAACCCAAACCGAAGCAACACGAGGATCATGCTTGTTGATAATGGTTCGAAGCGCGCCGAGGCCACGCTCGCGCTCCGACGCCTCAGTCGCAGGTTGTCTGAGCACCTCGGAACAGCTGTGCACCCGGTTTCACTGGCGCATTCCTCAAAGGTCGCGCCAGAGGCACTCAATGGCGAGCCGGCCGATCTCCTCGAGCCTTTCCTGAGGCGGCAAGCGGATGCCGGTGACGAGCACTTCCTCGCCGTGCCGCTATTCTTCGGGCCGAGCCGCGCGTTGAGCAGCCTGATCCCCGAGACCGTCGAACGCGTCAATGCCACCGGCCGCCAGATCCAAGTCGACGTAGCGGAGTCGTTATGCCCGTTGCCCGAGGGCGAGCCCCGGCTGGCAGCCATTCTGGATCGGCAGATCAGGCAGACCATCGCCGGCCTCGCGACGCTGCGGCCTAAGGCACCCACCGTCGTGCTGGTCGATCATGGCTCGCCGATCCCGGAGGTGACCGCGGTGCGCCATTGGCTGGCCGGCCGGCTGGAGTCTCTTTCCGAAGGCCGTTATCAGGTGATCGAGGCCGCAATGGAACGCCGGCCCGGCCCTGAATATGCCTTCAATGGTCCATTGCTCAAGGAGGCGCTACAGCAGCTCGAGACAGAGCAAGAGGGGGCACCTGTCGTCGTGGCAATGCAATTCATCGGGCCGGGGCGGCACGCCGGGCAGGGGGGCGATGTGGATCGGATCTGCCGAGAGGCAGCGTCGCGGAATCAGCACCTCGAGATCGCAATGACCCGGCTGGTCGGCGAGGACGATGCCCTCATCGAGATCCTCGCCGACCGCACCCGAAGCAAGCTCGGGTCTCGCCCTCAGTCCTGAACGGCCTGCAGGTGGTTCGCTTTGAAGGTCTCCCGATCCTCCTTGCTGCCCGGGTCGAGCCCAACCGCGGCCATCTTCTCTTTCATCCAGCGCGGCAATACACCACGGGTGTAGACATGGTCAGGGTTCTGAGGGTCGACGTAACGGGTGTAGTTACCTGAACTTCCCTTCTTCGCACCTGGACCTCGGCGCCGGCGCGGCAAGACGTGATTCATGATCTCTTCGACATCGTATCCTCGGTCTTCGATCATGCCGCGGATCTCTTGGGCAAGCTCGGTCTTCTCGGCTTGCCACCGGTGGTCGAGCGCCCGCTGCAGCTCAGCCTCGCGTTGCTTGGTCTGTTCAATCTGGTTCTTCAGCTCTTCGGCCGAAAGATTCTGGTATTCCACAAATCGTCCCCGTAACGTTGCGAATAAGGATGGGTCGGCGCTGGCACGAGCAGGGCTCGCGTCAGGCGACAGCGCTTTATTGAAGAGACCGCGCTAACCAGCGTTCTAAACGCTGCTCCCTGCCGAGCACACTAGACGGCCAGAACGATAGTCCAATCGAATGCCGCTCAAGCCCTTTGGCCAAACGGTTGGCGCGCGATCAGTCCGACAGCCAGTGCGAGCTTGTGCGAGACGATGCCCAGGACTGGCCCTCAGAGAGCTCGCTTGTCTCGAGGGCCATGAAATGGCCCAAAGGTGAAAGGCGGTCAATTCAATGATTGCCGTCGGCAGTTTGCGGTTCCGACAGCGTAGTCGTCATCACGCTACGCAATTTAAACAGAAGTTAGAAAAAGTCAAGTCTACCCGTTCACAATACGAAAGCCGAGGCGATGCCAATGCGCTTGCACGCCGTCGGCAATCCTTAGCATTGATATCTTGGTGAGAAAACCGGGCGATCGTCGCTGCAAAGGGCCACGGCATGCCTTCGATGGTTCATAGCCACCACTTTCAACCGGCCATTTCATCAGAACCCGGAGACTAATCGCCCATGGCGTTCTATCTTAAGCTCTATCTCTTCGCCGTTCCGGTCTTCTTTGTCGTCGACCTGCTTTGGCTCGGGGTCGTTGCTACTAGCCTCTATCAGCATCACATCGGCCATCTTCTTGCCGACCAGGTCGACTGGACCGCAGCGATAAGCTTCTATCTGATCTATATCGCCGGCATCCTGGTGTTCGCCGTCGCCCCCGGTTTGGCGAGCGGCTCATTGCGAAGAACGGCGCTGTCCGGCGCCGGCTTTGGCTTCTTCACCTACATCACCTATCAGCTAACGAACCGGGCAACCCTGCCAGACTGGCCTTGGGAGATCGTCTGGGTCGATACGCTTTGGGGCGTCGTGCTCTGCACGGTGGTGGCCGTTATGGCTCATCTCATCGGCAAGCGAATAGGCTGAGCGGAAGCGGACATTGCAGACAGTGCCGGGATGGTCACCGTCTCGATAGCACGCCGAGAGCAGTGACCGGGACCATGGCAGCCGCCCATCACGGCCTGAACGAAAGGCTATCAGCTGGTCTCTTCGGGAAGCTTGGCCGCCCGGCCCGAATCGATCGACGACGCCTGCACCGCCTGAGGCCAGAGCGTCATCAGCGCAACGGCTGCGAGGAGCGGAACGATGACCAGCAGTGGACCACTACCGTGGTCAGGGCTCAAACCGCGCTGGAGCACCGTCGCAACCAGATGGACAGCGAGCGTGGCCAGGCCAGCCCGCATCACGACAGCGTTCCGTAGCATCGCTACGATCACGCCGAAGATTGCATAAGGCAACAGGCCGGCTGCGACTTGCAGCGGAAGCAGTTGAATGGCGTGCGCCTTGGTCGGAGCGAGTGCGGCCAGAAAGCTAAGCGCGATCCCGCCAAGGACAATGGCGGCGGGATGGACCATTGTTTCGAGCTTTGTCAACTGCATCGGGAACCTCTGAGCGATCATTGTCGCGTTATCCACTGATGCGCGCAAGGTAAAGGCCGCCGAGCGGCTTTAAAAGCCGGCATCATTGCGAGCGGCAGAGAACGAGATCGGCCCGATGCAGTGGGCGATGCGTTCGATCCCGGGCGCGCACCCCTGGCGATGATCGGGCTAGGCCATGGAAATCGCGCTAATCCATTTGCAGCCGATAGCGGGCGCCGCAATAGGGGCAGGTCAGCTCGCCGCTCGGCTCCTCGTCGATTGGTAGATAGACACGCGGGTGCATGTTCCAGACCTCGTCACCCGGAAGCGGGCAGCTCAGCGGCAGATCCTTGCGGGTGACGATCCGGGGCTGGGTCTGATGCGGGGGCGGCTCGACGCCGGTGGTATCCAGTGCGGGGTCGATGATCTGCTCGTCCATTGGAGTCGGTCTCACTTCATTCGGTCTACTTCTTAAAGATAGGTCAGCCAATCGCAATGGGCCTCATCCCGGCCTTGCACCACATCGAAATACAGCGACTGCAGGCGCTCGGTGATCGGGCCGCGGGTGCCGGAGCCGATCGGGCGGCCGTCGACCTCGCGGATCGGGGTCACCTCAGCGGCGGTGCCGGTGAAGAAGGCCTCATCGGCGATATAGACCTCGTCGCGGGTGATGCGCTTGACCACCACCTCCAGGCCGACCTGATCAGCCAACGCCATCACCGTGCGTCGGGTGATGCCGTCCAAGGCCGAGGTCAGCTCCGGCGTATAGAGCACGCCATCGCGCACCAGGAAGACGTTCTCACCGCTGCCCTCGGTGACATAGCCCTCGGGGTCGAGCAGCAGGGCCTCGTCATAGCCGTCGCGGGTGGCCTCCTGCAGCGCCATCATCGAGTTCATGTAGTTGCCATTCGCCTTGGCCCGGCACATGGTCGCATTGACGTGGTGACGGGTGAATGACGACACCCGGACGCGAATCCCGTTCTTGATGTTCTCCTCACCGAGATAGGAGCCCCATTCCCAGGCGGCGACGATGCAATGCACGCGCAGATTGTCGGCGCGCAGCCCCATCCCCTCGGAGCCGTAGAAGCACATCGGCCGGATATAGGCCGAGCGCAGCCCGTTCTCGCGCACCGCGATGCACTGCGCCTCATCGAGGGTCGTGCGGTCGTAGGGGAGCTTCATCCCGAGGATGTGCGCCGAGTTGAACAGCCGCGCCGTGTGATCCTGCAAGCGGAAGATCGCCGGCCCGCTCGGCGTCTCGTAGGCGCGCACCCCCTCGAAGACCCCCATGCCATAGTGCAGCGTATGGGTCAGCACATGCACCTGGGCCTCGCGCCAGGGCACGAGCTCGCCGTTATGCCAGATCAGGCCATCACGATCGTGCATCATCGTCATTGTTGAAACTCCAGCGTCGAAGCACCCGAAGGCGCCGGTGATCAAGCCTGCGGCAACGCCCGCCCCGCGTGCGGCTCAAGCCCCCATCAGCTCGCCCCAGATCGCGGCGACGCGCTCACGCTCGGAACCGAGCTGATCGTCCGGGACCAGGCCCGGCGTATCCTGCAACGCATTGCGATGGTAGAGCGCGCGCAACGCCTTATAGGCCGCCGTCAGGTCGGCCCCGACCGCCTCGGGCAGGCGCCCGACTCGGATCAGGGTCTCGAGCAGGCGGATATTATCGGTCCAGGTCGTCAGCTCCGGGTGCTCGCAAGCCCAGCGCAGAACCGCGTATTGGACCATAAATTCGATGTCGGCAATACCACCTGCACCCTGCTTGAGATCGAACCAGCCCGCGCGCGTCTTGTCCAGGCTCGCGCGCATCTTCTCGCGCATGCTGCGGACATCAGCGCGCAGCTGCTCGGGATCGCGCGCTTGGCGCAGGGTCTGCGCGCGCACGGCGGCGAAGCGCTCGGCCAGCGCCGCATCGCCGGCGATCACCCGCGCGCGCACCAGTGCCTGATGCTCCCAGGTCCAGGCGCTCTCGGCCTGATAATCGGCGAATGAGGCCAGCGAGCGCGCGATCATGCCCTTATTGCCATCCGGGCGCAGGCGCATATCGACCTCATAGAGCACCCCGGAGTAGGTAGGGGTCGTCATCACATGGATCAGCCGCTGACCCAGACGGACATAGAATTGCTCGATGGCGACTGGTCGCTCGCCCTCGGTCGCCCGGCCGGCCTGGGCCTCGTCGTAGAGGAAGACGAGATCGAGGTCCGAGTTGTAGCCAAGCTCGATGCCGCCGACCTTACCGTAACCGACCACGATGAAGCCCGGCGCCGCCTCGCTCGCGCCCGGCGGGGCGCCGTGGCGGGCGACCAGGTCATGCCAGGTCAGGCTGAGGCTGCCGGCGGTCGCCACCTCGGCGATCTCGGTCAGGTAATCGCTGACCACCATCAGCGGGATGGCGCCGGTGACATCGGCGGCCGCGACGCGCAGCCGGTTGCCCTGGGCGAACAGGCGCAACCGCTCCATGCGCTGCTCCAGGTCGGCCGCGTCGACACCAGAGAGCAGTTGCGCGAGCTCCTGCTCAAGATCGGCCCGATGCAACGGCTCGAACAGCCGCCGCGGGTCGAGCAGCTCGTCGAGCAGCAGCGGCTGCCGCGCGGTGCGCTCGCCGAACCAGGGGCTCTTCGCACTCAGCCGTACCAGCTGATGCAGAGCATCGGGATGCTCGGCCAGCAGGTCCAGGTAGGCGGTGCGGCCGAGCACCGCCTCGAGCACCTTGAGCACTCGCTCCAGGGTCAGGTCGGCCGCGCCGCTGGCCGCGACCTCCTCGAGCAGCCGCGGCATCACCAAGGCGAGACGCGCCTCACCGCGACTCGACAGGCCCTTGCGGCTGGCCGTCTCGCGGAAGGCCACGAGCCGCTGCGCCGCCTGCTCTGGATCGGCGAATCCGGCCTCGCGCAGTCGCTCGGCGGCCTCGTCGGCATCCGGATCGCGTTCCCAGAGCCCCGCGAGCGCATGCGGGGCGCCGTTCTGCTCGTCCGGATCGGCGAAGACCTGATCGAAATGGCGCTGCACCCGCTCGCGATGCCGCTCCAGGTCCTGCGCGAATGCCGGCCAATCCGGATAGCCCATCGACCGGGCCAGACGCTCGCGCGCGGCCGGCGCGGCGGGAAGCGAATGGGTCTGCTCGTCGCGCCAGCCCTGCAAGCGGTTCTCGGTGTTGCGCAGGAAGCGATAGGCCTCGGTGAGCTCAGCGACGGTCTTCCCATCCAACAACCCCTTGTGCGCGAGCAGCGCCAGCACCGGCTGGATCGGCCGGATCTGGAGATCCGGCTCGCGCCCGCCGCGGATCAGCTGGAACGATTGGCCGATGAACTCGATCTCGCGGATGCCGCCCGGCCCGAGCTTGATGTTGTCGGCCATCCCTTTGCGCTTCAGATCGCGGTCGATCAGCCCCTTGAGATTGCGCAGCGAGGCGATCGCGCCGAAATCGAGGTAACGGCGATAAACGAACGGCCGCAGCATCGCCATCAGCTCGGCCGCCGCCTCAGGCTCGCCTGCAACGACCCGCGCCTTGGTCATCGCATAGCGTTCCCATTCGCGGGCCTGGGCGTGGTAATAGCCCTCCATCGCATCGAAGCTCATCGCCAGCGGCCCGGCGTCACCGAACGGCCGCAGCCGGGTGTCGACCCGGAACACGAAGCCGTCGGCCGTCTTGACGTTCAGCGCCTGCACCAGGCGTTGGCAGAGGCGATTGAAGAACTGCTCGGCGCTGAGCTCGCGCCGGCCGCCGACGACCGGCCCGGCGCTCGGGAAGGCGAAGATCAGATCGATATCCGAGGACAGGTTCAGCTCGCGCGCGCCGAGCTTGCCCATCCCGATCACCAGCAACGACTGCGGGCGGGCGTGCCCATCGTGCGGCGTCCCGAGCTCAGCGCGCGTCCAGGCCTCGAGCAACCGCAGGCTCTCCTGGATGCAGCAATCGGCCAAGGCGCTCAGGTCCGCGAGCGTCTCATCGAGCCCGGCCCAACCGGCCAGATCCCGGAACAGGATGCGCAGCATCTGCCGGCGTCGGAATCGCCGCAGCGTTCCCTGTAGGCCCGGCTCATCGGCGACCTCGGCGAGCGCCGCGCCGAGCTGCGCCTCGAGCGCCGCGGCGTCGAGCGAGCGCTCGAGATCGCCATCGGCCAACAGCGCCGCCAGTGTCTGCGGATCGCGCGCGCAGGTCAGCGCGGCGAACTCGCTCGCCTCCCAGACCCGCGCCCGGGCTTCCTGAAAGGCGGCCTCCTCGGGCACGCCGACCCCGTTCTGCTCGGCCCACTCGCGCCACTGTTGCCAGTGTCCCTCGTTTGCGCTCGCTTCGGTCTGTCTCATCGGCGAATGATATCGGTCCTATGTTCTCGTAGTGGGCTGGCAATGGGCTGGTATTCAGCGACCGCAGCTAGAAGGCCGCCTGAGCGCCGAAGCCGGCACTGCAAGACCCGCTCATTACGTGTCTTCTCGGGCGTGATCAAGGCGATAACGCGAGCCGAGCCGCCACTGCGCACCAGGCTCCAGGGTCACGTAGTCTTCGGCCGCGTTCGTGGTCTCGACGCAGAGCATTTGCAGATACTCATCATCTCCGAAATCGCCCATATTGCGCGCCTGCTCGACCCAAGGATTCCAGACCACTGCCGAGCGGCTGCCTTCGCGCTCGATCTGGATGCTGCGCCCCAGGCTCGGATCATTGATGCGCAGCGTCTCGCTGGTATCAAGGTAGATGCGGTCGATCGGCCCCTGGACGTCGACCGGCCCCGACTGTGTCTTGCGTGCCCCCTCGGCCAGCTTATCCAGATAATCGTACTCGGCGAGTCCGAACACCTGCGTTTGTCGCACGTCGCCGACCCGAAAGTAGGCGTGCAACGCTTGGGTCAGCGTGAACGGTTCCTGCCCAGTGTTCTCCGTGGTCAGCGCCAGTTCCAGGTCCGCGCCGATCGTCACCTCGATCTCGAGCGCGAAGGCATAGGGCCAGTCAACGCGCGTGCCCTCAGCATCGCGTGTACCGAGGCGCAAGCGGGTGCTGCCGTCGACCCGTACCTCGGTCGAGAGCAGGCGCCAGCCCCGTGTCCGAACAAAGCCATGAACCGGACGACCCTGTTGCTGCGGGTCGGGTCCGAACCAGGGCCAGCACACTGGAATACCGCCCTTGATCGCCTTGCCTGGCTCGAAATAGGCGTGACGACTCAGGAACAGCAGATCCTCATCATGCGCGGCCGGGCAATAGGACAAAACCTGGCCGCCATGGGCGCAGACCGATGCGCGCGCATGAGCATTCTCAACGGTGATCAGCGGAAAACCGCCATTGCCAGCGCAGATCGCTAGCACACCGGGGATGCCGAACTCCTCATTTGCCTGGGCGATATCCATTGGGAAACCTCGATGTTGAGAAGAAGATGAGAATTCGGACTCGCGCCGCGTTGATCGGCAGGCGGCAGTCAGCAGCCACCACCCAGTATACCGAGCGCATCGCGGTGTCGAGACCCCGAGCGACAGGCCGGCTTCGCACAGCGGCACACCCGAGCTGTTAGGCTCTCGCCGCTTACCGTGAACCAATGGGGGTGATCGTTTCATTCTCCGGGTTGGCTAGACGCCATGATCGTTAGACCGGCGCATGATCCTAGACATGCCGGCTGGCCGGCTCATAGAGTGCAACGCTTAGGCTTGCTGGTGCGTCTTAGCCGCCTCGAGCTCAACCTCGGACCTGCGCCGCCCAGCTTCGTGACATCTCTCTGGAATGGAATGACGATTCCACCAGATCGTGCCTTGCTGGCCTGTTTGCGATCAGACACGCAGAACGCACCCTGACGCCCGTTCACTGCCGTTTCGAGTCGAAGGATGATGCGTGCGAAAATGGAGTCGTTTGATGGCCGTTTCGTTTCCAGCGCCAACTCGGCTTTGAGGCCGCTCTAGGCGCTCGAGTTGGACTCGGTGCAGCGACCCGGCGGCAGAGGCGCGATTGGTCGTGGATCGACCTCGGCAAGCGTGATCGACCGCCGTCGCTCAGCCCGAACCCGCGGAGTCCTGCCGATGCCTGAGACCCCCTCCTTATCCCACCGCAACGCCTGGCACAGGCTCTCGGACGATGCCGTCGGCCAGCGCCTCGACAGTGGCGAGCATGGGCTGACGTCGGCCACTGCCGCCAAGCGCTTGCGTCAGCAGGGACCAAACGAGCTGCCGCAGGCCGAGACGATCTCACCCTGGGATATCCTCGCCGAGCAGTTCCAGAACGTCCTGATCATCATCCTGCTCATCGCCGTGGCGCTCTCGGCCCTGCTCGGCGAGGTGCTGGAATCGGTCGTGATCGCCGTGATCGTGCTGTTCGCGATCCTACTCGGCTTCGTCCAAGAGTATCGCGCCGAGCGCGCGATGGAGGCACTGCGTCGCATGGCTGCCCCAGCGGCCAAGGTGATTCGCGATGGCCGCGAGCAGACCATCCCGGCGCGCGAGCTGGTGCCCGGGGATCAGGTCCTGCTGACGGCGGGCGACCGGGTGCCGGCCGATATCCGCCTGAGCGAAACCGCCAACCTGCGCGTCAATGAGGCCGCGCTGACCGGCGAATCGGTGCCGGTAACCAAGCAGAGCGCGCCGCTCGACGCACCTGACCTGGCCATCGGCGATCGTATCAACCTGGCCTACTCGGGCACCGACATCGCCTACGGCCGCGGCCGCGGCATCGTCGTGGAGACGGGCCTCGCGACCGAATTCGGCCGGGTCACCGGGATGCTGGCCGGAGTGCAGCAGCAACGCACGCCGCTGCAGCAGAACCTCGACAAGGTCGGGCGCGTGCTGGCCATCGCCGCCGGAATCGTCGTGGTGCTGATCGCCGGGCTCGGCGTCCTGCGCGGCGAGCCGATCCTGGAGATGTTCATCTTCGGCGTCGCATTGGCGGTTGCTGTCGTGCCCGAGGCGTTGCCGGCCGTGGTCACGATCTCGCTGGCCATCGGCGTGCAGCGGATGGTCAAACGCCATGCATTGGTCCGGCGCCTGCCGACCGTCGAGACGCTCGGCAGCACCTCGGTGATCTGCTCCGACAAGACCGGCACCCTGACCCGCGACGAGATGACCCTGCGCGTGGTCTGGACCGATGGCCGGCAAACAGCCGTCACCGGCAGTGGCTATGCGCCGGAGGGTGCGCTAGAGCTGCCGCCAGACGCCCCCGAGCAACGGCCGCTCGTCGAGCTGCTGCTGCGCGCGGCGACCCTCGCCAGCGACGCCCACCTGGAGCAGGAAGACGGCGGTTGGCGGCTCTACGGCGACCCGACCGAGGGCGCCTTCGTGGTCGCCGCCGCCAAATTGGGGCTAGAGCGCAGTACACTCGAGGAACAGGCGCCGCGGGTCGACGAGATCCCGTTCAGCTCCGAGCGCAAGCGTATGACGACGCTGCATCGCGGACCGCTCGGGGATGCGCCCCAAGACGATTCGCATCAGCTCATCGCCTATACCAAGGGCGCCGCCGAGACAATCCTTGCCGGCTGCGATCGCATCCAAGGCACCGCCGGCGTGCGGGAATTGGATGACGCAATACGGGCGCAGATCAGCGCCGCCGCCAAGGCGCTGGCGAGCGAGGCGCTGCGGGTGCTCGCGGTCGCCTACAAGCCCGGCGCCACCAAGGAGACCGCCGAGCAAGGGATGATCTTCCTCGGCCTGGCCGGGATGATCGACCCGCCGCGCAGCGAGGCACAAGAGGCCATCGCCGCCTGCGAGCGAGCCGGCATCCGGCCCGTCATGATCACCGGTGACCACCCGGATACCGCCCGCGCCATTGCTCGCGAGCTCGGCATCCTGCGCGCGGGGCGGGTCATCGTCGGCCACGAGCTCGACCGCATGAACGACGCCGAGCTCGAGGCCGCGGTCGAGGGGATCGAGGTCTACGCCCGCGTTTCGCCCGAGCACAAGCTGCGCGTGGTCCAGGCTTGGCAGAAACAGGGGCGCATCTGCGCGATGACCGGCGACGGGGTCAATGACGCGCCGGCGCTCAAGCGCGCCGATATTGGCATCGCGATGGGCATCACCGGCACCGACGTCAGCCGCGAAGCGGCCGATATGACCCTGACCGACGACAACTTCGCCAGCATCGTCGGTGCCGTCGAGGAGGGCCGCGGCATCTTCTCGAACATCAAGAAGTACCTGATGTATCTGCTGTCGTCGAACATCGGCGAGATCGGGCTGATGGCGGCCGCCACCCTGGCCGGCCTGCCGCTGCCGCTCTCGGCGGTGCAGATCCTCTACGTCAACCTCGCCACTGACGGACTGCCGGCGCTGGCGCTCGCGGTCGATCCGCCCGAGGACGACCTGATGGAGCGGCCGCCGCGCGACCCGAAGACCGGCATCTTCACCCCGCCGGTCATCCTGCTGATGTTGGTCGGCGGGATCTGGTCGACGCTGGTGAATCTCGGCCTGTTCGTCTACGAGCTCGACAACGGCGCGGCCTTGGGGCTCGATCCAGAGCAGGCCCTGAAGCACGCGATGACCATGACCTTCGTCTCATTGGTGCTGATCCAGTTCTTCAAGGCGTACAACTTTCGCTCGGACCGGCGTTCGCTGTTCCACCAGACCTTCGCGAATAAGTGGCTCAATCTCGCGATCCTATGGGAGCTCGGGCTGCTGACGCTGATCATCTATGTGCCGATGCTATCGAACGCGTTCGGCACCTACGCGCTGCCGGTGAGCGATTGGCTGCTGGTGCTCGCAGCGGCCTTCTCGATTGTACCGGTGCTGGAAGGGACCAAGTGGGTGCTGCGCCATACACATCCAGAACCCCAGATGGGCACCGCGTCGACGCATGCCGGCTAACGTCCGGAGCAGAAAGAACCGACCCCGTCACCGCGGGAGACACTAGGCGGGGGAGACGCTAGGCGGGCGAGGAGCAGTCAGTCGGTCTCTCGCTCCATGCGCTCGAGCCGGCCTTTCGCCAGCTGGGCCTCGGAGGTATTCGGAAAGCCCTGCACCACCCTCTGCAGCATCTCGCGGGCGTCGGCAAGCTGATCCTGCTCGTAGTAGAGATAGCCGAGCTTCAGCATCGCCCCCGGCACCTTCGGACTGCGCGGATAGTCGGTGACGAGCCGGTCGAATTCGGCCTCGGCTGCGGCGTAATCCTGGGTCACATAGCCGATCTCGCCGAGCCAATACCGGGCGTTGTCGGCGAACTGGCCCTGCGGATAGTGGGTGAGCATCTGCTCGAACGCCGTTCGTGCGGCCGGGTAGTCCCGCGCCTTGAGCAGATCGAAGGCCTTGCGGTAGAGCTCGCGCTCGCCACCGGCCGCAGTCTCGGGTGACGGCAGCGCCAATAGGCCCGAGGCCGCGGCCCCCGTTCGAGGAGCCTCAGTCTCCGTATTGGCAGCGGTCGCAGCCGCAGGCTCCCGGGAGCCGTTGACTGCAAACGGATCCAGGTCCAGTGGACCGCCGAGCTCGGTCGTGACCCGGCTGCCCGGCACGCGGTTCAACCGCCAATCCGGCGTCCTATCTGCTTCGCCAACGAATGCATCGCCGGACGTCCCTCCAGAAAAGCGCGGCCGCAGGCGCTCCCTTTCCAGGATCGACACTGAGTCGTCTTCAGACCCGTCGCTGTCCGGGCTGATCATCCCTTGCTGACGCAAGAGATACTGATGGGTCTCGACCTGGCCGCGGAGCTCCTGTACCTCTTGCTGCAGCTGCTGGATCTGCAGCAGCAGATCGGACAGCGAGCGCTCGCTCAGCATCTGCTCGAGGCGCGAGACCCGCGCCTCGAGCGCTGGATCAGCCGCCATCGCCGGCAACGGACCCGCCAGCCCCAGCATCAAGGCTGCAGCGATCGCAGCCGGAAGCGGTAAGCGGAAACCCTGCGCTTGGCTCATGCAGATGCCTCTCAGTAGACGAGCTCGACCCGACGGTTCTCGCTCCAGGCGCGCTCCGTGCGGCCCGGATCGGCCGGACGCTCTTCGCCATAGCTCAGCGTGCGGATACGCTTTTCGGGCACCCCTTCCGCCATCAGAAAGCGCTTGACCGCATCGCTGCGACGGTCGCCCAGCGCCAGATTGTACTCGCGGGTGCCGCGCTCGTCGCTGTGGCCTTCAAGCGTGACCTCGACGCCCGGCGTGTTGTAGATGTAGTCCGCATGTGCCCGCAACAGCCCGGCATACTGCGGCTGAATCCTGGCAGCGTCATACTCGAAATAGACGACCTTGCGATAGAGCGGACTCGCTGGATCATCCAATGGCGAGCGCTCTCGGGTCGCTTCGATCCCCGGAGCCGGGCGCGACCCCATTGCATCGAGCTCGTCGGCGCTCGGCGCAGCGGGCGGTGGAGGTGGCGGGGTCGCGCAGCCGGTCAGCGCCAGCACCAAGACCGAGAGCGACAATTGCCAGCGAATGCTCATGGGACTCCTGCGCGGGTGAAGCCGCTGTCTCCGTTAGCCAGGCAAGCTCATAGCGTCATAGCCAATGCACCAACCGCCGGCTTGAGCGATGGCGGCTCGACCAGGAGCTCGGTGAGTGACTAAGCCGGACGCTTACCGTGAATCACGCCAGATGCATCGTCCGGAGTGGCACCCCGTCATGAACGTTAGCGAGGGAATGGCGACCATGCCGGCTCACGGACCTCGCCGACCTCTTGCGACAGACGTTGGCCTGCACCACCGGCGATCGGGGTCACTGACAGCACCCCGCGACCATTGTTCTCGCTCGCGTAAATTACCATGCTGCCGTTCGGGGCGAAACTCGGCGACTCGTCCAGCGCCCCATTGCTCAACAGGCGCCGCGAACCACCCTGCGCGTCGGTCAACGCAATCCGAAAGCGCCCGCCGACACGCGTCACCATCACCAGGTACTGCCCATCCGGCGAATAGCTTGCCGCAGCATTGTACTCGCCTTCGTAGGTGAGGCGCTCCGCAGGCCCGCCGCTCGCCGCAACCCGATAGATCTGAGGCCGCCCGCCGCGATCGGAGGTGAAGACGAGATGCCGGCCATCCGGGGACCAGGCCGGCTCGGTATCGATCGCATAGTGATCGGTGAGCTGGGTCAGGTTACCCGACGCCAGGTCCATGAGATAGACGTCGGGGCTGCCGTCCTTCGAGAGGGTCATCGCCAGCCTGCGTCCATCCGGAGAAAACGCTGGGGAGCCATTGATGCCCTCGTAGCTCGCGACGCGCTGCCGGCGTCCCGTTGCCAACTCCTGGATGTAGATGCTCGGCTGTCGATTCTCGAACGAGACATAAGCGAGGCGCCTCCCGTCTGGTGACCAGGCGGGGGACAGGATCGGCTCAGCCGAGTCGACGATGGTTTGGGGATTGTAGCCATCCGAGTCCGAGACCCGAAGGATCACCCGCGAATCAACGCTGCGATCACGGGAGGTCACATAGGCGAGCCGGGTGGCGAATACCCCGCGCTCACCGGTCAGGATTTCGTAGACCTGATCGGCAATCCGATGCGCGGCGTGGCGCAGGCCGCGCTCCGTCGAGCTCAAAGAGCGCGCGGCGAGCTGGTCGCCGCTAAAGACATCGAACAGGCGCCAGCTCAGATCGTAGCCGCCGCCTTCGGCAGGCCGAACCTCCCCGATCAGCAGATTGTTCATGCCGAGCAGCTGCCATTCCCGAAAGTCCACATCCTCCTGCCGGTGGGGCAGCGCCAACATCTCACGTCTGGCCATGGCGCGAAAACGGCCGCTCCGGGTCAGATCGGCGCTGATGACATTAGCGACATCAACACCCGGCCGGGCCCCATCGACATCGCCGAACGGCACGATCGCGATTGGCTGAGCGCCCTCAACGCCGCCGGTGACCTCGATCGTCAGCCTAGCTTGCGCCTGACCGACGGCGGCCAGCATACAGAGGCCAAAGAGCATGCTGACGGAAACGAGACTCTGACGTTGCATCGGTTGCTTCTCCTGCAGCAGTCCGGATTTGGGCCGGAGTCAGGGCCAGACTCAGGGCCAGACTCAGGGCCAGACTCAGGGCCGGAAGACGAAATTGAAGTCGCGAAACAGCTCGAACTCCTCGCCCCTCGGCACCGGTAGGGGCGAGGCCCGGTAGATGGCAGCCACCACCGACTGATCGAAGGCTGCCTTACCGCTGCCCTCGACCACACGCACGCTGCCCGGCACCACGGCGCCCCCCTCCTCCAGACGCAGGGTCACGACTGTCCGCAGATCCTGATCTGCGCTCGGGGGACGCGTCCAGTACTGCAGGACGCGGCTCTTGATCCGCGGTGCCCAGCGGCTCACGATCTCACGAGCGACCGCGCTCGGCTGCTCGCCGCTCGCCTCGCGTCGCTGTTCCTCGGCCGCGAGGGCCTCGAGCAGCCGCCGCTCGCGTGCCGCGGCGCGGTCCTCGGCCTCCCGGCGCGCCGCCTCTTCTTCAGCCCGACGCTGCGCCTCGGCCTGCTCAGCCTCGCGTATCCGGCGCAGCTCCGCCCGCTCGCGCTCCAGTTCGGCCTCTCGCTGCGCCTGACGCTCGGCTTCGCGCCGGGCCGCCTCCTCCTCCGCACGCCGGCGTTCCCGTTCGGCTTGACGCTCAGCTTCCCGGCGCGCGGCTTCCTCAGCCTCGCGCTGGCGCGCCAGTTCCGCCTGACGTTCAGCCTCGCGCCTTGCCGCCTCCTCAGCCCGGCGCTGCCGCTCGAGCTCGGCCTGACGTTCGGCCTCAAGGCGCGCCGCCTCCTCCGCTTCACGTTGGCGTTCCAGCTCGGCCTGACGTTCGGCCTCGCGCCTGGCCTCCTCCTCGGCTCGGCGCTGCCGCTCGAGCTCGGCCTGGCGCTCGGCCTCAAGGCGCGCCGCCTCTTCCGCTCGGCGTTCGGCTTCTCGGCGCGCGGCCTCCTCGGCCTGGCGCTGACGTTCCAATTCAGCCTGGCGTTCTGCCTCCCGGCGCGCCGCCTCCTCCGCTTCACGTTGGCGTTCCAGCTCGGCCTGACGTTCGGCCTCGCGCCTGGCCTCCTCGTCGGCCCGGCGCTGCCGCTCGAGCTCGGCCTGGCGCTCAGCTTCGCGCCTAGCCTTCTCCTCGGCTCGTCGCTCGCGGTCCAATTCGGCCTGCCGCTCGGCCTCGAGACGCGCCGCGGCAGATGCGGCTTCTGAG
>JAAAOQ010000254.1 GCA_009908845.1 Gammaproteobacteria bacterium
CCTTGCGGTCAATCTCGCGGCATCTTACGGTCTGTTCGAGTCCCAGGGCGACGAGAATACGACCCAGAATCTCGCCTTCCAGCTTGGGGCCGAATACCAGCTGTCCGAGACCTTCAACGTCTCGGCGCTGGCCGGTCTGCGCCAGACCAAGGCCGAGTTCGTTGACCTATTGGGTCGCCGGATAACGGAGGACAGCTCAGGCCCGACCTACAGCCTAACCGCACAGAAACAGTTTGCCGATGGCGCTGCGCTCCGCGCGCTGGCGGCGCGTGAGCTGACCCCGAGCGGCGCGTCCGAGGTGCTGGATACGACGAGGCTGCAGCTGGGCTACAACTATCCGGTCAACGAGCGCCTGAGGCTGAGCCTGGCGTCGCAGGCCTATCGCAATCGTCAGCCCGGCGAGCGGGCCGGCGATCAGTTCAGCGGGCAGGGCAGGGGGCAGGGCACAGGAATCGATCGCGATTATGCCGATGCGAAGATGGGCCTGGCTTACCAGCTCTTTCCGACACTGAGCCTGAACCTGGACTATACCTATCGGTGGCAGCAGAACGCAGACGAGTCCAGCAGCGCCAGCTCCAACCGTCTCGGTTTGTCGCTGTCTTGGCGGGGGCGCTGAGGTTCCGTGAGGCGGCCTTTGCCGGAGGAGTCGGCTCTTGGCGCGGAATCAGCGATCTCGTTCACAGTCGTCGGCAGGCGGAGCATGCTACGATCTCGAGAGAATTGACGGGCCTGCTGAGGTCCTACTGAAGCCGTTTTAGATCCACTGGCTCCGTCCCTCTCGCCCGGTTGTCATCCCATTAGCGTGTCTTACCCAGCTCAACGGCCAACTGGCATGGAAGAAGAAGGTATCGATCTCGGTACGTACCTGGCGATACTCCGACGCCGGAAATGGCAGCTGATCCTCCCGATCGTGCTGCTGGCGCCGATTGCGGTCGTGCTGGCGATGGAACTTCCGCCGCTCTACCGCTCCGAGGCGACGATCCTGATCCAGCAGCAGGAGATCCCGCCGGAGCTGATCCGGACCACGGTCACCAGCTTCGCGGACCAACGCATCCAGGTCATTAAGCAGCGGGTGATGACGCTGGCCAACCTGAGCGAGCTGATCGAGCAATACAACCTCTATCCGGAGATCCGGGAAAAGCGCAGCATCAATGCCGCAGTCGAGGAGATGCGCCGGAATATCGGCCTGAACATGGTGAGCGCCAGCGTTGTCGATCCCCGCAGCGGCAGCTCGAAAGAGGCGACCATCGCGTTTGCGCTCTCGTTCAAGAATCGCTCCGCGACCGCTGCGCAGAAGGTGACCAATGAGCTGGTCTCGCTGTTCATGGCCGAGAACCTGCGCCAGCGCGAGGAGGCGGTGGAGGAGGCGTCGAAGTTCCTGCGCGAAGAGGCCGAGAAGCTGGCAGACCGGATTCGTGGTCTGGAAGCGGCGCTCGCCAAGTTCAAGCAGGAGCACCGCAACAATCTGCCGGAGCTGTTCTCGCTGAACCGGGAGCTCATGCAGCGCGCCGAGGAGCAGTTGCGCGACAACGCACGGACCATCCGCTCGTTGGAGGAGCAACAGCTCTTGCTGCAGACGCAGCTGAGCCAGATCGACCCGGAGCTGACCGTCGCGAGCGGCGATGGCAAGCAGAACGCGGTGAGCCCGGCGCTGCGGCTGCGCCAGCTCGAAGCCGACTACGTGGGCATCAAGTCGCGTTATGGAGCGAACCATCCGGATCGCGTCGCGATGGAGAGGGAGATCAATGCGCTGCGGAAGGTCGTCGGCAACACCGACCTCAGCGCGCTGAGGAGCCAAAGGGAGGCGATTGCGCGCGAGCTCGAGATCGCGCGCGAGCGTTACGCGCTGAGGCATCCGGATGTGCAGCGGCTGGAGCGCGATCTCGCGGAGGCTGACCGACGCCTCGCGGCGGTGGGTGGAGGCGACGCCGGTGCGGCTACCTCGGTGCAGAGCGCGTCGAACCCCGCTTATGTCCAGCTGCAGGCGCGGCTGGAGGGGATCAGGCTCGAGATCCAGGGGCTGCGTGAGAACAGCAAGGAGCTTCAGGCCAGGATCGAGACCTATGAGGAGCGTCTGCTCGAGGCCCCCAATATCGAGCGCGAATACAACGACCTGACCCGCGGCTACGACAATGCGGTCGCCAAGTACCGCGAGGTCAAGGACAAGCAGCTCGAGGCGGAGCTCGCCGAGGCGCTGGAATCGGAGCGTAAAGCGGAGCGCTTTACGCTGATCGAACCCCCCGTCGTGCCGGACGAGCCGATCGAACCCAATCGCCCGGCGATCATGATGCTTGGCGTGATCGGCTCAGTCGGTGCGGGGGTGGGTCACCTGGCGCTGCGGGAATTCCTGAGTAAGGGCCTCTATGGTGCGCGCACCATGCAGCTGCTGACAGGAGCGCCGCCCATGGCGGTGATCCCGTACATCGGCACGGCGGCAGAGCGGCGCAAACGCGCCTGGCGCCGTTATCTCTTCATTGGCGGCTTCGTTGGCGTGATTGCGCTCGCCGTCTTGGCGGTGCACCTGTTCGTGAAGCCGTTGGATCTGATCTGGTTCATGCTCCTGCGCAAGTTCGAAGACTATCTGCCGATATCCAGTCTGTTGCAGCAGGGCTTGGGAGTGATGCCATGGATAGCCTGAAACGGGCGCATGCGCCTGAAAATGCCCAAGCTGATTCGGCGGACGGTCTTGCTACCGTCTCGCCATTGACTGAGCGAGGCATCCGGCAGTCGGTAGACGGTCGCGTTGGGCGATCGTCAGATGATCAGGCAGACCGTTCGCGCGACGAGCTTGTCGAAACGCCCGCAGAGGCGGGACAGACGGACAATCATTCCAGCAGCAGTAGCGGCAGCAGCACAAGAGTGGTGCCAGTTTCTGCTGAGCGTTTGCTAGAGAAAAGGGTCGTGGCGATGGGAGAGAAGGATCCGGCCGCAACCGCTTATAAGGTGCTGCGCACCCACGTTCTGCAGCGAATGCGGGCCAACAACTGGAAGACGTTGGGGATCACGAGTCCGACCAAAGGCAACGGCAAGACCGTCACGACCGTCAACCTTGCGATCACCTTGGCGCGAGACCAGAAGCATACCGTTCTGGCGGTCGACCTCGATCTGCGGCGGCCGTCGATGGCGTCCATCTTCTTCGATCGGCATGTCCCAGGGCTGAGCGACTACATCACCGATGACCGGCCGATCGAGGAGCTGTTGGTCAATCCGGGGATCGACCGGCTGGTTCTGCTGCCGGGCAACCACTCCTTTACGCACTCGTCTGAGATCCTCTCCTCACCGAAGATGATCGACCTGGTGAACGAGATCAAGGACCGCTACCCGGACCGGTTGGTGCTGTTCGACCTGCCGCCCGTGCTCGGCTGTGACGACGTCATGGCCTTTGCGCCCTATGTGGATGCCCTGCTGCTCGTGATCGAAGAGGGCAAGACCACGAAAGACCAGTTAGCAAGCGCTTATGCGTTGCTCGAAGATGGCACCAATATCCTGGGCACCGTACTCAACAAGGGCGAAGAGGGCAGCATGGGCGCCGGTTACTACGGTTACTATTAGGTGATTCGATAACGAATCGAACAGTCGCGCCGAGCCTTGGCCGAGCCTTAGCCGAGCAGGCCGTGGAGCAAGGCATCGATCGATCATTGGAGTCTGAGACGGATGTACGCCTGGTACGTGGTTTACACCAAGCCGCGCAAGGAAGCGCTTGCAGAGACGAATCTGCAACGGCAGGAATTCGAGACCTATCTGCCATGGTTTAAGCGGGTCACCGCGCAGCGCGGAACCTGGAAAGAAACCGTCGAGCCGCTGTTCCCGCGTTATCTGTTCCTTCGCACCGATCCGACTAAGCAAACGGTTGCGCCCATCCGCTCGACCCTGGGCGTCAGCACGCTGGTCACCTTCGGCCATCAGCTGATGCCGGTGCCGGATAAGATGATCGATGCGCTGCGTCAGCGCGCCGACCCGAGCACGGGTGTTCACTGCGCGCCTCAGCATGAGTTCAAGAAGGGCGAGGCCGTTGCGATCACCTCCGGTCCTTTCGAGGGTTTGCAAGGCATCTTCGATACCTGCTCCGGCGAGGCACGCGTCGCCGTGCTGCTCGATATCCTCGGCAAATCCGCCCGGGTCTTGCTCAAGCGCGCGCAGGTCGAGCCGGCCTAACGAAATAGCGGAAACCCTCTGCCGACATAGCCTTGCCGGCGCCCTGGCCACCTGACAGACTCGTCACATGACCTCGAGCGTCGCCCTCTACCTCAGACCTTGACACTCCGCCCCCGTCAGACTAACTTCTGTTCGACAATTGAACGCAGCACCAACGATGCCCATCATCCGCTGCGTCCATACGCCACCGCGAAACGCCAAACGCTGCATTGGTACGGCGGTAGCGTGCCCGAAGGCACCCATTGGCCTTCACTCCCTTTGAACGACGAAACCCACTACCGCCTCCTGCGGCTGCGCGAAGCTCGCCCCGAGATCAGCCAGCGCCAGCTCGCCAACGAGCTCGGCGTCAGCCTCGGCAAGGCCAATTACTGCCTGCAGGCCTTATTCGCAAAAGGCTGGATCAAGGCTGAGCACTTCAAGAACAGCCGCAACAAGCGCGCCTACTGCGACCTGCTCACGCCCGAAGGCATCGAGCGCAAGGCCAAGATCGCCGTGCGCTTCCTGCAACGCAAGACCGCCGAGTTCGAAGCGATCCAGCAGGAGATTGAGCAACTGCGCCAGGAAGTCGCTCAGCAGACCCAAGAGCAAGCCCGACCCGGTCCAGATCCGGAGCCCTAGACGAGCGGCATTCCCGAGCGTCGTGCACGCTCACCCGCAAGAATGCAGATCGAGCCGGTCTAACGAAACAGCCGCAATCCGAGTACTCTGAAAGGGCCGAAACAGAGCTGTTGCCTGGCCCAATCAATCACAACCGTCAACCGAGCCACCGACATGGCCCTAGCCCAAGAAGACATCGACTTCATCAAGGCACACCTCGGCGAGTGGCTCGCCGAACAAAGCCTCGGCAAGCCGCCAGCCGTCTACGAGATCGAGCTGCGCGAGCGCATGGTCCACGTGGAACAAGAGCTGCGTCATCAGCGCGAGCTCATGCGCGAAGGCTTCGCGCAGATGGAGAAGCGCTTCGAGCAAGTCGACAAGCGCTTCGAACAGGTCGACAAGCGCTTCGAGCAAGTCGACAAGCGCTTTGAGCAGGTCGACAAGCGCTTTGAGAGCGTCCAGCAAGACATCCGCAATCTGCAGCAGCGCATGGACAGCTTCATGCGCTGGTCCTTTGGCATCACCATCGGCGTCGGCGGCGTGATTATCGGCGTGCTCAAGCTTTGGCCCTGATCAAGGGTTGCGTCGCTCGGGTTTTCGCTCGCACAAGCGCACGGGGCGCTATTGACTCGCACCGACGGCGAGAACTGGCGTGCGGCCGAGCGAGAGGCCCAACGCGAAACGCAGCATTAGCCGCGCGCACAATTAGAGTTAAGCCGTCAACCATGCAAGCCGCCCCTCGAGCCACCCGCGCGGAAGCAACTTGACATTCTGCCCAACTCGGACTAGTTTTCGTTCGACAATTGAACGCATCACCAATGATGCCCCCATCCGCTGCGTTCGTCCGCCACCTCAAAGAGCCAAACCCTGCATTGGCCTGGCGGTAGCGTGCCCGAAGGCACTGATTAGCCTTCGCCCCCTTTGAACGACGAAACCCACTACC
>JAAAOQ010000206.1 GCA_009908845.1 Gammaproteobacteria bacterium
CAGCAACTGACCGTCTTGACCAACCTGCCCGCGGACCAGGCCGATGCCGCCACGGTGGCCGAACTCTACCGCAGCCGCTGGACCATCGAGACGGCGTTTCAAAAGCTCGAGGGGCATCTCAACTCCGAGCTCAATACCCTGGGCTATCCACAGGCCGCGCTGTTCGGCTTCTGCCTGGCCCTGGTGGCCTTCAACCTCGATGCGGTGGTGATGGCCGCCCTGCGCGCGGCCCACCCCGAGGCGAATGTCGACGAAACGGTGTCGGAGTATTACCTGGCCGGCGAGATCGCCCGCACCAGCGAGGGGCTCAACATCGCAGTGGAAGAGCAACACTGGCAGGTCTTTGCGCAGGCCGATCGCGCCCAACTCTGCGCCTTGCTGCTCGCCTTGGCGCAGCGCGTCAACCTCAAGACGCTGCGCAAGAGCCCGCGCGGACCGAAAAAGCCTCCCACCCCGCGGACTAAGCACAAGGGCAAGCCGCATGTCTCCACGGCTAAACTCCTGGCTGGGCGTTAGCACCTCTGGCAGCTCACCTTTAAAGGGCTGGCCGTGGTGACGAAACCCAAAGCAAGGGTGCAGGCGAGGACGAAACGGAGAAGCCGCATCAATGATTCCCCCTATTGCTACCGGAACGGATCTCGAGTGGCCGGGCCGGGTTTGAATCATGTCGCTCTAAGCAGCGGGATGTCCAGTCTTCCCAACCCTGAGCTCGGCGGGGATCGCGCGGGCTCAGGCCGCGGCGTCCAGCAGCCTCTCACAAACCGCGTCAGCAAGCGCATGGGGTGCACAATCCGATTGCTTCGGGTCCAGCCAACGCTGGCGGCGAAGCAGCGGGAGCGCGGTCGCCTTGCCGACCTCGGCTTGACGCTTCGAGGCTGTTTGGACACTGCCGTGAAGCATCGATGTCAGGGTAACACCCCTAATCGATTCAAACGGGTCCGCCGATCCGCTTTACAGCATAAAGGTCAATCAGCGGGTCGTTGGTCATCAAGAACAGCGGCTCGGTCCTCGCTTGGGCGACCAGTAGGCGGTCGAAGGGATCGCGATGATGGGCCGACAAGTGCCGCACCGCCGCGGCATGGACTGCGGATACCGGCAGCTCGCGAAATCCGGTTTCCAGCGCGGCGCGATAGACCGCCTCGGGCTCGACGTCGAAATCCGGACGATCGAGTGCCCGCTTGATCGTGATCTCCCAGATATTGACGGCGCTGAAGAACACCTGGTGCTCGGGCGATTCCAATACATCCCTGTCGGTCGCATCGAGGCGCCCTGGCCGCAACAAGGCCCAAAGCAGAATATGCGTGTCGGTCAAGACACGCATCAGCGGCCCTCGACAGCGTCGACAAAATCGTCCGGGGTATCCGGAATCGGAGTGGCGTGCTCGTCAGGGAGCTTGAATTGGCCCTCTAGCCGCCCGAGCTTGCGTCGCTTGGGCTCCTCATCGACGCGCACGAGACGAACGACTGGCCTTCCGGCCCGAGCAATGATTGCCTCGCCGCCGGCCTCCACCTGCTCGATCAGCTGGGATAGATGGGTCTTGGCCTCGTGAATATTGAACTGAGTGCGCATGATTGGTCTCCTGTTAGCTAACTTGAGATTAGGCGCTTTCCACCGCCTGGACAAGACCCATCCTGGGGCATTAATCAGGCGTTCGTTTCGCCGTCCCGCCGTTCCATGACGCTCAGGAACGCCTATTCGGGTAGCGGCTTGCGAAGCAGGAGGTGCAACGACGACAAGGGGCGCGCCGACACCCGGCATCACCGCTCGGACGGTGCCGCGCCACGCCGGCATAGCTGACCGGGAGGAACACGGAGCCATCCGAACGGCGGCCTAGACATCATGTCTAGGATCATTCGGGCGGGAAGCGGTCTCAGGAAAATGACGCTCTTGATTCTGGTCATGGCTGAGACAGAAGCCTGAACTGACTGCCAGACGGTCGCATCGGTATCAAGGAGCCAAGACCCGGCGAGCAGCGTCCTCTGACCACCCACCAAGCAAGGCAAGTGCGATGACTCTTCCATTGCCAGCACTGACAGACATCCCGGCTTGGAGCAGCGTGAATGCGTCCCGCTTCGCCGACGAGCAGCAGTTGCGAGCGCATGCGATCGATGCGATTGCCCTCGAGAGCTCAGCACGCGCCCGAGTCCTGAAGCGCGCCCGGAGCTGGGTGCACGCGGTGCGCCGCCACGGCCGCGCCGGTCTGCTGGATCGCTTCCTGGCCGAGTTCGGGCTCACCAGCCGTGAGGGCATCGCGCTGATGTGTCTGGCCGAGGCGGCATTGCGCATCCCGGACGATGCCACGCTCGACGCGCTGATCCGCGACAAGCTCGGCGGCACCGAATGGCGCCGCGGCGGCAACGCAGACGGCGGCTCGCTGTTCGTCAACGCCTCGACCTGGGCGCTGATGCTGACCGGCCGGTTGCTGGAGCCGGACGACGACCCCGCCGATCCGGAGACCGGCCTGTTGGCGGCCTTGCGCCAGCGGGTCCGGCGCGGCGGCGAGCCACTGGTGCGCGAGGCCCTGCGTCAGGCGATGGCGATCCTCGGTCATCAGTTCGTGATGGGCCGCGACATCGACGAGGCGCTCGCACGCAGCGTGAAGGGCGACGAGGCCCGCTACCGGCACTCGTTCGATATGCTCGGCGAGGCGGCGCGCACCGCTGAGGATGCCGAGCGGTACTTCGCGCGCTACCAGCACGCGATCGCCGCGGTCGGTCGCGCCGCGGCCGGCGCCGGGCCGATCGACGGCCCTGGCATCTCGATCAAGCTCTCGGCCCTGCATCCGCGCTTCGAGCCTGCGCAGTGGTCCCGGGTTCGCCCTAAGCTGGTCGCCCGAACGCTGGAGCTTGCGCAGGCTGCCGCCGCGGCGGAGATCGGTCTCACGATCGACGCCGAGGAGGCGAGTCGGTTCGATCTGCAGCTCGATGTCCTGGCCGCCCTCTGCGCCGAGCCCGGACTTGGCGGCTGGCAGGGGCTTGGCATCGCACTGCAGGCGTATCAGCGCCGGGCGCTCGACGCCTGTGCACTGCTCGGCGAGCTCGCGGACCGCCGCGGGCGCGGTCTGATGGTGCGCCTGGTCAAGGGCGCGTACTGGGATACCGAGATCAAGCTCGCACAGCAACTTGGCCTGCCCAGCTATCCGGTCTTCACCCGCAAGGCCAACACCGACCTCGACTACCTCGCCTGTGCCCGGCGCCTGCTCGAGCTCGGCGAGCGGATCTATCCGCAGTTCGCCACCCACAACGCCCACAGCATCGCGGCGGTGCTCGGGATGGCCAACGGCCGACCCTTCGAGCTGCAGCGCCTGCACGGGATGGGCGAGGCCCTGCATGCCGAGGTGCTGGATCAGACTGGAACCCCATGCCGAGCCTACGATCCGGTCGGCAGCCACGATGAGCTGTTGCCCTATCTGGTCCGGCGTCTGCTCGAGAACGGCGCCAATAGCTCGTTCGTGCATCGCATCGCCGATGCGAGCCAACCGGTCGAGCAGGTCGTCACCGATCCGGTCGAGGTGGCCGCCTCGCAGCCCGAGGCCCCGCATCCGCGCATCCCGGCTCCGTCCGACCTGTATCGGCCTGATCGTGCCAACTCCGCAGGGCGCGACCTCAGCGATCCAGCCGCGGTCGCGACCCTGTATCGCGCGATGGACTCGGCTGACGTGCCCCTGAGGGAAGCAGTGCCGATGGTGGCGGCTGCCGCCAGCTCGAAGACGAACCAGCGAGACCGACAGCGTGGCGCCGGGTCTCGCGTGGCGACGAGCTCTGGGGTTGAAGCCCGTTCCGCCACAGGGCCTGATGAAACGCGCCGCGCACCATCCAGCTCAGCCTCGGGCGTCGATGACAGATCGCGCCGCAGCCGCCAACCGGCGGTGCGCACGCTGCAGTCCCCAGCCGATCACCGCCGCACTGTCGGACAGGTCCAGGATGCGCTTCCAGAGCAGGTGAGCGCCGCCATTGTAGCCGCCGCAGCTGCCTTCCCCGCGTGGGATCGAGCACCTACCGATCAGCGGGCGCAATGTCTCGAGGCCGCCGCCGACCGGCTCGAGGCCCATCTTGGCGAGCTGGTCGCGCTCTGCTGCCGCGAGGCGGGCAAATCGATCCCCGACGGCATTGCCGAGGTGCGCGAGGCGGCGGACTTCTGCCGCTACTATGCGGCTCGCGCCCGGGAGTCCTTCGCCGCACCGCTGGAGCTGCCTGGCCCGACCGGCGAGCGCAACCAGCTCTCGCTGCATGGCCGTGGGGTGTTCGTCTGCATCAGCCCGTGGAACTTCCCACTTGCGATCTTCACCGGCCAGGTCGCTGCCGCGCTCGCGGCCGGTAACACCGTTGTCGCCAAGCCGGCCGAGCAGACCCCGCTCATCGCCGCGCGGGCGGTCGAGCTGCTGCGCGCTGCCGGCGTCCCGGATGCGGCGCTCCAGCTGCTACCAGGCGACGGACCCAGCGTCGGCGCGCCGCTGGTCGCCGACCCGCGCATCGCCGGCGTCGCCTTCACCGGCTCGGTCGCGACCGCGCAAAGGATCAACCGGCAGCTCGCCGAGCGGAACGGCCCGATCGTGCCGCTGATCGCCGAGACCGGCGGCCAGAATGCGATGGTGGTCGACGCCTCGGCGCTGCCCGAGCAGGTGGTTGGTGACGTGCTGCAGTCGAGCTTCCAGAGCACCGGGCAGCGCTGCTCGGCGCTGCGCGTGCTCTACATCCAGGAAGATGTCGCCGAGCGCATGCTGACCATGCTCGCCGGCGCAATGGCGGAGCTGCAGATCGGAGACCCCTGGGACCTGGCGACTGACGTCGGTCCGGTGATCGACACCGACGCCCAGCAGGCACTCGCGGCCCATTGCGCGCGCATGGATCGCGAGGCGCGGCTGATCTATCGCTGCTCGCTTCCGCCGGAAACCGATCATGGCAGCTTCGTTGCACCCGTCGCCTATGAGCTCGACAACATCGAGCAGCTCGACGGCGAGGTCTTTGGCCCGGTCCTGCATGTCATCCGTTACCGGGCCGATGCGCTCGATGAGGTCATGGCCGCGATCAACGGCACCGGTTTTGGTCTGACCTTCGGCATCCATAGCCGCATCGACCATCACATCCGCCGACTCACTGGCTCCGATCAGCCAGGCGTCAGGGCCGGGAACCGCTATGTGAACCGAAACATGATCGGCGCCGTCGTCGGCGTGCAGCCGTTCGGTGGCGAAGCGCTCTCCGGGACCGGCCCCAAGGCCGGAGGCCCCCATTACCTCCCGCGTTTCGCCGTGGAGCGAGCGCTCTCGGTCAACACCGCGGCCGCCGGCGGCAACGCTGCGCTGCTATCGCTCGATGAAGACCCGCCGTCGGCTCCGGATACCACAGCCACCAGCTGAAGCAGACGCAGCCGGTCATCAACCTCAAGCCCCGTGCGCGAGACATCGCTCGCCTCCGGGAGGCATCCAGTCTGGCTGGCGCTGCTCCTCCGGCCGGCTTTCGATTCGCGAGTCGGCTGGGCTACGGACCGCAACCTCCGTGAACCGGCTCCAAGGATGGCCGGATCGCGCTCTATCGGCCTGAGTCGGCTGGGGTACGGACCGCAATCTGCGTGAACCTGCATCGATACCCGGCAACGATTGCAGCTTTCCAGTTGGCTCCGTTATCGTCGAGTTCCTGTATCGTTGGAGCAGATTACACCTCCCTCTGGCGTGCAGCGCTAACGAGGCGGACGATCGGCCACCGCCATGCTCTTATCCCTGCCCACCTGGATCATTCACCTGCTCACGGTCAGCGAGTGGACCGCGGCGATGGTCCTGCTCGACCGCTACGGGCGCGCGATCGACCGCCGGCCGCTGCGGGTGTTCGCGCTCTGCATGCTGCCGCATCTGCTCGGGGGACTGGCGATCTTGGTTTTCCACGTCAGCGGCGACCGCTGGGACAGCAGCCTGGTGGCGGCCCGCGCACTGACCTTCTTGGGCAGTCTACTGCTGCTGGCCGCGACACTGTCGATGTTGCCAGGGCGCAGCGCCCGGATGGCCTGGCTGCTGGTACCTGCCGGACTCGCCTGGGGACTCTTCCGAGTAGCGACAAGCACGGACGGGGCGTCGGCCCTATTGCCCGGCACCAATGCGCTCTACCTTGGCTTCTTGGTGGCGCTGCTGTTCGCCTACCGTGCCGACCGGCGCCTGTTCTCGCCGCTCACCCTCTTCGGCTTCTGGTTCCTATTGGTGTTCGTCGTTGTCACCCTGTTCAGTACCCAGATTGCCGTGGAGCGCTGGGGGCTACCGAGCCTGTCCCATGCCGACGCATTGCACGGCGGCAGCGAGGCGTTACTCTCGCTGAGCAACCTGATGATCGCGCTGGGTGTCGCTAAGCGCCTGAACAGCCTGAAACGGGCGGCCGGCGAGTGCCCTGCTCAGGCAAGGGCCGAATGATCCTCTGAAACGGGTAAGACGACCCTGAAGTCCGAGCAATCAGATCGGGGCGGCCGCCCACAGCCGGGCAGACCCGCCCCTCGGGAGCCTACTTCGACGACTCGCTCGCAGCCGGTGCGGCCGGTGCCGCATACCCATAGGCCGGATAGCCATAGCCATAAGGCGCGACGCCATAGGCATATGGATAGCCTCCACCATAGTAGCCCGGATAGCCTCCCCAGTATCCGGGATAGCCATAGCCGTAGCCCGGCCCATACCAGGGCCCGCCCCAGCCGTTACCCCATCCAGGCCCCCAGCCGTTTCCCCAATTCCAAGGATTGAACGGTCCCCAGAAGGCATTCGCGGACCCGGCCGCAAAGAGGGTGGCGCCGGCCAGGCCAGCAGCAAGCAACAGACGCTTCTTGACGAGCATTTCTTCACCTCCGTTCATTGGCATTGTCGATCGAGGCAACCGACCGTCTCGGCACGGTGCCGAATCAGCTTAGTCAGAGGTTTGCTGGATCGGTTTGATATAGATCAATATTTGAATATACTCATTTACTGAACCATCCTCGCCCTTCGTCGCAATAGCTCAAAGTGGCCAACGGGTCCATTCTTGCGTCAGTCGCTTCTGATAGCACAGAGTAGAACGGGTAGCGACAACGGGGATCAGCTACCGGCCGCAGGCCATAGGGCTTCTCACAGGGCGCATCAGCGACTATTAGTTTGAGATAGAACACGGGTGGGAACCATTCGAGGCCCGGCGGTGCAGAAAGCAGCCATAGGCTAACCACCTTGCGCGCTATGCGTCCTTCATCGAGTAAGCTTGAGCCTGCAATCCTAATCGGGCGTTAACGGCGCTAGGTGTTCAAGATGTCTATCGACGAGATCAAATCCCAACTTCAGGCCGAGCTCCCGGCTCTGCTCCAGCAGGACACCGACTTTCGCCATTGGCTAGAAGACTTGATCCGCCGCACCGCGGTGCCCGCCGAGCGCTTCGACGACCGCTTCGACCGTATGCTCCGGGAGCTGGCAGCTGACCGCGAGGAACAAGCGCGCAAATGGGACAAGCAAGATCGCCAGTGGGAAGAGCAGAACCGGAAGTGGGAAGAGCAGAACCGCTTCAACCACCAATTGCTTGATGAGATCAGGCAGACCCGTACTCGACAAGAGCAAGGCATCGGTGCCCTAGGCGCTCGCTGAGGCTTGGCCTCCGAGGCCAGCTTCCGCTCCGCCCTCAAGGGCATCCTGGAGAAGTCCTTTGGCGTCGAGGTCATCAACGTCAACGAGTTTGATGACGAGGGCACGGTCTTCGGCGTGCCCGATCAGGTCGAGATCGACATCATTGTGCGCAATGGCGATCTCATTCTCTGCGAGCTCAAGTCGTCCATGTCGAAGTCGGACATCTACACGTTCGACCGCAAGGTTCAGTACTACCAGCGCCGCCATGGTCGCGAGGCGAGCCGCAAGCTCGTCATCTCACCAATGGTGAGGCCCGAGGCACGGCCGGTGGCAGAGCGTCTGGGCATCGAGGTCTTCGGATCTGCCGACGAGGTGGCCGATCTTTGACGACCAAATCACGAGCTGGATGCCCTGGTGCGTGATGGCGTCCCAAACTGGATGCGTTTCGACGTCACCGACTCATCCCTGCGCTTTGATGAACTCCGCGTCATCGGGGCAGCCGCCTCCGATCAGCGCAACCACTGGCATGCCCGGTTCCAGCTGGAAGAGACCGAGATCGTCTGGGACAAGCCGGTTGAGCTGCGCATGAAGGCCGACGTCGCGGTCCAAGGTACCCCCCGTTTGTAGCACTAATCATGTTAGAGCGCCTGTTTACAGCCCGAGCTCACCAATCAACGCCTCCATCTGCGGATCATCGGGCCAACGCTGCTTGAGACGTCGGGCAAACTCCATGGCCGCCGGGCGGTTCCCCGCATCCTGGCTGATGGTCATGAGCGCGACCAAGATGTCGCGATCGGCCGGCGCCTCAAGGTGAGCCGCCGCTAGGATCTTCAGGGCCTCATCGAGCTTGCCTTCGGCCTCCAGCGCCAACGCATACACATAGGCGTAGCGCGCATTCTCGGGGGCGAGCGTTGCGGCGCGACGCAAGGCTGTCAGCGCTTGCTGCGTGCGATGCTGCCGGATATGCAGTAAGCCCAGTGAATGGGTCAGCGCGGCCTGCTCCGGAACCGCCGCAAGACCGGCGCGCAGTGTTGCCTCGGCTTCGGCATCCGAGCCGAGGGCACGGAAGAGGTCGGTCAGATTGGTATAGGCGGGCGCGAATGTCGGATCGAGCGCGAGCGCCTGTCGATAGGCCTTGCGCGCCATCGCGACCTTGCCTTGTGCCATCTCGGCCAAGCCGATGTTCAGGTGCGACTCCGGGCGCTCGGCATTGACGAGCTGGGCGTCGCGGTAGGCGTCCAAGGCCGCATCGAGGCGGAGGCGCTCCGAATCCGGCAATTCATAGCGAGCCAATGGGGCGAGCACCCTGGCCGCGGTAAGCCGCACGCTTCGGATCGGGTCCTCGAGCAATGGCATGCCGAGCCGGTACCGCAGCTGAGCATCGGTGACATCAAGCCACCCGAGCGCAGCCTGGCGGACCAACGCATCCGCATCCGTCAGCAAGGCCGGCAAACCGGCGATCTGCTCCGGCTGGAGTAGGGGTTGCAGCCGTTCGATGGCGGTCGCGCGCGCAATCCCGGGCATCGCGGCATCCTGCGCCAAGGCGACTAGCACGGAGCGGGCTTCCACGGCCTGATCCCTGCCCGCCGCGAGCGCTTCGCCGTAGTGCGGTCGGCGCGAGCTCGCCGTGCCGTACCATTCGGTCACCGCGTCCAGAGCCCAGCGGGCGGTCTTGTCCCGATGGCAAGTGTTGCACGCGTTCGGGGTGCCGATCTTGATGCTCAAATCCGGGCGCGGAATGCGCAAGCTGTGATCGGCACGGGCGTCGATCCGCATGTAATCGCGTTGCGGCATGTGGCATCCGATGCAGGAGGCGCCGTCGCTCTCGGTGGGATGATGATGGTGCTCTGGACTCGCGTAGCGTGCCGCCGGATGGCACTGCGCGCAGACCTCGTCGCCGTCGCGCTTCAGGCTGAGGCTGTGCGGCTCGTGACAGTCGGAGCAGGTGACGCCGGCGGCATACATGCGGCTCTGGAGGAAGGAGCCGTGCACGAAGACCTCATCGAGGATCTGCCCGTCGGCGTGATAGAGCCCAGGGTCCAGCAGCGCGAGCTGGTAACGATCGCCGAGCGGCGAACCGGGCACCTGTTCGGCATGGATCTGGCCGCGACGGGAATGGCAGCGCGCGCAGAGCTCGGTTTCGGCGTGGCTGGTGCGAGGCGGCGAGCGCCGTGGAAGGCCGGTCTCAGGATCGACGAGCCAGCGCACCTCGGCGGTCTCGCCGAGTGCCACGGCAAGGCCTTTGTCGCGGGTCCAGGCATTGGCGTCGCCGGCCGCCGCCGCGGTGGCCTGGGCGACATGCGCGCTGGCCGGACCATGGCAGGCCTCGCAGGCGACATCGATCTCGGCCCAGGTGGTCGCGTAAGCATCGCGCTCAAGGTCGTACCCTTTCTCGAGCCCGGTCGAATGGCAGTCTGCACACTGGTAGTTCCAGGTCTGCTCGCGAGAGGTCCAATGCAGCGGATGCTCCGGCCCCATCGCTGGCTCGTCGGGGTAAAGATGGAACCAGCGCTGCCCGCCTTCGGCCGCCGGACGGCTGTCCCAGGCCAAGCCAAGGGCCTGCAATCGGCCGTCCGGAAACGCGATCAGGTACTGCTGCAGCGGCTGCCAGCCGAAGGTGTAGGCGATGCGGTAATCGCGCAGCGCGCCGTCCGGCCCATCGGCGCGGACGAACCAGTCGTCACCCTGACGAAAGAACCGAGACCGGACACCATGAGCGGTCAGTTCCGCCTCATCGAAGTCGCCGAGAACGGTCTCATCGGTCGGCCGCGTCATCGCAAGGTCGTGGTGGGAGCCGCGCCAGAGCTCGAATTCGGCCGCATGACAGGATGTACAGCGTTCACTGCCCGCGAATCCAGAGGTCGGCGCCGGCGCTGGCGGTGCGGCGTCCGTCTGCGCGAAGACGAACATCGAAACCAACAAGAACAGCCGGAACGGCCATCGTCCGAGGGCTCGGGCCAGAGCGCAATCGGCTCGTCGATCGGCGCGCTCGAGCAGCCAATCGCAGTCCTTGTTCGGGGTCATGGTCGCTTACTCATCAGAATTATACCCAAAGCACTTCAGGGTTCGGCACGGCAGAGCGGAGGGTCGGGTGACGGCGAGCGGGGGTGTCGACGGCATGAATGCCGTCGTCAAGCCTCCACGGATGGATTCACGGCGTCCCCCCATGACTGCGCCGGGCGCCGTGACGCGACCCGGAGCGGTCGAGCAAAACCGAAAACGGATTTGAGATGGGTATACAGCGAAGATCCTCCAGCAGGGACACCCGACGAGTGGCGTTCTCACTCTGTTCCATCCTGTCCGCTCGCGCCCTGAAATGGATCAGCGCGCGGACCGAGCCGCTCCGGGAAGGTCTCACCGTTGGGCAGCGCGAGATCAGGCGCGTCGTCCCCGTTCTCCGGCTCTTCCTCGCGCATACCAAGGCTGGCGCCCGGCAACCCGACTTTCGAGCTAAAGCAGCACCAACGCCACAGAAGTGCCGAGAACGTAGGCGGGCCAATACAGCCAAGTGGCATAGCGATCGAGGCGCTCTGCCCGCACGCCTTGCTCGGAGACCTGTAGGCGCCGTAGGTAGATGTTAACCATCAGCACGGCCCCAGTGATCACGAATGCCGCGGTCATGATCGCGTCCATCGCCGTCACATAACCCAATCGCGGCAGATCGCTCGACACCGTGAAGTTGAACGCGATGAACAGCAACAACGTGGTAATGCCGACGTCGATCCGCTTCACATAGTCCTTGAGCTTGAAGGTAAACCAGGTGACAAGAAGGATCACCAGCATCGGCAAGAAGATTCGAGTCACATAATAGATGAGATGCCGATAGGCCTTGAACGTGAGAACGAGCTCCGAGCTTGGCAGCCCGATCTGATCATCGCGGATGTCCACCGTGACCTCGGGGTCATAGATGATCCACTCTTCCTCTCCAAGCTGATCACCAAGCCCGGATTCGCCACTGAGCGGCATCAGCTCGACGATTCCCTCCGGCAAGATCGAGAGGATGCGAATGTGAAAGACCTGATGATCAAAGGGGAACAGCCGGAAGTCGAAGTCTGGCGCCTGGAAGGTCGTTGTGAAGCGGGTGTAGGCATAGACCTCGCCCGCCGGCGACAAAGCGATGGTCCGCGCCGTGATATCTCGCTTGCCCTGCTGATTGAGGAACGCAAGCTCCGGCCACAACGCGTCCTCTCCCTCGGCATACGCCTTGAAAGCATCGAACCGAAACATGCGCAACGGCCGGTCACCGGGCAGTACGTCGTAGGCCAGTAGCGGGTCCTTGTAGCGCACCAGCAAGGTCACGACTGCGGTAAAGTTTTCGGCCCGCTGATCAATCGACACGATCTGATCCAGCTTGACGGCCACCCGAACCTGTAGAGGCTCGGCCGGCATCCTTGCCTGAAGCCGCTCGCGCGCGTCCGCACTCATGAAGACCTCGGTCTCTCCGGCCACGGCACCCAGGTCTCCACCAGCGTCCAGGGCTGCGGGGCCACCGATCGCATCACCGAAGGATGCCGTCATCAGAAAACAACAAACCGCGATGCGAAGAGCGAAGAGTAAAGAGCAATGTCTGGAACGGGCGCGCATCTGATTGCCGCTGAGCCGGGATGGGTTCCCACCACCGCTCAGCGGCTCACTCCTCAAGTATCGGTTAGTCGCTGGAGCCGATTCGAGCCGCGGCTCAAAAAGGAAGGAAGCGCCGAGCGCCGGCCAGCTGAACGCGGTGTTGAGATCGGAGCCGGACCGGCTCGTCCGGAATGCGCTTGCACGCGGTGCAACGGTTCAGGTGCGTTCATTGCGAGTCGCCTGGCGAATCGTTCGGGAAGACAGCGCGCCAATCGCGCTTCATCGAGATGATCTGCCAGCCCTTGTCGGCCGCATCGTTCAAGCCGCGATCGAGCCGCCCGACATGGCTCTCGCGATCGTAAGCATACTCACGTTCGGAATCATCGTGATGCAGAAGCAGCCCGAGTCGAGCACCCGGACCGGCGGTCGTCCACTCGAGCATTTGGTAATCACCGTCCGAATTCCCGAACGCCAAGACCGGGCGCCGGCCAATGTGGCGCTGGATACCAACCGGCTTGCCAGCCTTGTCGTCGATGAACGCGATCTCGGACTCTCGGACGATCACTGGCTCACCGTCACGCACCTCATACGCCAGCTCGATCTGCGAGCCAATCACCTGCTCTGGCGGGATACCATAAACCTGTTCTGTCCACGGGCGCATGAAGGCGATGCCGCCGCCGGAGACGATATAGGCCTTAAAGCCGTTCTCGCGCAGATACTCGAGCAGCTCGAGCATGGGCTGGTAGACCAGCTCGGTATAGGGTCGCTCAAAACGGGGATGGCGGGCGGCGCCGATCCAGTCGCGCGCGAGCTCGGCGAACTCGGCGCTGGTCATGCCGGCGTGGGTGGCCATCAGCAGCGTCATCAGCCCTTCCATGCCGGCCTCCCCGAGTGCCTGTTTATCGCCCTCGAGCGCGGCTTTAAACAGCTGCTGTTCCTGCCATTCCGGATGCTCCGACGCCATCTCCGCTAGACGATCAAGCACGAAAGCGAGCTGGGTATACATGGGCTGCTCCACCCACAGCGCTCCGTCGTTGTCAAACACCGCGATACGCTCGGGCGTCGAAACGAAGTCCTCGCTGCCCTCGGTGGTCACAGCGTCGACGAAGTCGGTGATCCTCTGTTTTGCCGGAGTATCCTTCCAAGACGGCAGCGGGTCGGCGACGGCGGCGAGGGATAGGGCGAGCGTCAGGGTGAGAAGGGGAATTGTCAGGATACGCATCATGGGTCTCTACTTTAGACTCATCGTAGATTCAGATTTCGGTTTTCGGCGACCGCTCCGGGCCGGAAGACGGCGGCTAAAGGGACGTCCCTGTCCACTCCGGCGACCTCAGCCGCCGCTGGGGGTCAGCTTCTCCATCACCTGATCGAGGCTAAAGCTTGCGGCCTTCTGGCGCGGTGGGAACTCCTGAAAGGTCTCCAAGAACTGCCCGACATAGGCCTGGGCAGGCACCAGCAGATAGGCGCGGTCGATGACCCAATCGAAGTAGGTGTTCGAGGTGATCTCGGCGCGCTCGTAGGGGTCACGGCGTAGGTTCTCGATCAGCGGCACACGCAGCGGGATAAACGGGTCCATCCAGACGCGGAAGGTCCCCGCGGTCTTCTGTTCCATAAAGATGAGCTTCCAGTCGTCGTAGCGCAGCGCGGTCAGGTCGCCGTCGTCCGAGAAATAGAAGATCTCCTTGCGCGGACCTTTATCGGCCTCACCCGAGAGCAACGGCAGGATGTTGTAGCCGTCCAGATGGACCTTGTAATCGCGCTCCATGGCCGGCACGCGGACACCTTGTTGCAAGCGCTCTTTGACCTTGGGATCGCCGGCGGCCGCAACGAGCGTCGGAAACCAGTCCATGTGATGGACGATCTCGTTGGTCCACTCGCCGGCCGCAATCTTGCCGGGCCAGCGGACCATGGCCGGCACCCGCCAACCGCCTTCCCAGTTGGTGTTCTTCTCGCCGCGGAACGGCGTCGCGGCCGCATCCGGCCAGGTGTTGTAGTGCGGGCCGTTATCGGTGGAGTAGAAGACGATGGTGTTGTCGGCGATACCGAGCTCGTCCAGCTTGTCGAGGAACTTGCCGATGTGCCTGTCGTGCTCGACCATGCCATCGGCATATTCATCCTGTCCTGAGATCCCGCGCAGCTCGTCCTTCACGTGCGTGCGAAAGTGCATGCGGGTGCCGTTCCACCAGACGAACCAGGGCTTGCCGGCCTTGGTGTTGTCTTCGATGAAGCGGATCGCGGCATCGGAGGTCTCGTCGTCGACCGTCTCCATGCGCTTCTTGGTCAGAGGACCCGTGTCCTCGATCTTTTGGCTGCCGTCGGGCATGGCCCACGAATGGATGACACCCCGCGGTCCATATTGCTCCTGAAAGGTCTTGCCGTTGGCAAGGACCATATCGCCGGGATAATCCTCGTTCTCCGGCTCTTCTTCGGCGTTGAGATGATAGAGGTTGCCGAGAAACTCGTCGAAGCCGTGGTTCGTCGGCAGATGCTCGTCACGGTCGCCGAGGTGGTTCTTGCCGAACTGACCGGTGGTATAGCCGAGGGCCTTGAGCATGACAGCGATGGTGGGGTCCTCAGTCTGCATACCCTCCTTGGCACCCGGCAGGCCAACCTTTGAGAGACCGGTGCGGAACACGCTCTGGCCGGTGATGAACGACGAGCGCCCGGCCGTACAGGATTGCTCGCCATAGTAGTCGGTGAAGGTCATGCCCTCATTGGCGATGCGGTCGATGTTCGGCGTCTTGTAGCCGACCAGGCCGTGCGTATAGGCGCTGATATTGGAGCGGCCGATGTCGTCGCCCCAGACGACGAGGATATTGGGCTTCCCCCAGGTGTCAGCCGTCGAAGCCTGGGACGGCGCCGGGGCTGACGAGGGTGCCTGCTCGGCATGCAGCGGCGCTGCGAGCGCCAGGGCCGCCATCAGCATCGGTAAGTTGAGTCTTGCCATTCAGTGAGGTCCTCCAAAGGGATCGGTTGTCGTGATGTCCATCATGTGGAGGAGGGCCTGCAGCACGGCCGATGCCAAGTATTGCTTCGGCAAGACAGAAACCCGCTAAGCACTTCACACAACGAGCATTACCCAAGGAAATGGAAACGCGTGAGCGAATGCCGATGCGCTCCGCTCACGACATATCGTCGATTCTTGTCTCGAAATGTCGTCACTCGCGGCATATCATGGGCGACGCCAACGCCGCGGTGGAGCTTGGCCAACCGTTGTAAACGGGACAACGCTCGAGAGGATTTGCAATGACGCCCACGGTGGACGCGCATTTCGAAGACCTGCTCACCGAGCTTGCGGCGTCATTCGTCCATGTCGATCCAGATGCGTTGGATGTTCAGATCATCGAGGCGCTGCGACGGATCGTCCTCTTTCTGGGGGTCGACCGCAGCACCATCGGCCGTTTCGATGACGCCCAGGGTCAGCTCATGGCAACGCATTCGTGGGCGATCCCCGGAGTCGAGCCGTTACCCTCGCCGCTGCGCATCGCGGACTTTCCCAACTTGACCAAGCGCGTCCAGGTCGGCGAGCAGATCGTCCTCGAGCGGATCGACGCGCTGCCCGCGGACCATGCGACAGACCTCGCGTCGTTGCGCGTTGCGGGGCTCAAATCGATAGCCGCATTCCCGCTCACCGCGAGAGAACGAACGCTCGGTTGGGTCTCGTTCGGCAACGTTCGGGAGGAGCGCGAATGGCCGGAAGCGCTGATCCGGCGTTTGCGTCTGATCGCCGGGGTCTTCGCCAACGCGCTCGCGCGGCGTCAGCAGGATGAAGACCTACATCAGGCCCTGGTCGAAAACGAGCGCCTGCGTCACCGGCTGGAGTCGGAAAACGCGGTCTGGCGCGAGCAGGTCTTGCATGCCCATGAGCACGAAGCGGTGGTCGGCGAGAGCAGCACGCTGCGTCAGGTTGCACAGCAAATCGATCAGGTCGCACGCACCGACAGCACCGTCCTGTTGCTCGGGGAGACCGGAACCGGGAAGGATCTGATTGCCACGACCCTGCACAGACGAAGTCTGCGCGCGCAGCGCCCCCTAGTGCGGGTGAACTGCGCGGCGCTACCGGCTGCCTTGATGGAGAGCGAGCTATTTGGGCACGAGCGTGGCGCCTTCACCGGTGCAGTGACCAAGCGCCCCGGTCGCTTTGAGCTCGCGGACGGCGGCACCATCGTGCTCGACGAGATCGGCGAGCTGCCGCTCGAGCTCCAGGCGAAGCTCTTGCGCGTGCTGCAGAGCGGCGAATTTGAGCGGCTCGGCTCCTCGGAGACCCGTCGCATCGACACGCGCGTGATTGCCGCAACCAATCGCGATCTCGATGTGATGATCGAGCAAGGCCGTTTTCGCGCCGACCTCTACTACCGAATCGGTGTGTTTCCGATCAGGGTGCCACCGTTGCGCGAGCGGCGCGCGGACATCCCGCTGTTGGCGGCCTTCTTCATGGACAAGCTCCGGCCCAAGCTGGGACGCAAACGCCTCCGTCTAAGCGACGAAGCCATCGCTCAGCTCACCGCATACGACTGGCCGGGCAACGTCCGCGAGCTCGAGAACATCATCGAACGCTCGATGATCGTCTCCGCCGGCCCTGAGCTGATCATCGAGGGGGTCAGCCCAAGCACCGCTGCGGCAAGGCACGAGCCCCTATCCCAGAGCGCGCAAGGAACGGCCGTCTCGAAGTCCTCAACGCTGACGCTGGCGCAAGTCGAGCGCGAGCATATCCAAGCGGTCTGCGCGCAATGCGGCTGGCGCATCAACGGCAAAGGGAATGCCGCCGAGCGGCTCGGTCTCAACCCGAACACCCTGCGTTCGAAGATGAAGAAGCTGGGCATCCAGCGCCAAAGGCGAGCCGGCGATACAGTCGCGGTCTAGAACCGGCTCTGGCGCTATAGAACAGGATGACCGGGCTGGACCCAATTGCCGATCTCGCCGTTCCAGCTGTCGTTTGGCTGTTGATGCTCGTCGTTGGTCTTGAGCTGTCACCCAGCGACTTTCGCCGCGTCCTGCGCTATCCCCGCGCAGTGATCACGGCAACCGCCGGTCAGCTCCTCCTGTTGCCGCTGATGGCCGCGGCGTTGATCTTGGTCCTTGAGCCGCCGCCGCACATTGTCGCCGGCATGGTGCTGGTCGCCGCCAGCCCGGGCGGCGCGATCTCCAACGTCTACAGCCTATTCGCCGCTGCCAATGTGGCACTCTCGGTGACCTTGACCGCCGTCACCACAGTCGCGGCGATGCTGACGATGCCGTTGCTCTGCAGTGCTGGATTCTCGTTGTTCATGATGCCGCAGGACGTCGTGCCGGCACCCGTGCTCGCGATGGCAATGCAGCTGCTGCTGATGCTCGTTCTTCCGATCGCGGTCGGCATGCTGCTACGACGCTGGCAACCGCGCAAGGTCCACCGCCAAAAGCGGGCCTTGCGGCGTTTGAGCCTACTGGCACTGAGTGCCCTGATTGCGCTGATCCTCTATGACCAGCGCGAGCTTCTGCGCGCCGCCTCGCCAGACATCGCTGTTGTGGCGTCGCTGTTCTCAGCCGGCGCGATGGTCACTGGGTGGACGCTTGGGTGGCTCGTCGGGCTCTCGGCCAGCGACCGTTTCACGCTGCTGCTCGAGTTTACCGCTCGCAACCTGGCGATCACGGCACTGGTTGGGATCACGGTTCTCGGCCGCGCGGATTTCGTGCTCTTCGCAACCCTCTTTTTCTTGACTCAGGTCCCGCTGATCCTCGGGCTGATTGCGCTGAGGACGACTCGCGTCAACTTTCACCGAAGGATCTCTTCGTCATAAAGAATCACCGCGATGAGTGCCGTGGCAGCGACCGCCAGATGGGATGTAAAGGATATAGCCCGCGGCGCCACTAATGTAAACGCGGTCTCTACTGTGCCAATGGCGACTATTTCGCGCATTATCACAGTTGAGCAGCCTGGTCGCACGCGTATCCCGTTGCCCCTAACCCCGGCAGACCCGCCGGGGCGAGGCGGTCGCTTACTTACGCGGTGCCGGTGGGCGCAGCGGCGGCCGGCGGCACCACGCCAGCCCCATCCTTGCGCACTTCAAACAGCCGATAGGCGAGCCCAGCGCCGACGGCGCCTAGGATCGGTGCAACCCAGAACAGCCAAAGCTGCGCCAGCGCCTTGCCTTCACCCGAAAGCGCCAGTACCAGAGCCGGGCCGGTGCTGCGCGCCGGGTTCACGGAGGTGTTGGTGACCGGAATCGAGATCAGGTGAATCAGGGTCAGCGCCAAGCCGATCGCCAGGCCGCCGGCAACCGCCGTTCCGCGCTTATCCGTCACCCCGAGGATGATAAAGAGAAACATGAACGTCATGACCAGCTCGGTCAGCAGCCCGGCCATCATGCCGTATCCTTGCGGTGAGAGCTCCCCGTACCCGTTGACGGCCAGGCTGTTCGCGGCTAGTTCAAAGGTTGCCTGACCCTCCTTAAACACGCCCATGTCGCTGGCGACATACAGGATGAGGAATGCCGCGGCGATGGCGCCAATCGTCTGGGCGATCACGTACATCGGCAGATCGCCCCAGCTGAAACGGCCGCCCATCGCCAGCCCCACCGAGACAGCCGGGTTCAAATGACAACCGGAAATGTGGCCGATTGCATAGGCCATCGTCAGCACCGTGAGACCAAAGGCCAACGCAACACCGAGATAGCCAATACCGACATCCGGCACCCCGGCGGCAAACACCGCCGCGCCGCAGCCACCCAGCACCAGCCAGAACGTGCCAATGGCCTCCGCGACCGAACGTTGAATCAGGGACATTGAAGGATCCTCGAGAAATGATCAGGGCACCAGCCATTCCGGGCCCTTGTGAATGACGGAAAAACAAGGCTGCGGCCTGGGCGAATCTTTCGAGAGCGCCCCAGTCGCTCGCCCATAATGGGGTCGCGTTTCGTCTCAACTAGTCACCTCGCGAAATCGCGCGATCACCGTTGGATGGTGACGTCGAGACGATAGGAGGTCGCGATCGCGCGACAAGCGCCGCCGTTCCTAGTCGGCGCCTAGCGGTTCGACGCCGCGGTGCGCCGCTATCGCCTCGGCACTGCCGCTAGCAGGCGCCGGGTATAGGATTTGCGCGGATTGCTCAGGACTTCAGCCGTCGCGCCCTGCTCGATGATCCGCCCGTCATGCATCACGTGCACTTCATCGCAAAGGCGTTCGACCACGGCGAGGTCATGCGAGATGAACAGATAGGTCAGCCCAAGGTCGCGCCGAAGCTCAACGAGCAGGTTCAGGATCTGCGCCTGCAGCGAGAGATCGAGTGCCGAGACCGGCTCGTCGAGGATCAGCAGCTTCGGGGCGCCGAGCAACGCCCGCGCAATCGCCACCCGCTGCGCTTGCCCGCCGGAGAGCTGATGCGGATAACGATCGAGCAGTACCCGGCCAAGCCCGACCTGCGCTGCAACCTCGTTGATCCGTTCGTGGCGCCCAGCCTGGTCTCGCTGCTTCTCGGAGCCGCGCCACAGGCCCGCCAGGGTGATGTGGAGGATGCGGCGGACCCGATGGCGCGGATTCAGCGCCGCGGTCGCATTCTGAAAGACATACTGCAGCTCGCGGCGCCAAGCGGCGCGAGCCTCGGGATCGAGGGCCTCGATCGGCGTCCCCTGCCAATCGACCTCACCACGGCTTGGCCGGCTCAGACCGGCGGCGATGCGCGACAAGGTCGTCTTGCCGCTGCCAGACTCCCCAACCAAGCCGATCGCGGCGCCGTCCGGAATCACGAGGTCCGTGGGCGCCAATGCCATCTGCTGCTGGCGACCCCCAGGCCACAGCGCACGCAGCCCGCTGCCTTGCGAGTACAGCTTGGCAACACCGCGCAGCTCCAACAATGGCTGAGTCATCGCTGAGAGTCCCGCTCATTAAAGAAACGCCCGCTGTGCGCCCTACTCCCGTCGTTCCCAGCATCGCCATCAATACCAGCACGCCGATCAGTCACCTCAGCTCCATCAGCCTCATCAGCTCCATCAGCCCTAGCAACCCTATCAGTGCTATCAGCTCCGTCGCCGGTATCGCTTGCCTTGCTCCCCTCCGGAAAAAGACAGCGCACGCGATGTCCCGGCGCCAGCTCGTCGAGTCCCGGCTCGCCCTGCTCACAGACCGGCTGCGCCTTTGGGCATCGGGGCGCGAAGCGACAGCCGGCAGCAGCCGCGCCCCAGGTGGCCTCGGCCGGTGACGGTGGCTGGCCGGCGATTGCCGGTAACGGCTTCTGCGGTCGCCCGAGCTCGGGCGAGCAGGCCAAAAGTGCGACCGTGTACGGATGCGCGGGCGCGTCGAGGAGCCGTTCGCGCGGGGCGTCCTCGACGACACGCCCGGCATAGAGCACCAGCACCCGATCGCAGAGTTCGGTGACCAACGCCAGGTCGTGACTGACGAACAGCAGCGACCGGTCGCGCCCGCGGCTGAGCCGTTCGAGCAGCGCGAGGATCTCGGCCTGGACCGTCACGTCCAGCGCGGTCGTCGCCTCGTCGGCGATCAGCAGGTCCGGCTCGTGCGCCAGCGCCATTGCAATCGCCACGCGCTGGCTCTGGCCACCGGAGAGCTCATGCGGAAAGCGCCGCTGAATCCCGGCGACGCCGTCCAGCCCGACCTTGTTCAATAGCGTCTCAACGCGTTTGGAGGTCTCAGCTCCGGGTTTGTCACTTCCCAAGTCACCAAGGCCAGCCATGACCACGGCGCTCCGCACAGGGCCAGTCTCGGAACGACCTCCAGAACCGCCCTCGGTACTTGCTAGCTCCGCCGCACTCTCCTCACCCACAGCGACATCCGCATCCGCGCTGATCTCGCTTGAATGGGCCGTGATCGCCTCGCGCAGTTGGTCGCCGACCCGCAGCAGCGGGTCCAGCGCGTCGGAAGGTTCTTGCGGGACATAGGCGATCCGCCGGCCGCGCAGATCGCGCAGCACATCGGCATCCAAGGTCAGGAGGTCCGTGCCCTCGAGCTCGACCTGACCCTCGAGCCGGCCACCCGGCGGCGCGAATCCGAGCAGCGCGAGCGCGGTGAGGCTCTTGCCGGAACCGGACTCGCCGACCATCCCGACCCGCTCGCCAGCCTGCAGCCGCAGGTCGAGCCGATCCACCGCGGCTGCAGCGCCCCGCTCGCTCGGCACCAGCACGGACAGCCCCTCGGCCGCAATCAACGGCGGCGCCGAGCCGGTTGTCGGGCCACCTTCGTTTGATCGTTCGCGTGCGTCGCGCGCGGCCCGATAGCCTTTGTGCGCATCATCCGGGGGCTCGTCACCCTGGCCCTCGCCCGATACCTCGCGGTCATGGGGACTTCCCCCGCGGCGCCCCTGGTCAAGGGGATGCCGATCATCGACAGGCTCGCCGCAATCCCCCCCAGCAGAGCGCCCATCGCCCGCCTGCCCCTCACCGGAGAGGCCCGCCTTTTGGCGACCGGCGTGAGCGGGATGGTCACCGTGGCGGTGGTCGTGACCGGGATGGCCGTCATGATGGCGACCAGCATCACGACATTCGCCCGCGCGAGTCCCGAGGCGCCGGCCGCGATCGCGCAGCCGCGGATCGAGCAGGTCGCGCAGCGCATCGCCGAAGAGATTGATGCCAACCACCAGCACCAGAATCACCAGCCCCGGCAGCACCGCGACGCGCGGATAGGTGGTCAGGAATTCACGCCCCGTTCCGAGCATCGCGCCGAGGTCCGCGTCCGGCGGCTGGGCGCCGAGCCCGAGGAAGCTCAATCCCGCGGTCTCCAAGACCATCCAGCCGAGGGTGGTCGTCATCAACAGCAGCACCGTCGGGATCAGGTTCGGCAAGACCTCCACGATCACGATCCACCACTCACGGTGGCCGGCCAGCCGCGCCGCGTCGATGTAGTCCTGATGGCGGATATCGAGCACCGCCCCACGCACCGCGCGCGCGAAGAAGGGGACGTTGGCGAGTGCAATCGCCAACATCGCGTTAGCGAGCCCTGGGCCCAGCGCGGCGACGATCGCGAGCGCGAGCAACAGATACGGGAAGGCCATCAGCACATCGACGCCGCGCATCAAGAGCGCATCGGTCACTCGGCCGAAGAAACCGGCGAGGATGCCGATCAGCGAGCCGATCAATGCCGCGACCAATGCCGCCACCACCCCCACGGTGATGCTCGAGCGCGCGCCCCAGATCAAGCGCGCGAGCAGATCGCGGCCGAGCGCGTCGGTGCCGAGCGGATGGCCGGTCGATCCGGCCGGCAGCATCCGTTGCGCGGGCATCGTCAGGGTCGGATCAGCCAACGGCAGCCAGGGCGCCGCCAGCGCCGGCACCACGACCAACCCGAGCACGCCCAGGCCGATCATCGCACCCGGGTGGCGCAACAGACGTGCCCCAAGCGTCTTCATCGCAGCCGCTCGCCCTGCTGCTCGGCTTGCCGCATCGCAATCGAGCCCACGACCATCAAGCGGCCCGCGTGCGCCGATCCAGCGCGTGCTGCGTCAGATCGGCGGCCAGATTGACCAGGACATAGGCGACGGCCAGCACCAGCACCCCGCCCTGCACCAGCAGCAGATCCCGCGCGGCGATCGCCTCGACCAGGAGCCGACCGAGGCCCGGCCATTGGAAGATGGTCTCGATGTAGACCGCGCCGCCGATCACGAAGCCGGCCTGCAGCCCGATCACCGGCACCATCCGTGCCGAGACCGATTTCAGCGCATGCACCAACAGCACCCGGCGTTCCGGGATACCGCGCGCGCGCGCCATCCGAACCGGCGCCGAGGCCAGCACATCGATTGCCGCGCCGCGGGTCAACCGGCCGATCACCCCGCCGGCTACCAGCGCCAGGCTCAGCGCCGGCAGCAGCAGATGCCGCGCCACATCGGCCACGGACGAGAACCCCTGGGCATCCGACCAGACCTGCGTCATCCCGCTCACCGGCAGCCAGCCGAGCCAGACCGCGAACACCAGGATCAACAGCAGTCCGAGCCAGAACGATGGGATCGAGATCCCGAGCAGTACGCCGAAGGTAACCAGACGATCGGTTAACTGGTTATGCCGCAAGGCCGCGACCATGCCCGCGACCAGCCCCAGCAGGGTCCCCAACAGCAGCGCGGTGCCCGCCAGCAGCACCGTCGGCCCCAGCCGTTCAAGCACCGCCTCGAGCACTGGCCGCTCCAACGACACCGAGCGACCCAGATCGCCATCCAGCACCCCGCCGAGCCAGATCCCGTAACGCACCGGCCAACTGTGGTCCAACCCGAGCTCGGTACGCAGCTGGGCGAGACGCTCCGGTGTCGCATAGGGGCCGAGGATCGCCAGCGCCGGGTCGCCCGGCACCAGACTCATGACGCCGAACACCACCAGCGAGACACCCAGCAGTACCGGGATCAGCATCAGCAGTCGTTTGACGAGATAGGCGCCCATTCGCTTTACCAGATCACCCCATTCCGACGTAGAACCTCAGCGTGGCAGCACGCTTCCTCATGGGCCGTCCGCAAATAACCTGGTCAATTCGCGCAAAATAGCCACGTTAGACCGAGCATTGAGCTTGAGGACTGCTCAAGTTGTTCGCGGAAGGGCCCTTAGCGTTCAACGGCAGCGCCGCATTCGCTCTTCGCCGCCTGCTCCAGCCGCAGGAAGAACGACGGCTCGAGCCGCAATCCCGAGATCGCTTCGCGCGCGACCAGGCTCTGCCGCCAGCTCGCGACCACCGCCCAAGGCACGTCCTCGTGCACCTCGCGCTCGAGCTGATGATAGAGCCGCGCCCGCTGGTCGCGATCGGTGGCGCGACGGGCCTGCTCGATCAGCGCGTCCACCCGCGGGTTGCAGTAGTAGCCGGAATTGAACCCGCCCTGCTCCGGGCTCGCGTCGCAGCGCAGTGCCAGATAGGGCAGCGTGTCGGGATCATTCGTCATCCAGGCCATCTCGGCGATGTCGGCGTCGGCATCGAGCCCATCGTTGACCCGCGCCAGATAGGCGTTCCATTCGAAGCTCCGGATCTCGGCCTTGACCCCGATCCGGTCCAGGTCGCCCTGGATCGCGGTCGCCATCGCCAGCGGCGCGAGCATCCCGGAGCCGCCGCGCGGTACCAGGAAGCGCAATCTCAGATCGTCGTCATAGCCGGCGTCGGCCAGCAGCTCACGCGCGGCCGATCGATCCTGCCGATAGGGGCGCACCTCGGGGTTGTTCGCCCAGTCGAACGCGGCTGGTACCGGCCCAGCCGCCGGCACCGCGGTCTGGCGTAGCACGTCCTCGGTGAGGACCTGCGGGTCGATGGCCAGATTGACCGCTCGCCGCACGCGCACATCGCTGAGCGGGCCCTCGCGCGTATTCAGGATCAGGAACCAGAGATGTGGCCCGGTCGCCTCCAGCACCTGGAAGCCGTCGCGCTCGCGAAATGCCGCGACGTTGTCGGGCGAGAGCTCCAGCGCGACATCGACGCCGCCTGCGAGCAATTCCGCCACGCGCGTCATCGGATCGGTGATCGGTCGGAAGATGAGCGTCTGCACCCAATCACTCGTCCTGCCAAAAGCCGGCTCGGCTCCCGGTCGCCCCTCTTGCCTGGCGAGCGGCTGCCCTGCTTGCCTGCGTGTTCGATTGTCCCTCGGCGCGTTGGCTTGTTGGCCGCGCTGCTGATCGGATTGCTGACCGATTGCGCCGCGTCCCGCTTGGGAGGCGTCATTTTGACCGGCAACGGTCTCAGGGAAATGACGCTTTTCACTCTGGTCAGGGCTTAGCGCGTCCCTGGCGGCCGAGTGCTCCTCGGGTGCGCCATGGTAATCGGCGAAGCGCTCCAGTCGCACCCGCTCGCCGGGCCGCCAGTCGACGAACCGGAACGGGCCGGTGCCGCTCGGATGCCGACCGACCTCCGCGCCCCAACGCTCGACCGCTGCCGGCGAAACGATCAGCCCGGCCGGATAGGCGAGATTCGACAGGAAGGGCGCGAAGGGCTTGTCGAGGCGGAACCGTACCGTCAGCGGGTCGAGCACCTCGATCGATTCGACTGCGTCGAAGAAGAAGGCCAGCGGAAACGGTCCCGTATCGTGATACGGATGCCCCGGATCGAGCACGCGCTGAAAGTTGAACCGGACCGCCTCGGCATCGAACTGCGAGCCGTCATGAAAGCGTACGCCGTCCTTGAGCCGAAAGGTGTAGACGCGACCGTCATCAGAGACCTGCCAGGACTCGGCCAGCGCCGGGGCGGGCGCGAGCG
>JAAAOQ010000006.1 GCA_009908845.1 Gammaproteobacteria bacterium
GCCACACGAACGCGATGACGCGAGTCCGTAGGCTAAGCATCGTGCTCGGCGACCAGCTCAACGAGGACAACCCGGCGCTTAGACAACTGGACCCGAGCCTGGACCTGATCTGGCTCTGCGAGGCGTCCGACGAGGCAACCCAGGTGCCCTCGCACAAGGCACGCATCGTGCTATTCCTCTCGGCAATGCGCCACTTCGCCGAACGCCTGCGAGCACGCGGCCTCCCGGTGCGCTACCTGGCGCTGGATCAGCACCCCTACAGCAGCCTCGCCGCGGCACTGAGCGCTGATCTGCAGCGCCTGAAGCCGCAGTCGGCACGGATCACACATCCCGGCGAGCACCGGCTGCTCATCGCGCTACGCGATGCCTGTGCGACGCAGCACGTGCCAGTCGAGGTGCTCGATGATGACCATTTCCTCTGCTCGACCGCCGACTTCGAGCGCTGGGCGCAGGGACGCAAGACGATCCGGCAGGAGCACTTCTATCGCTGGATGCGCAAGCGCGAACAGGTGCTGATGAGTGGCGCCGAGCCGATCGGAGGCGCCTGGAACTTCGACAAATCCAACCGCAGCTCATTCGGGAAGCAGGGACCGGGACGGTTGCCTGAGCCGGTTGGCTTCCCGCCGGATGAGACCACGCAGGCCGTAATCGATCTCGTCTCGGAACGCTTTCCCAAGGCCCCAGGCGACCTGAGCCGGTTCGATTGGCCCGTCACCAGCGAGCAGGCCGCAACGGCGCTCGAGGATTTCCTTGCCAATCGGCTGCCGGCGTTCGGCGCCTATCAGGACGCGATGTGGAGCGGGCAGCCGTTCCTCTATCACGCCCGGCTGTCGGCGGCATTGAATCTGAAGCTGCTCAATCCGCGAGCCCTGATCGATGCGGCGGTTGCCGCTCATACCGAACGACGCGCTCCGCTGGAGTCGGTGGAAGGATTCGTCCGGCAGGTGCTCGGCTGGCGTGAATACGTGCGCGGCCTCTACTGGCGGGAGATGCCTGGTTACCTGGAACGCAATGCCCTCGGCGCGCAGCAGCCGCTGCCAGCGTTCTACTGGGATGGCGAGACCGATGCGGCTTGCTTGCGCAACGCCATCGCCCAGGTACTCGAATACGGCTATGGCCACCATATCCAGCGCCTGATGGTGACCGGACTGTTCGCGCTGCTGCTGGGTGTGCAGCCGCAAGCTGTGCACCAATGGTATCTGGCGATGTTCGTTGACGCCGTGGAATGGGTCGAAGCGCCGAACACACTCGGTATGAGCCAGTTCGCCGATGATGGGCTGCTAGCGTCCAAGCCCTATGTTGCCAGTGGCGCCTACATCCAGCGCATGAGCAACTACTGTAGGCACTGCCGCTTCGACCCGAAGCAGTCAACCGGCGAGCGCGCCTGCCCGTTCACGACCCTATTCTGGGATTTTCTCGCCGCGCATCGCGATCGCTTCGCGCAGCACCCCCGTACGGCGCTGATGTGGCGGAACCTCGAGCGGCTCGATCAGGCCGAATTGGCAGTGATCCGGGCTCAGGCGGGCGCGCTGCGCGAGTCCCTGCTGGCTTGACCCATGGGCCTGGGCATACGCAATCAAACGGGTCCGTGCCAATCGGCCTCCGCACTTGGAGAAAGAGATGAACCACGACGTGATCGTGATCGGCGCAGGCCTCAGCGGGCTCGCTTGCGCCATTACACTGCAGCGCGCCGGGATCAGCAGTCTGATCCTCGAGGCCGGTGATCGGGTCGGGGGCCGCATTGCCACCGATCAGGTCGACGGCTTCCTGCTCGATCGCGGCTTCCAGGTGCTGCAGACCTGGTATCCCGAGGCCGAACGCCAGCTCGACTATGCTGCACTCGATCTGCGCCCCTTCTATCCTGGCGCCCAGATCCGCATCGGTGACAGGTTCCACCGCGTCAGCGACATCTGGCGCCGCCCCACCCGCTTGCCCGAGATGTTGCTGTCGCCGGTCGGTTCAATGGCCGACAAGGTACGCCTGCTGCGTCTGCGACAGCGCGCGCTGCAGGGTGACCTGAAGGCACTCTATGCGCGTCCCGAGACCACAGCGCTTGCCCATCTCAAGCAACTGGGCTTTTCGGAGCGCATCATCGAGCGCTTCTTCAAGCCGTTCTTCGCCGGTGTCTTCTTCGAACCGGAGCTGGCTGTTTCCAGCCGTGCCTTCGAGTTCGTGTTCCGCGCCTTCGCCCTCGGCGATACCGCCTTGCCAGCCCAAGGTATCGCGCAGATCCCGCTGCAGCTGGCCGCTCAGCTGCCGTCCGACAGCCTCGAGCTCCGGCAGCCCGTGGAACGATTGGAGGCATCCGGGGTGGTGTTGCGTGGCGGCGAGCACCATGCCGCCAAGGCCGTCGTGGTCGCAACCGATGGGCCGGCAGCCGCGCGTCTGCTCGGTCGCGAGCCACCTGAGACAGGTGCTACCACCTGCTTCTATTTCAGTGCCGATGAGCCGCCGGTCAGCGGGCCCTACCTGGTGCTGGACGGCAACCGAGAAGGACCGATCAACAGCTTGCTGTGTCCGAGCAACCTGTCATCCGCCTACGCACCGCCGGGGCAACACCTGATCACGGTGAACTGTTTCGGGTACGCCCATGATCCGGATACGCTCGAGCTGGCGGTGCGGCGCCAACTGCGGCAGTGGTTCGGCGAATCGGTCGACGCCTGGAAACGGCTAGCGGTCTATCGCATCGCCGATGCGTTGCCGGTCCAGGCCCCGCCCGTCAGCGCACCGACGGAGGACGCCAGCGGCACGAGCCAACCTGTGTCGGACCATGTCTGGCTCTGCGGCGAGCTCAGTGCGCCGCCATCGATCCACTGGGCATTAGGCAGCGGCCGCCGTACCGGCGAGGCCGTTGCTGCTTGGCTCGGGCACGCATTGGGGCACGCATCCGATTGACCCAACAAGAAGGCGCGCTGAGCCCGCAAGCACTGGGCATCGACGGATGCAGGGGCGGCTGGGTCTGGATCGGCAATCAGGACGAGCGCTGGTGCGGCGGGGTTGTCGGCCGGCTCGAACAGCTCCGCCCGCTGCTCGCGGAAGCGCGCTTGAGCCTGATCGACATGCCGATCGGTCTGCTCGATGGCGGCCGCTCCGAGCGCCCGTGCGACCGCGAGGCGCGCGCGCTCCTCGGACGCCCGCGAGCCAGCAGCGTGTTTCGACCGCCATGCCGTGCGGCACTGGCCGCCGCGGACCAAGGCTATTCGCGGGTCTGTGAGGTCAATCGTGAGGCGACTGGCGTGGCGCTCTCGCAGCAGACCTTCAACATCCTGCCGAAGATGCAGGAGGTCGATGCCCTGTTGCAGCACCATCCCGGGCTGCGCGAGCAGGTCCGCGAGAGCCACCCGGAGGTCTGTCTCTGGTGGCTGAATGGCCGACAACCGATGCGCTTCAATAAGCGCGCCAGCACCGGAGAGCGCGAGCGCCGCCAAGTGCTCCGAACCCATAGCAGACGGCTCGAGGCGACCGTCGACCGGATGATGGCAGAGTACCTTCGCCGGGAACTGGCGCTCGATGACGCCATCGATGCCGCTGTCCTCGCGTTCGCAGCCCGCCGGATTCTGCAATGCGGCACCGCTGGATCGCTGCCGAGGCAGGCTCCAACCGACAGCCTGGGGCTGCCAATGGCCATCCTGCTGCCGCCCGGCTGAGCTGCTGCCTAATGAGGAATCTCATTGCCGGGCGCACGGTTGCAGTGCCTAGGGCAATCGCCTATGTTAGGCGCGCTGAAAACAATGACGAGCACGCGGCCCTGATCCGTCGCGATGCTCGAGCCCTTCGCGCAAGGCGAAGTTCCAACAAAGAGAGATATGGAGCAAGTTTCGATGTCGCTGTCGCGTTCGCTTCTCGCCGCGCTTTTTGCGGCTACCGTCGCGCTCGGATTATCGCTTTCCAGCCAGGCCCGTGATGACTACGAGGCTCGTAACGAGGCGCTGGACGACTACGAGCCAGACCTCGAGGCTGGGGAAGTGATGTTCCGCCAGTGTGCGCTCTGCCATGGCAAACACGGTCAAGGCATCCTCGGCGGTAAGTATCCGCGCATTGCCGGCCTGCCCGAATACTACCTGATGAACGCGTTACGCGATTATCAAACCGGCAAGCGCGGCTATGACGCGATGCTGGTCGTCGGCGGGCTCAAGACATACGACGACCGCGACCTGATGGACCTGGCCGGTTACATTGCGGACATCGAAATCGACCTCGACGTGCCCGGGCCCGAGGAAGGCAGCGCCCGTTCCGGGCGTCGTCTCTACAAGTACGATTGCAAGACCTGCCATGGACGCAAGGCGGAAGGCAAATCGCGCAAGGACTCACCGCCACTGCGTGGCCAATACCATGAGTATCTTGAGCGCCAGATCCAGCTCTTCATCAACAAGGAACGCATCCACGCCGATGATCCCGAGGACAAGACCTTCGTCGCTTACGAGCCCGACGAGCTGACCGATATCCTCGCCTACATCGCCTCGCTCGACGATAAAGACGACGACTAATACGAACGAAGACCGGCGAGCCTAGGCCTGATAGCTGCGGGTCTCGCACAGGTCATTGCCACCCAAGGAGTTGCTGAGATGCTCAAACCCACCACTGCGCTTGCAGCTGCGCTGCTCGCTACGCTGCCTTTTGCAGCACCCGTCGTTGCCGCCTCCGACGCGGTGGACAATGCGCCGGAAGTGAACATGTATGAGATCGGGCAGACGGTCCTCAAGATCGGCCTTGTCGATGGGGTGAGCCCGGATGACGCGGTCGACGCGATGAACTCCAAGGCCGTCGAGCTCAATATGAAATTGGTCGGTCATCAGAATGTCGGTGCCGAGCTCGAGGCTCGCGGCATCGAATCCCCACGACTCGAGATCTTCCAGTTCTGTCGGCCCGAGGACGCGATCAAGATGGTGAAGTTCAACACCATCTATGCAGCCTATATGCCCTGCACCATCTCGTTGGTCGAAGACAGTGACGGACGCTTCTGGCTGGAGATGCTCAACCTCGACATGATCATCAATGCCTACGAGCTGCCACCCGAGCTACAGGCCATCGCGATCACCGTCAATGGTGAGATGCTGTCGATTATCACTGCCGGAGCAACTGGCAATTTCTAGAAGGCTCCCAACAAGGCTGCCAACAAGGCTCCCAGCGGCACGGTGACACGGCGTCAAACCGTTTCGCCTGGCTGCGAGCGTGCTCGCGGCCAGGCGTGCGCTCCCGTTACATTGCCATATCGAGATCGAGCTGTACCGCGTCGACGCCGGCCTGGGCGCACTCTTCATCGGTCTCACCCGAGGGTGCGCCACTGACGCCGACACCGCCGATCAGCGAACCGCCAACCTCGACCGTCACCCCACCGGCCGACATGACCAAGAAGTCCTGACGGCCGACGGCGGTATCGGCGCGTTCCTCGAGTGCTGAGGTCGCCGCGTTGAAATTGACCGCGGTGTAGGCCTTCTTGTAGCTAATCGGGATGGTAATCGGTGCGGCGATCGTGTCGCGCAACTGGGTCTGGACGACGCCGTCGCGGTCGACGACGGTAACGCCGATCTGAATCCCCTTCTCGCGGCAGGCGTCGACGGTGGCCTGAGCGATCCGTTGCGCCGTCTCCAACGACATCCGTTTCACCGACACCATCATCGGCTCGTCGG
>JAAAOQ010000213.1 GCA_009908845.1 Gammaproteobacteria bacterium
TGCCTCCGCGGTGGCGTGATCATTGAGAGAGGGGCGCATGGTAGCAGCGCTGTCCATGGGGCTGTTGGCTTCCGCTCGATCACACGCTGGGCTGTTTCTACATGATTACAGGGTACTGAATGCTTCAACCGCGACCTCACGCGTGCGCGCTGGACGCTTGCGATGCGCCGAAAGCGCGAGATGGTCGGCCTCGATCTTCTTGAGCGTTGTGATCTCGAAATACTCCCGCCACAGTAGTCGCAGCGCAAGCAGGGGTCCCCTCGACGATCAGCAGGTCATCGTCCTATTGGTGAATGTATCGGGTGGTCGTGGGCGTCAGATGCGCATGGCCGCAAAAGTGACACTTACTGCTCATCTGTTCGGGCCATCGCTCGATGGTCCAGCCGATGTCCATCGGCGTTATCTCGCCTTAGAGCAACACCCGCTCGATCCCCCCATCCTTGACCTGCTCCAGGAAGCGCTGCTGCCACCCGTCGCCGAGGCGATGCTTGGCGAGCTCGACGACGATGTAGTCGGTGCGCAGGCCGGTGTCGTCGGCGTACTTGGCCAGCCCCTGCTGGCAGGCCGGGCAGGCGGTGAGGAGCTTGACCTCGCCGTCGTCGGCGCGCGCCTTGCCGGTGAGCGCCTGGATGCCCTTGGTCAGCTCCTCCTGCTTGCGGAAGCGCACCTGGTTGGCGATGTCCGGGCGGGCGGTGCCCAGGGTGCCGGCCTCGCCGCAGCAGCGGTCCGACAGCGGTACCGTTTGACCCATCAGTGTCTCGGCGACCGAGGTCGGCTGATAGGTCTTCATCGGCGTGTGGCAGGGGTCGTGGTAGAGGTACTGCTGGCCCTTGACTCCATCGAGGCTGACGCCCTTCTCCATCAGGTACTCGTGAATGTCGAGCAGCCGGCAGCCGGGGAAGATGCGCTCGAACTCGTATTGGAGCAGCTGATCCATGCAGGTGCCGCAGGAGACGATCACGGTGCGGATGTCGAGATAGTTCAGCGTATTGGCGACACGGTGGAAGAGCACCCGGTTCTCGGTGGTGATCTGGTGACCGGACTCCTCGAGCCCGGCGGCGCGCTGCGGATAGCCGCAGCAGAGATAGCCCGGCGGCAGCACGGTCTGCGCGCCCTGCGCGTAGAGCATCGCCAGGGTCGCCAGGCCGATGTCCGAGAACAGCCGCTCGGAGCCGCAGCCGGGGAAGTAGAAGACCGCATCCGAGTCCTCATCGACCTTGGCCGGGTCGGCCAGGATCGGCACCCGGGTGCGGTCCTCAAGCCCGAGCACCTGGCGGAAGGTGCGCTTGGGCAGATCGACCCGGATCGAGCGGCTGACCAGATTCACCGCCTGGCCGACCGGGTTCGGGTTGCCGGTGCTGCTGCCGGGGCGCTGGTTCGGCTGCTGGGTCAGCTGCAGCCCCTTGGCTGCGGCGTTGGCGAGGTTCAGCCCCTGGAAGCCCCATTCGGCCAGGCCCTTGCGCATGACCCGGATCGCCTGCGGGTTCTGGGTATTGAGGAAGGCCATCGCTGCCTTGGCGCCGGGGCTTGAGCGCTTCTTGCCGCGCTCGACCAGGATGCGGCGCATGCGCATGGTCACATCGCCATAGTCGATGTCGACCGGGCAGGGGTTCAGGCACTTGTGGCAGATGGTGCAGTGATCGGCCACATCGTTCATCTCGTCGAAGTGGCGCTCGGAGAGCCCGCGCCGGGTCTGCTCCTCGTACAGGAAGGCCTCGATGATCAGTCCAGTGCCGAGGATCTTGTTGCGCGGCGAATAGTCGAGGTTGGCGCGCGGCACATGGGTCATGCACTTGGGCTTGCACTTGCCGCAGCGCAGGCAGTTCTTGACATCGTCATTGAGCGCGCCGAGCTCGGTCGCCTCGAGGATGATCGCCTCCTGCTCGACCAGTTGCAGCGACGGGGTGTAGGCACCGTCGAGGCCGGAGCCCGGCATCAGCTTGCCGGGATTGAAACGCTGGTGCGGATCGACGCGTTGCTTGTAGTCGGCGAAGGCGGTCAGCTTCTCCGGCGCCAGGTACTGCACCTTGGTCAGCCCGATCCCGTGCTCGCCCGAGATCACCCCGTCGAGGCGCTCGGCGATCGCCATGATGCGATCGACCAGCCCATCGGCCTCCTTGAGCATCGCGTAGTTGGCCGAGTGCACCGGGATGTTGGTGTGGATGTTGCCGTCGCCGGCGTGCATGTGCAGCGCGACGAACAACCGCGCGTTGCGCACCTCGCGGTGGATCGCGGCCAAGCGCTCGCGCACCCCGGTCAGCTCGTGGCCGGCGAAGATCTCGGCGAGCCGGTTGCCGACCTCCTTGCGGTAGGTCTGGCGCAGGTCGCGCCGCAGCATCATGTCGAGCAGGCTGTCGCCGTCGCGGATCAGCTGGCGTTCAGGATCGCGCAGCAAGGCGGTGTGCTCGGCCGCCGGTTCGTCGAGCCGCGCGAGGATGTGCTGCCAGCGCCGGCGGGCGACGCGCACCGCATCGCGTGCGGCGTCGCACTTGGCCTTGAGGATCGCCAGGGACTCGTCGCTGGACGCGTACTCGCCCGGCGGCAGCGCCTCGCGCAATGGTCCGGCCAGATAGTCGAGCACCGCGGCCATGATCGCGTCCTTGTTCTTGATCGACTGCTCGATGTTGAGGCGCTCGATCTCGCGGCTGTACTCGGCCAGGCGCGGCAGCGGGATGACCACGTCCTCGTTGATCTTGAAGGCGTTGGTGTGGCGCGAGATCGCCGCGGTGCGGGCGCGGTCGAGCCAGAAGCGCTTGCGCGCCTCGGCGCTGATCGCGATGAAGCCTTCGCCGTCGCGCGCCTGCGCCAGCTCGACCACCTGCTGTGCCACCGCATCGACGGCCGCCTCATCGTCCGAGACCAGGTCGGCGACCAGCACCATCTTCGGCAGTTCGCGGCGCGCGGCCTTGGTCGAGTAGTCGACCGCGCGCACATAGCGCTCGTCGAGGTGCTCGAGGCCGGCGATCTGCACGTCGGTGCGCGCCTCGACGAAGTCCTTGATCTCGACGATCGCCGGGACGGCCTGATTGAGATCGGTGCCGAAGAACTCGAGGCAGAGGGTGCGCACATGATCCGGCATCCGGTGCAGGATGAAGCGGGCCGAGGTGATGAGCCCGTCGCAGCCCTCCTTCTGCACGCCGGGCAGGCCGCCGAGGGCCTTGTCGGTGACGTCCTTGCCGAGCCCGGGCTTGCGCATCTGCGCGGTCGGGATCGCGAGCATTTCCGGCTCGCCGATGCGGGTATGGCCGTCCTGGGCGTAGCGGGTGATGCGGAAGCGCGCGATCTCGGTGTCCTGCAGTTTGCCGAGGTTGTGGCCGACGCGCTCGACCTCGAGCCAGTCGGCATCCGGGGTGACCATGCGCCAGGAGGCGAGGTTGTCGATCGCGGTGCCCCAGAGCACCGCCTTCTTGCCGCCGGCGTTCATCGCCACGTTGCCGCCGATGCACGAGGCGTCCTGCGAGGTCGGGTCGACGGCGAAGGCCAGCCCGTTGGCATCGGCCAGATCGGCCACGCGGCGGGTGACCACGCCGGCGCCGCAGCGCACCGTCGGCACCGGCTCGGCAACGCCAGGCAGGGCGATGCGCTCGACGCTGGACAGCGCCTCGAGCTTCTCGGTGTTGATCACCGCCGAGCGCGGCGACAGCGGCACCGCCGAGCCGGTATAGCCGGTGCCGCCGCCGCGCGGGATCAGCGACAGGCCGCAGTCGATGCAGGCGGCGACGATCGCGGCCACCTCGTCCTCGGTGTCCGGGATGATCACCACGAACGGCATCTCGACACGCCAGTCGGTGGCATCGGTGGCATGGGCGACGCGCGCCAGCCCGCCGAAGTCGATGTTGTCCTTCCGGGTGATGCCGCTGAGGCGCTTGCGCAGGCGCCGGCGCAGCGCGCGGTCGGCGTCGAGCTGGGCGTCGAAGCGCGCCACCGCCTCGCGCGCGGCCGCGAGCAGCGCCGCCGCCTGGGCGTTGTCGTTGAGGCGCTGCTCGAACTGCTCGAGGCGGTGGCGCAGCGACTCGAGCAGCAGCCGGCGGCGCTTGGGATCCTCGAGCAGATCGTCCTGCAGGTAGGGGTTGCGGGCGATCACCCACATGTCGCCAAGCACCTCGAACAGCATCCGCGCCGAGCGGCCGGTGCGGCGCGAGCCCCGCAGCGCCTCGATCAGCCGCCAGTTGGCCTCACCCAGGAAGCGGATGACGATCTCGCGGTCCGAGAACGAGGTGTAGTTGTACGGGATCTCGCGGATGCGCGCGGTGTCGCCGGGCGGCGTCTGGGCAGCGTGCGCCGCGGGCTCATCGGCGGGCTCATCGGCGGGCGGATGGGGTCGGGCAGGATCGAGCATGGACAATGGGTTCGGTTGCTGCGTTGCGTCATATGCTAACGCAGACCGCCCTGCCCCCGGCCATGACATCGGCCAGCACAACCGCGCGCTGCAACGGGTTGTCGCCCGCGTCGCGCCGATCCTCGGGCGCCCCCGGGTGCCGCGGCACCGCCTCAGCGCCGCTGCGATCGCTCTCACTCGCGAGTACCGGGCGCAGGCGCCGGGCAGCGCGCACCGGGGGATGCCGTGAACACATCCCCAGCGGGGCTGCGCCTCGGACCGACGACTCGCGATCGCGGCTGCGGGAAGTTGGGCTGGGATATCGCTGTCGTAATCGATCGCCGGATCGTCGATTGCGACAACGACAACGACAATGACTTAGTCAGACGTGACGCCGCTGCAAGGTCCGGCGCTGCCAAGCGGTCGACCAGGCGAGGGCGCCGGATCGCTCACCGCGCACGGCCCCGCCGCGCGGCGGCCTGGACAGCCCGCGCGGCGGGCGCCACTCTAGCAGCTCGGACTGAGCTGCGGGATCGACGGCAATGGGGCTGGCGCTGAAGCTCTATGAACAACTGACCGAGGCGGCCGATGACCGCACGCGCTTCCGGCTGATCGCCGACGCCATCGGCGAGCTCGAGGCCTCCTGGCCGCGGGCCGGCGAGATCGCCACGCCCGGTGATGTGCGCGACGCCGAGCTGCGCCTACAGAAGGAGATCAAAGAGGTCGAGCTGCGGCTGCAGACGGAAATCGGGGAGACCCGCAAGGAGATCGAGGTCGTCCGCAAGGAGATCAGGGAGGCCGAGCTGCGGCTGCAGAAGGAGATCGAAGAGGTCCGCGTCGAGATCAAGGCGACCGAAGCCAATCTCCGCGCCGCGATCCATCGCCAGACCCTCTGGGTCGTCGGCGCCGTCGGCGCCGTCGTCGGGCTCATCCGCATCCTCGACTGGCTGATCGCGTAGCAGGAGCTGCAGGCCGGCCTCACTCTCACGCGTCAGCATCGTTCCCAAGCTCCAGCGCGGAAGGCGTCCCGCGCCGCCGGCGGGGCCGAGCTTCGCCTGAGCTGCAGCACAGCGGAGCAGGCGGGCCTCGCCCTCGCTGGGCCTGGACAGCCGGCCCCGCGGGCGTCACGCTACCAGCGCAGACTGAGCGCCGGGATCGACTGCAATGGGACTGGCACTGAAGCTCTATGAACAACTGACCGAGGCGGCCGATGACCGCACCCGCTTCCGGCTGATCGCCGACGCCATCGGCGAGCTCGAGGCCTCCTGGCCGCGGGCTGGCGAGATCGCCACGCCCGGTGATGTGCGCG
>JAAAOQ010000145.1 GCA_009908845.1 Gammaproteobacteria bacterium
AACACCAGCTCAGGTCTTGGCGGCGCTCTGTTGACCATCGCCGGCAGCCAAATCGATATCACCGATAGCCGTTTCGTGGCCAACGTCGCCGACGTCAGCGGCGGTGGCATCTACAACGACCAAGCCACGAGCCTCAGCCTCACCGACGTCACCCTCGCCACCAATATCGCCGGCGAACGCTACGGAGGGGGCATCGCCAACGAAGGCGATCTGACCGCGATCGGCGGCGCGTTCACTGACAACAGCGCCCCGATCCATGGCGGAGCGCTGTCCTCCAACATCGGCACCGTCCGGATCGAGGCGGTCACGATCACCGGGAATCACTCAACCAACGCTGGTGCTATCGGCAACTATCTCGGCGGTGAGATGACCTTGGTGAACAATGTGATCGAGTCCAATCGGGCCACTGGCGATGCCGGTGGCGGCCTGGGCGGCGCGATCGTCAACGACCGCGACAGCCACCTGCTCGTCCAGGGTGGCCGCATCGCGCGCAACCGCGCCCGCAGCAGTGGCGGTGCGCTCTATAACACCGTTGATGCGACCCTGGAGCTGGTCGATGTGACGATCGACGGCAACCAAGTCGATCAGGTCAACGGCGGCGGACTCACCAACGAGGGCAGCGCGACCATCACCGGCGGTGAGATCACCAACAACAACAGCCCGTTGCAGGCTGGCGGCATCATCTGCAACGGTGGCGATCTGGCCATCCTTGACGCTCAGATCACTGCCAACACCTCCGGCAACGGCGGCGGTCTCAGCAATAGCAATGGTTGCGTGACCCGGCTCGAGCGCACCCGAGTGCAGGACAACCAGGCCACGGCTAGCAACAGCTTCGGTGGCGGGCTGCTCAATGACCTTGGTACCGTGCAGCTTATCAGCAGCACCTTCAGCGGTAACAGCAGTGTCTTCGTCGGCGGTGCCTTCTCCAACAACAATCCCGCCGGCCTGGTCGAGCTCGACGGCGCCACTATTGCCGACAACTTCGCGGCCGAGGGCCCGGCCTTCGTCAACTTCGGCATCGTGCGGGTGCGCAACTCGACCATCACGGATGACTGTGTCAATCATGCGCAGCTGGATGACCTCGGCGGCAATAGCGCACTCTGCACCCCATGAGTTTGGCGCCCTACTAGAGCCTATCGACCCAAACTCATACAAGACGCTTTTAATCCGATGACGCTCAACCTCAAGAACCTCCCGGATCGCTTTTTCCACTACGCCCTCAACGGAGGCCAGCAGCAAGTGGAAGGTTGGTTGGAGCCAGGGGCCCTAACCGCCACCGTGCTGCTCGACGAGCTTCAGGAAGAGGCAGGCGTACAAGGCGCGTTGGCGGAGATCGGCGTCCATCATGGCCGATACTTTATCGCGCTCTGTCTGTTACGTCGGCCCGGGCAGCAAGCCGTCGCGATCGATATCTTCGAGGATCAGGCGCTCAACAAGGATCATTCCGGCCACGGCAATCGGGCAATCCTGACCGAGAATCTGGTCCAGCATGTCGGTTCCGTCGATCAGGTGGCCATCATCAAGGCCGACAGCATGGCAACCGATCCCCCGGACCTCAAGCGCTGGGCTGGAGACCCTGTCCGCATCTTCAGTATCGACGGCTGCCACACCCCGGAGCACACCCTGAATGATATCCGCCTGGCCGCGGACGTCTTGGCCCCTGGCGGCATCATCGTGATCGATGACATCTTCAACGCACAATGGCCTGGCGTCATGCAAGGGGTGGAGGAGTTCTTTCATGCCCACAACCCGCATCAGCTCCTTCCCCTGATAGCGGCTGATAACAAGCTCATCCTTTGTCATCGGCGCTTCAGAGAACGCTATCTCAAGGGCCTGGGTCGCTCACTTGAGAGCGCCTTGGGCCCGGTCCGCATGGGCAGCCTCTTCGCCCATGAGGTCATCGATCAGCCGTTTCCGCCTCTGGATTACTTGCTCAGCGGCGAAACCCATGCCCGCTTCCTCGGAACCCGCTTGCTGCATGCGGTCTGCTTCACCGCCGATAACCATCCAGGCTATCAGCGCTTGTCGGGCTGGTCCAATGCCGAGCCTTGGGGAACCTGGTCAGACGGAACGGAAGCGAGACTGCGTTTGCCGATGAGGCAGGCCACGACCGGACCCTTGCTCGTTGAACTCCTTGCGCACGCGCTCCTGGTTCCTGCCCGGCCGCGCCTGACCGTTGACCTCGAGATCAACGGCCATGCTGTGGAGCCGTGGGTCTTTGAAGGGACCGGCGAGCTCGGCATTCACCGCATTTCGGTGCCTGCAGCATGGCTAAGCGGGGATAGCCTCGACATCTCGTTTAGAATGAACGACGTGCGCTCACCGCTTGAGCTCGGCGTCAGCGACGATGCGCGGCAGCTCGGTATCGGTCTGCAGCGGCTCAAGATCATGCAGGCTGCATGAGGCCCGCTTGGCAACAGAGCGGGCCCTGTTCCGCTCAGCAGGCTCGGTCAGGACTGTTTCTTCTTCAAGATGGCTTTGAGCGAGCCGCCATCGATGCGCATCAGGGTCGGCACTAGGCCCGCCGCCGCGAAGATTCGCTGATACTCGTCGGCCGAGAAGACCTGCTCGTTGATGCCCTTCAACAGGTCGCGCACCGTCTCCGGCTGCTCCAATGAATCGCCCACAGGCTCGCTACTCACGGCCAGCAGGCCCTCAGGTTTCAGGGGTTTGGCCAGTTGACGCAGGACGGTTTCCGGCTCCTGGAAGTGGTGCAGCGTGCTGAACATGCACACGAGGTCGAACTGCCCTGGTGCGAAAGGGGCATCGAACGCGTCAGCGCAGAGGAAGCCGAGCCGCTCGGTGAAACGGTCTCCGAAATAGAGTGCCCCCAGCTCCAGCAGCGGTGAGCTGATGTCGAGCGCCACGACGTCGTGATCGGTCAGCCAGGCCGTGTAAGGATGCGTTCCCGCTCCGACCTCCAGGATGCGCGCATGACCGATCCCTGCCTCGCGGAGGCTGGATGCAATGATCTCGACACCGGCGGCATGATCTTCGCCATAATCGACGATTTGCGCTCGGTAGTCGATCGGGGCACCCTCATCCGGCGCACCGGCAGCGCCCACGACCTGCACCGGCAGATCGACCCCCTCTCCAACCGGAATATCGTTATCGGCGCGCTGAAGCTGCAGGCGCAGCCCATAGCGCCCAGGATGTGCTGGTGCCGTGAGGCGCATCGGCAGACTGATCGTGCGTCCCGGGGCGATGTCGATCGGAAATCGGGTCAGCGCGGGCGCGGTGTCGGCAGCATCGGCTCCCAGCCAGCGCGCTGAGAGCCGCAATCCCTGCTTGATCCGGGATGACCAGGGCGCGTCACCGCTGTTGGTCAGTCGAAAATTGACCGATTGCTCTGTCCCTGCCAGCAGCGCCTCCGGCAGATAATGCCGCACGAGCTGAAACGCCGGCTGATGGTTGGGGGCGGGTAGGGGACCCATCTCGATCGGGACCGGGCTCGGCGCAAAGCGATCCAGCAGGTCGTTGATCTCGGCCGTATAAGCACTGTCACTGCAGGCCCAATTCGATGCGCGCGAGACGATTTCTGCGACCCGCTCAGGCAGATCTCCGTTCGTATCGAGCTCCAGTGCCTGCACGATGGCGGCCGTCCACTCGGCATGGCGCGCACTCTGTTGCCCGGGAGGCTCGGATGTCTGCGCCCGATAGCGGTTGAACAGATCCGGTACCCCATTGCGCACGGGCCAGTGCGCATTGCACTGCTCGCAATGCAAGGCGTCCGGCTCGAGTTTCCACCGGGCTTGGCGGCAGGCAGGACATAGCAAGCTGCCTTCATGGGCTAAGCGCTGGATCAGTGCTGACATCCGAGAAGGTCGTCCATCGTCCGATTGGCATTCGCCTAACTATACGCATCGATAAGGCCGGCTGCAGCGGGCACCGTAGCCGACCGAAGCGGACCAGCGGGCCATGCGCTCCTGCCCTGATGGCATCGGCCCCCTGGGCCTTGAGCGCCCTGGCTATCTTCTAGGCGGCCGACAACCTCAGCCGTCTTGCCCCGACAAAGCGCGTTGACGGGCGCGATACTCCCCGCTTCCCTTGATCTCGTTGTAGATATCCTGCCGGCTGCGGCCGTTCTTCAGCTCGCGGACATAGTGTTCGCGCCCCTCCTCGCCGGGGTCTCGCCCGAGCAGCGTCTCGAACAGATGGCTGACGTAGTCGACGTCGTCGCGTGCAGGCATCTCGGACACTTGCGCGTCGTCATCCCAGCTCACATAAGGCCTGGGCAGATTCAGGGGAGCGCTGGATGGGCGATCAAGTGAGTCGAAGAATGCCGGCGAGCGCGAAGCGATCACGATGTTCCAGGAATCCGCGCTCGCTAGCTGGCCGTTGAGCGCATCTAGATCACCCTTGAAGGCAGGGTTGAAGAACCCGTTGACCTGCGCGAAGAACTCGTAGTGAGCGAACCCAGTGAGCTCCAGCAGGGTCCTGATTTGGTCGCGGGAGTAGGGGCGTTCCAATGTCTGATAACGCTCCATCACCCCATAGATCTCGCGGAACGTAGGCGAGTCCATGGGCGGTGCGGTGCCTTCCCAGATACAGATCACTCCCTCCGGCGAGAGCCCCTCGGCCACATGGCATAGAGCCGAGATCGGATCATAGAAGTGGTGGAGCGCGGATTCGAACAGTGCCGCATCGTATCCTTGCGCGCCCTCAATCGGACCCTGCTCCATGTCGTGGACGCGAAACTCAGCACTGAGCGGTTGGTCCGCAAAGACCCGGTAAGGCTCCTCCGCGATGCGCCGTCGCGCCAGCGCGATCATCTCCTCGGAAATATCCACCCCGAGCACCTCGTGGCCCAGCTTAGCCAGAAAATGACTAGTCCAGCCAGGTCCGCAGGCGATGTCCAGTACCCGTGAGCGGGTCGGCAGGGCAAGACGCTGCGTCATATTGAGGAAGCCGTACATCTCGTCGAAAAAGACCGAGAAGTCCGGCCCGCCGAAATAAGGCTTGATGAGATGAAAGACCTCACCATGCGGCCCCTCCTCGGCGATCAGTCGGCGCAGGTACTCCTTCGCCCCTTGCTTCCAGTCGACGCCTTCAGGCAGGTGGGCGTTGATCTCGTCCAAAAATGCCTGCTCTTTCTTATCCATCCATCGGGCTCTCTAGGTTGAAATGTTCTCGGCTGCGGGAAGATGCACCCCGCGGCGTTGGCCTCGGTATCCTGGCTGCTCAGCAGCTGCAAGTGCGCCTGCCTCTGCGTACCGGACCAACGCATCCCCGGGGTGGATGCGGTTTGGGTTTGGGACCAGCGAGCAGTCAATCTCGCGCCGCGGTGGCCCCGAGGCCTGACCGAGTTGGTCGGCAGCCTGTGCGACGCTAGAATACTCAATCAGCCGGCTCGTATCCGCCCCCTGTTCTCCGCTCATTTCGCCCTTAGCCTTACCCCAAGTCGACCCTATGCCCTTCGCGCCCTTGCCGATCCGCACCCGCTCGAACAGCCTTTCGCCGGCGGCGCGCTTGTATTGCCGCTGCGCCCCATGAGCCCGGCGCTCATCTTCCAGTTCACCCGCCAGGACCTCATCGACCGTTACGCCGGCTCGGTCCTTGGGGGGCTCTGGACCTTCATCCAGCCGCTG
>JAAAOQ010000080.1 GCA_009908845.1 Gammaproteobacteria bacterium
GGCGAGAACGGCTTGGTGATGTAATCGTCGGCGCCTGTGTCCAGCCCCTTCACACGGTCTTCTTCTTCGCCGCGCGCACTGACCATGATGATGGGCACATGGCGGGTCTTCGGGCTCTGTTTGAGCTGAGCCGCGAGCTCGAGCCCAGAGCGACCGGGCAGCATCCAGTCGAGCAGCACCAGGTCTGGGTGCTCGGGCAGCAGCTTGCGGGCCTCATCGGCATGGCCGGCCTCGAGGGTGCGAAACCCGCCCTCCTCGAGTGCGAAGCGCATCACTTCGCGGATATCAGGCTCGTCGTCGACGATCATTACGGTTGCCATAGTCGGATTCTCGCGCTGTCACTCCGGGCGATGCCGCGCATTCTATGTACGATCCGTTACAGCTAGATGACGGGTGTCATGACGGGCGTCATGACGAGTGTCATGACGGGCGTCGTAGTCGATCCCATGCTGCTCGAGCCAGGCGGTGAATCGGGCGATCTTGGTCTCGAGCGAGCAGGTTGGAGGCAGCTGGTCGAGCCACTGCCCATAGGCGACTTGCAGCCTGGTCTTTTCGTCGGTTTCGAGGCTGCTCCAAGGCCTCAGGTTGGGAGGTAAGGGCTCAGAGTGGTCCTCAGGCTTGTCGGATTGGCGGGGTTCGATCCTCGATTCGTCTCGGGTCGCCATGATTTTGTCACCTCGCTTGGTTAGGATGAGGCGCTGAAACGGTTTCGACTGCAGTCGCCTTTGTTCGCTGGCCCGTGGACGCAGGGCTCGGTCATCCTCAACCTATCCTGGATAGTCAATCATGTCAGACCTGGGCCTGCGCTTCCTGGGTGTCGGTAACGCTCAGGCAGTCGCGCTCGGCTCGTCCGCTGCGGTGCTCGAAGCGGGCGAGCGGCCGTCGCTCTTGATCGATTGTGGACCCCATACGGTCTCGGCGTATCTTGAGCAGTACGGCGCGTTGCCCTCGGCGCTGTTCATCACCCATGCCCATCTCGACCACATCGGCGGGTTGGAGGGTCTCTTCTATCGGCTTGCAACCGCAGCCCAGACGCCAGCGCCGGTGCGCTTGTTCGTGCCCGTGAGCCTGGTCTCGGTGCTCCAGCGCAGGCTCGCTGACTATCCAAGCCTCCTCGCCGAAGGCGGCTGCAACTTCTGGGATGTCTTCCAGTTGATCCCGGTCTCGGAGACCTTCTGGCACCGCGGGCTGAGCTTTACCGTCTTCCCGGTCCGGCATCACGAGTATCTCGCGGCCTTCGGGCTCGCCCTCGAGGGTGTGTTCCTGTTCACCGGTGATACCTGTCCCATCCCGGAGGTGCTGAATCGTTTCGCGCGACGCGGCGAATGGGTCTTTCATGATTGCAGCACCGCCGCGAATCCGTCCCATACGGCTCTTGATGAGATCCGCATCGCCTATAATCTGGAACAGTGGCGGCGGATGGTCTTCTATCATTACGCCTCGGAGCGGGATGGCGAGCAGATCGAGCGGGCCGGCTTCAGGATTGCACATCCTGGCGAGCGTTTTCCGCTGGAGCGCCGTCCTGGTAGCGAGACCGTTGCCAGCGGGGACGGACGTGTTCAGCCTTTACCTGGAGCGGTCGGCTGGTAGTATGCTGTGGGCTTGGCCTTCTTAAGCCAGGGAATCCGATATTGAGCCTAGACGAATCGACCGACATCGAGACTGATATCGCTGACCGGCCGGCATTTCACGGCAAGATTGTCGACGTTGGGGTGGAACGCGTTCGCCTGCCCAACGGGCGCCAGGTCGATCTCGAGGTCATCCGACATCCCGGCGGTGCGGCAGCGGTTGCGCTGGACGAGCGCCGGCGGGTGTGCTTGCTGCGGCAGTACCGCCATGTTGCGGGCGGCTGGCTCTGGGAGCTGCCGGCCGGCAAGCTCGACCCGGGTGAGGGCCCTGCGGTGACAGCCGAGCGGGAGCTTGCTGAGGAGGCGGGTCTGGTTGCTGCCACCTGGGACTCGCTTGGGCAGATGCACAGCTCGCCTGGCGTCTTCGCCGAGGTCATCCACCTGTTCCTTGCGCGTGGGCTCAGCGAGGTCGACCTCGGGCATGGCGCAGACGAGGTGATCGAGGTGCACTGGGTCGCGCTCGACAAGGTCCTGCAGTGGTGTCTGAACGGCACCATCACCGACGCCAAGACCTTGGTTGGGCTCTACCGCGCTGCTGCGTTCCTGCGCCAAGGCAGCGAGAGCCTGGTCGACCATCAGTTGCTGACGGTTGCCGAATAGTCTGGCGCGCTGCGAGCCGATGCGGCCGCAGCCAGGTTGCTCGACAGGGACTGGCTCCCGATGTCAGAGCGACCGGTCGCGTCAGCGGCGGCAAGCACATGACGGACAGTTCCTGGTCGCGTCGTGCTGGAGCCTTTGCGAGGCTCGAGCCTCCTCTGATAACTGGGGGGTTGCCCGCATCGGCGCCGTCTGCGTCTCAATGGCGATGCGGCAGATGGTGGCTATAGCGCTCCATCAGGTAGCAGAGGCAATCTTGACGGATCACGGTCGCGTCAGCGGTCAGCATCGAGGGCATGGCTGGCTCGCGTAGCTTCAACTCGCCATCTTCGACCGCGAAGAACCGGTCGGACACGTCACGTCCGTGCTCGTCGCGAACCACGACATGGCCACCTTCGCGGATGCGCGCGAATGAGGCTCCGGCTGGTAGCTCGCGAAAGTTGAAACGTTCCAGCTCCGGTGACAGGATGAGCTGGGCATCGTGTGGCGGAAAGCCGAAGCTGACATGCTCAGGGATGGTTACCTGGGCGACCGTATGGAAGAGGTCGACATCTTGAGGGGGCAGCGCCTGATCCGGAAGCTCCGCAAGGTGGAGGCAGGCGTCGATGAACTCGCGCGCATGATCCACGCCATGGCGATCGCCGACACGTCCGCATTCCAGCGTCGTCGCTGGGCACAGGCGAGACATGGCCTGGGATTGGACCCCTTTTGGGCGGACGAAGAAGACGACCGTGCGCGAGAACAATCGCGCCAAGTGGAGATATCGGTTGTCCACAAGGTTGACGCAGGCGTAATGCGGGTTGGTGCCGGTATTGTTGTGCAGGTCGATGCTGGCGAAGACCTGGCGTTGCGCCATGCGCTCGACCACTTGGGCCATCAGCGTATGGGCCGGCGAAGCGGGGGTGTCGGCGCCGGGCCAGACGCGGTTGAAATCCGGCTGTTCCGGAAGATGGCGCGCATTCGCCGCAGCGGCATGCACGTTGCCGATGAACAGGCTCATCGCCCGCGGCAGCCGCAGGTGGCCATGGCGCTCGATGGACTGGCGCAGCAATAGCCGCACGGCATCCCAGCCGACCGGCTCGTTGCCGTGGATCAGCACCGAAACAAACAGTGGCCGCTCGCGCTCGCCGGGAAGATGGAGCAGGGTCGGCCCCTGGAGATGCGTTGCCAGCTCGGCGCTGTTGAGCTCGAGCAGTCCATCCGGGAGTCGATCCAGCTCGTGCAATCTCATCGAGTCTGCGGTCATGCGGAAAGGCTTCTCCTCGGTGGCTCGGTGGCTCGGTGGGACGGGCGGTGGCGTCGGCCAGGCCCTCGATGGGGTACTCTAGCATCTGAAGCGGAATCAGCTCCCGCCATCTACCATCTGTATCCAACGATAACCTTCCTGCGGTGACCCGGGTCGACGCGCCCGACGCCGCTGGTGCAATTCGACTTGGGGAGACGCCACGTTATGCTGCTCTTGATTGCTGGTCTCATTCTGTTCCTCGGTGTCCATTCGGTGGCCATCGTTGACGTTGCCTGGCGCGACCGGATGGTTGCCCGCTTCGGGGAGCTGCCCTGGAAGGCCGTCTATGGGTTGATTGCGCTCATCGGGCTGGTACTGATCGTAAACGGCTACGCCGATGCGCGCCGCGCGGTCGATCCGATTCTGATCTACCAGGCGCCGCTCTGGCTGCGCCATGTGACATTGCTGCTGATGCTGCCGGTTTTCGTGCTGCTGCTCGCCGCCTATCTGCCGGGCCGGATCCAGACGGTGACCAAGCATCCGATGCTGCTCGCGGTCAAGGTCTGGGCGCTGGCACATCTACTCGCCAACGGGACCCTCGCTGATCTGCTGCTCTTCGGCAGCTTCTTGGCATGGGCGGTGACGGACCGGATCTCACTGAAACGGCGTGCACCGACGCCGGTGCCCGGCGCACCAGCCGGTCGCTTCAATGATGCAATCGCGCTCGGCGGTGGCGTTCTGCTCTACCTGCTGTTCCTGTTCTGGTGGCACGAGGCGCTGTTTGGGGTAGCGCCTCTCGGCTGAACGGCCCCGCGCCCTCGTTCAGGGCGGTTCGAGCCGCTGGGTGCAGGCAGGTCGAGCGGCTCCCGATGCTCAATGTGCTCGGAGCTTGTCGAGCAGATGGAAGGCACTGAGGATCGGGTAGCGCAAGGTCATTCGCGGCCCGGCGTAGCGCATCACCTCGATGATGCGCGGGCGCAGCGTCTTGCTGTAGCAGTGGACACTGCACTGATTGCAGGGCTGCTTGAGCTCGCCAAAGGCGCAGTTGTCGAGCCGTTGATGGGCATATCGCAGTAGTGCGTCGCACTCAGCGCAGAGAGACCCTGGGTGCCCGCCATGGTGATCTCGGCAGTAGATGCCGAGCATTGCGCTGATCGTGCGCTTCTCGCGGCGGATGCGGGGGCCCTGATTCGGCGGTCGCCGCGAGCGCTTCGCTTTGGGCTTGGCCGGCGGCGTGGGATGTTGGACTGGCATCTGCATGGGGCTATTATCGGGAAACCGCACTAGAGCGGTTTGATAATTGTCAACCGAATCTGACGTTGAGCGAGGTTGACGGAACTGTCGCGGAGGTATTCCCGATGCAAGGGTTGCAATGGCTGGCGCCGCTCGGCTGCGCGCTGCTCCTGGGCTGCGCAGCACAGCCCTATCCGTCGCTTCCTCCGGGTGCGTCGATCCCGGCCGAGGCCAGCGTCTCCGCAGTGCCAAGCCCGTCTCCGTTGGGGGGCGATGCCGGGGACGCGCCTGAGCCGGCCAATAAGGCGGAAACGGTTGGCGATTCGTCCTTACCGCCGCCGGTCTCGCAGGAGGTGAATCCTCCGCCGCCTGATCCGGATGCGCTGCCGCCGGCCGAGAAGCGACAGCTTGATATCCGCCTTGCCAAGCAGCGCTTTCACTACTTCGAGGACGGCGAGCTGGTCTGGACCGGCCCGATCTCGGCAGGGACACGGAAGCACCCGACGCCGAAAGGCGACTACCGCGTTCAGCGTAAGGATGTCGACAAGCGCTCTGGTAGCTACACCAACTTTTTCGAACGGCCGACACCGATGCCGTACGCACTCCAGTTCCGCGGCCCCTACTGGGTCCATGAAGGCTATGTCACCGGAAAGCCGGAATCCCACGGCTGTGTCCGGCTGCGGCATGCCGATGCCAGGTTCGTGTTCGAACGCATCCGGGTCGGTGACCGCATCGTCGTGGCAGACTGAATGGCGCCCGGGGGGGAAGAGGGATTCAGGCGGACAAAGGGCTCGAAACGATCACGCGCTCCATAGCTGGCTAGGGTCTGGTCAGGATTCAGTACCCACGCTGAGAGTCGTCCCGGCTGCACTGCCGCAGGTGCGGTCGCCGGATGCGACCAACCAATCGAGGTTTAGCCCTCCGCGCGGCGCGCCGCCCGGGATTCGGGCTACAATCTGGTCACTGGTAATCGGCTGCGCTTTCGGTTAACACAATGTTTTGGACCAATGTCTTTCTCGGTCTCGCTTTCTTGGCGATGGTTGGCGGCTTCGTCTGGTTGTTTCGCGATGGTGAGGGCCCGGCGCCGCGGCCTGCAATCGTGCGAAAACGTGAGCCGGCACCGGATGACGACTCACAAGACGACGCGCGCTGAGCCGCAATTGCCCTAAGGCGACTGCCGGACGCGCTCTCACCGGATTGCGTAAGCGGTTCGTTTGCGTCAGGGAAACGTCGTCGGGAGCCTGGCCGGGCTCCGTGACGGGCGGCGCGACGAAGAAGGCGGGCGAAAAGGGCAACAAGGCGGCATGAGCTTTGACAGAATCGCCTAAGCCGCAATGCTCGGCGTCAGGAAACGCCGCGCGTTCTTGGCTGCTCTAGTTACCCGCCCGGGTTTCCGGACAGGCTGAGCCCATCGGTGCTGACTGTTCCGGCGCTTTCTGTCCGGCGATCAGGCGGAGGAGTGGCTATTTTGCGGTCCTCTCGATGCCCGCGCTGGGCAGCGCTGTCTGGGCAGGCGAAGGCGACGAGGTGATCGGCCTCGAGCCGAATGCCGATCATCTCGCCGACGGCGTGCCGGTGGTGGCTCGGCACCAGGCAGAGCACTTCGGCGCCGCTCTCTAGCTGAAGGGTATACAAGAACTCGGCGCCCCGAAACGCGCGCTCGACGATCCTGGCTTGCCGCGGACTGGACTCGTCGTAGACCAGGTCGTCCGGGCGGATCAGCACCTCTGCCGCACTGCCCGGCTCCAGGCCATGCGGCTGCGCGCCGCTGATGCGGCCAAGCTCGGTCCTGACCTGGGTCGCATTGAGCACATGCGCGGGCAGTAGGGTGCCCTGACCGATGAAGTCGGCGACGAAGCGGTCGGCCGGCTGATGATAGAGGCCGAAGCCGGTATCCCATTGGTGCACGCTGCCGGCGTTCATCACGCCGATCTTGTCGGCCATCGCAAAGGCCTCGAGCTGGTCATGGGTGACCAGGATCGCGGTCACGTCCTCGCGCTTGAGCACCGCGCGCACCTCGCGCGCCAACTGCTCGCGCAGCTCGGCATCCATGCTCGAGAACGGCTCGTCGAGCAGCAGGATGTCCGGCTGCGGGGCCATCGCCCGGGCCAGCGCAACGCGCTGCTGCATCCCGCCGGAGAGCTCATGCGGATAGCGGCCCGCGGCCGGGCTCAGCCCGACCAGCTCCAGCAGCTCGTCGATACGGCGCTGCCGTGCGCGCCGGCTCAGCGCGCGCAGGCCAAAGCCGACATTGCGGGCGACGGTGAGATGCGGGAACAGCGCGAAGTCCTGGAACACCATGCCGACCTGGCGCTGCTCGGGCGCGAGCGTCCAGCCGGCGCGCGAGACGCGCTGACTGCGGATCGCGATCTGGCCGCGGCTGACCGGCTCGAAGCCAGCGATGGCCCGCAGCAGGGTGGTCTTGCCGCAGCCGCTGGGGCCGAGCAGGCAGCCGATCGTGCCGCGCTCGAGCTCGAAGCTGACGTCCCGGACGACCGGCTGCTCACCATAGGCGACATCGACGTCGCGCACGGCCAACCTGACCGCCGAATGATCCTGAGGCAGCGGCTGCGAGCCTCTTAGGCGCTGGGGTGGCGTGTCGCCATGATCGTTCAGGTCCTTTACCGAGGGGTCGATGTTTGCTGCCATCTGCTCTCTGCTCTCTGCTCTCTGCTCTCTGCTCTCTGCTCTCTGCTCTCTGCTTAGGGGCTGGCTCAGAGGCTAGCGCGGGAACGGGTGATCGAGCGGCTCAGGATGATCACCGGGATCAGCCCGGCGGCGACGATCGTCAGCGCGGCCGGGGCCGAGTCCGCCAGCCGTTCGTCGGAGGCCAGCTCATAGGCGCGCACCGCCAGCGTATTGAAGTTGAACGGGCGCAGGATCAGCGTCGCCGGCAGCTCCTTGAGCACATCGACGAACACCAGCAGCAGCGCCGTCAGCAGGCTGCCCTGCAGCATCGGCATATGGATGCGCCCCAGCACCTGACGCGGCCTGAGCCCCATCGCCCGCCCGGCCTCGTCCATCGACGGGCGGATCTTGCCGAGACCGGACTCCACCGTTTGCAGCGAGACGGCCAGGAAGCGCACCAGGTAGGCGAAGATCACGGCCACCAGGGTGCCGCTCAGCAGCAGGCCGGTGGAGATGCCGAAGGTCGCGCGCATCCAGGCATCGACGCTGTTGTCGAGCCAGGCGAACGGGATCATCACCCCGACCGCGATCACGGTCCCGGGCACCGCGTAGCCCAGGCCGGCGACGCGGACCGCTGCCTGTACCGGCTTGGTGGGGCGCAGCCGGTGACCATAGCCGAGCAGGAGCGCAAGCGCGAGCGCCAGGACCGCGGCGCCAGCGGCCAGCGCGAGGCTATTGAGGGCGAGCGTCGCGAACTCGGCATCCAGGCGCTGATCGGCCACCGTCAGCGACCAGGCCGCGAGCTGGCCGGCGGGCAGCAGGAAGCCGAGGGTCAACGGCAGCGCGCAGAAGCCGAACGCGGCCGCCGCTTGCCCGCCGCGCAGGTGCAGCCGCCGAATTGACTGCTGGCGCTGGCTGGTGCTGTGATAGCGCGCCTGGCCGCGCGACCAGCGCTCGAGCAGGATGAGCGCGAACACGAACGCTAGCAGCAGCGCCGAGAGCTGCGCCGCCGCGGCCGGATTGCCGAGTCCGAACCAGGTCCGGAAGATGCCGGTGGTGAAGGTCGGCACCCCGAAGTACTGGACGGTCCCGTAGTCGGCCAGCGTCTCCATCAGCGCTAGTGACAGCCCGGCGACGATCGCCGGTCGCGCCAGCGGCAACGCCACGGTGAAGAAGGTCCGCCAGGGGCCGTTGCCGAGGGTGCGGCTGACATCCAGCACGCACAGCGATTGGCTCAGGAAGGCCGCGCGCGCGAGCAGATAGACATAGGGGTAGAGCACCAGCGACAGCATCAGCGCCGCGCCTGGCAGCGAGCGGATCTGCGGGAACCAATAGTCGCCCCAGCCCCAGCCGGTCAGGTCGCGGATCAGCGTCTGCACCGGTCCGGCGAAATCGAGCATGCCGGTATAGGTGTAGGCGATGATGTAGGCTGGCATCGCCATCGGCAGCAGCAGCGCCCACTCGAACAGGGCGCGCCCCGGGAAGCGGCACATGCTCGTCAGCCAGGCGGTCCCGACGCCGCCGATCAGGGTCCCGAGGGCGACCCCGAGCATCAGCAGCAGCGAATTGCTCACGTAGTCGGGCAGCACGGTCTCGACCAGGTGCTGCCAGACCTCGCCGGCCGGGACGAAGACGAAGCCGACGACCACCGCGACCGGGAGCGCCAGCAGCAGTGCGATCGTGATCACGAGCGTCGGCCAGAGGTGCTGCCCGAAGCGCCGCCGGTCGACGGGGTCGTGCCGGGCAACGGCAGGAGCGGAGACAGCCATGTATGCGGAGGAGGATCGAGCCAGGGAGAAGACAAACCCGGGAGGGACGCATCTTATAGCGGTTCGCGATCCCCCCCCAAGTCGCATGAGCGGATGGTGTCCGGGCTAGCTGAGCGATCTGCCCCAGGCCCAGGGGGCTCGCCGGCGCCGCGCGGCCCGAGCGTAACGGCGCCGGCAGATCGTCGCTACTTCCAGCCGGCGCGATCCATCAGCTTCACGGCGGCGGCGTTCAGCTCGCCGAGCTTCACCAGGTCAAGGTCGTCGGCCTTGAACTCGCCCCATTCGGCGAGGACCGGGCTGATCTCGACCCCTTCACGGACCGGATACTCACCGTTGACCTCCGCGTACCAGGCTTGCGACTCTGGACTGACCAGGAATTCGATCAGCTCGACCGCGGCGTCTGGGTTCTCCGACGCGGCGGTGACCGCGGCGCCGCTGACATTGACGTGCGTGCCCCGCCCGTCACCGGAGCCGGGCTGGTTCGGCCAGAAGATAGCGACCTTCTCGGCCGGCTCCTTCTCGCCCGGATCATCGGACTTCAGCATTCCAGCGAGGTAGTAGGTGTTCGCGATTGCGATATCGCATTGACCAGCGGCGGCTGCCTTGATCTGGTCACGGTCGCCGCCCTTGGGCGGGCGTGCCATATTGGCGACGATCCCCTCTGCCCATTCCTCGGTCGTCTCGGTACCGTCTGCGGCGATCAGCGAGGCGACCAAGGATTGGTTATAGACATTGCTCGAGGAGCGGATGCAGATGCGGCCCTTCCATTTAGGATCGGCCAGGGCCTCGTAGGTCGAGAGCTCAGAGGGGTCGACCTCGCCCTTCACATACAGGATCGGGCGCGCCCGCAGCGAGAGGCCTGTCCAATGCCCTTCAGGATCGCGGTAGGTTTCCGGAACGGCCTCGGCGACGGTTTCCGATTCGAATGCCCGGGTCAGTCCGGCCGCTTTGGCACGGTGCAGATTCCCGGCGTCGACCGTGAGCAGCACGTCGGCGGGACTGTTGCGCCCCTCGTTCTTGAGTCGCTGTAGCAGCGCGTCGGCCTTGCCGGTGACCAGGTTGACCTCGATCCCGGTCTCTTCAGTGAAGCGCTCCAGCAGGGGCTTGATCAGGGCCTCTTTGCGTGCGGAGTAGAGGTTGACCTCCTCGGTCTCGGCCAGCGCAGACGGCGTGCCGAGGGCCAGGACAAGTCCCAACAGCGGCAAGCCGGCCAAGAGCGAATGGTGACGGAAAGGTATCATGATAGGTTTTCGACTCCGTTGAGGTTGGTTGAAGTGGTCAAGCTGATCGATGCGCTAAACCTAGGGCGAGTTTGGGTGAACCCGAGACAAATAACAAGAGTGATGAGAACAGTTGCGATTAACGGCGGATCGATATCCAAGCCGGGTGCTTGAAAGTTCGCGGACCGGCAATGATCTCTGCGCCAGCTAACAGCGACCCCTCAAGCGGGGTGTCGATAATTGTGTTACGACGGGCCTTGAAACCGAGGATTTGCGTCGTACTATAAACCTAGTAATCTACTCAGGTATCGGAGCGGTTCCCATGAGCGCTATCCCTGCAGAGGCCACCACGGCCGAAGAGAAGGTCGAGACGACCGGCCAGTACGATGAGCTGGTGAACGCCGGCTATGAGCACGGTTTCATCACCGAGATCGAGTCGGAGACATTGCCGCCCGGTCTAGACGAGGGCGTGATCCGGACCATCTCGGCGCGCAAGGGTGAGCCCGAGTGGATGACCGAGTGGCGTCTCGCCGCCTATCGTAAGTGGCTGGAGATGCCGACCCCGACCTGGGCCTCGGTGCACTATCCGCCGATCGACTACCAGTCGATCTCATACTTCTCGGCGCCGAAGAAGAAGGACGGGCCGAAGAGCCTGGACGAGGTCGATCCGGCGCTGCTCGAGACCTACGAGAAGCTCGGCATCCCGATCGAGGAGCAGAAGGCGCTCGCTGGCGTCGCCGTCGATGCGGTCTTCGACAGCGTCTCGGTCGCGACCACCTTCCGCGAGAAATTGCACGAGGCCGGGGTGATCTTCTGCTCGATCTCCGAGGCGCTGCAGGAGTATCCGGAGCTGGTGCAGAAGTACATCGGCACCGTGGTGCCGCCGACCGACAACTTCTATGTCGGGCTCAACTCGGCGGTGTTCACCGACGGCACCTTCGTCTATGTGCCGAAGAACACGCGCTGCCCGATGGAGCTCAGCACCTATTTCCGCATCAACGAGGCCAAGACCGGCCAGTTCGAGCGCACCCTGATTGTCGCCGATGAGGGTAGCTACGTCAGCTATCTCGAGGGCTGCACGGCGCCGCAGCGCGACGAGAATCAGCTGCATGCGGCCGTGGTCGAGCTGATCGCGCTCGATGACGCCGAGATCAAGTACTCGACGGTGCAGAACTGGTATCCAGGCGATGAGAACGGCAAGGGCGGCATCTACAACTTCGTCACCAAGCGCGGCGATTGCCGCGGCGCGCGTTCGAAGATCAGCTGGACGCAGGTCGAGACCGGCTCAGCGATCACCTGGAAATACCCGAGCTGCATCCTGCGCGGCGACGACTCGGTCGGCGAATTCTACTCGGTCGCGGTGACCAAGGGGATGCAGCAGGCCGATACCGGCACCAAGATGATCCATCTGGGCAAGAACACCAGCTCGACCATCGTCAGTAAGGGTATCAGCGCCCAGCACGGCCAGCAGGCCTATCGCGGGCTGGTGCGCATCGCTGGTAAGGCCGAGGGCGCGCGCAACCATACGCAGTGCGATTCCTTGCTGATCGGCGACCAATCGGCCGCGCACACCTTCCCGTACATCGAGGTCAAGAACCCGAGCGCGAAGATGGAGCACGAGGCAACGACCTCGAAGATCAGCGAGGACCAGCTGTTCTATTGCCGCGCGCGCGGGCTGACGGAAGAGGATGCGGTCTCGATGATCGTCAACGGTTTCTGCAAGGAGGTCTTCAACGAGCTGCCGATGGAGTTCGCGGTCGAGGCCCAGAAGCTGCTGAGCATCAGCCTCGAAGGGGCGGTGGGCTGACACCGACCGACACATGGGGCGCCTGCCGCGTGCGACCCCATGCGTTGGCAATCTTGAATTCAACGAAGGCGCGGGCTTTGAGCGCGGCCGTTAAGGGTCGGCCGGCCCATACACGATTTGGAGTAGAACGATGTTGTCAGTAAAGGGCCTGAAGGCCAGCGTCGGAGACGAGCCGATCCTCAAGGGCCTCGACCTCGAGGTCAAGCCGGGCGAGGTCCATGCGATCATGGGGCCGAACGGCTCTGGCAAGAGCACCTTTGCCCATGTGCTCTCAGGCCGCGAGGGCTACGAGGTGACCGGCGGCAGCGCTGAGCTGGACGGTGAAGACCTGTTCGAGCTCGAGCCCGAGGAGCGGGCGCGGCTCGGGCTGTTCTTGGCGTTTCAGTATCCGGTCGAGCTGCCGGGCGTCAATAACATGTACTTCCTGAAGGCGGCCCTGAATGCGATCCGCAAGTCGCGTGGCGAGGAGGAATTGGATGCCGTTTCCTTCATGCGGCTGATGAAGGAGAAGCTGAAGATCCTTCATCTCGACGACAGCCTACTGAAGCGCCCGGTCAACTTCGGGTTCTCGGGCGGCGAGAAGAAGCGCAACGAGATCTTCCAGATGGCGTTGTTGGAGCCGAAGCTGGCGATCCTCGACGAGACCGACTCCGGCCTCGACATCGACGCCCTGCGTATCGTCGCCGATGGTGTCAACGCGTTGCGCAGCCCGGAGCGCTCGATGATCGTGGTGACCCATTACCAGCGGCTGCTCGACTACATTCAGCCCGACCATGTGCATGTGCTCGCCAAGGGTCGGATCATTCGCTCTGGCGGCAAAGAGCTTGCGCTCGAGCTCGAGGAGAAGGGCTACGGCTGGATCGTCGAGGGAGAAGCGGCATGAACGCGGCGGCCCATCAACGCACAGGCCAGGCCGATGCGGCAGAGGCCTTTGCCGGCTGGCTTCAGGGGCTCGGCGGCAACGGTGATCAAAACGGCTCGGGCGGCATCGATTGGCTCGAGTCGGAGCGGGAGCAGGCCGCAGCACGCGTGCGAACCCAGCCGGTGCCGACCAACAAGTCGGAGGGCTGGCGCTACACTGGGCTGCGCAAGCTGATCGAGCAGGGTTTCGTCAATGTCGATGAGCCGGTCACCGCGCTGACGCCGGACGACATCGGTGAGATCCTGATCCCTGAGCTCGATGCGCATCGCGTCGTCCTGGTCAACGGCCGCTTCTCCGATGTCCTCTCAAGCCTTGGCGAGCTGCCCAAGGGGGTCCGGGTCGGCAGCCTGCGCGATCTGCTCGAATCTGATCCGGCCTCGGTGAAGGGCGTCCTGACGCGGATCGCCGGTGAAGGTCGTCATGTCTTCGCCTCGCTGAACACCGCCGCGATCGACGACGGGCTGGTACTTCAGCTCGATCGCGGCGCCATCGCCGAACGGCCGATCGAGGTCATCCATCTATCGATCGGTATGGATGAGCCTCGGGTCGCGCAACCGCGTAACCTGCTGAGCCTCGGTGATGGCGCCCAGGCACAGGTCATCGAGCGCTATGTCAGCCTCGGCGACGCCCTCTACTGCACCAACTCGGTGCTCGAGATCGCGCTCGGCCGGGATGCGGTGCTCAAGCATACGCGTATCCAGCAGGAGAGCCGCAATGCGTTCCACATTACCGGTCTCTACCTCAGTCAGGAGGCCAATAGCCGTTATGCCGGGACCAACATCGGCCTCGGTGGGACCTGGGCGCGGACCGATCTGGTCACCCGCTTCGCAGGCGAGCATGCCGAGTGCGATCTGAAGGGTCTGTATCTGGCCGGCGATCAGCAGTTGATCGACTATCACATGGATGTCCGCCACGCATTGCCGAACTGCGCTAGCCGCGAGACCTTCAAAGGGATTCTCTACGGTAAGGGACGTGCGGTGTTCGATGGGCTGGTCTATGTCGCGCGCGATGCGCAGAAGACCGATGCTGAGATGTCGAACCGCAATCTGATCCTGTCACCGAACGCCGAGGTGGATACCAAGCCGCAACTCGAGATCTACGCCGACGACGTCAAGTGCAGCCATGGCACAACGGTCGGTCAGATCGAGCCGGAGATGCTGTTCTACCTGCGCTCGCGCGGGATCGCGGCGTCACTTGCCCGACGGATGCTCTGTCTCGGTTTCGCCGGCGAGATTATCGACGCCCTCGGACCCGAGTCGTTGCGTGACTATGTCGCTGAACAGGTGGGTCAGCGGCTTGAACAGGCCCCGCTCGAGTGAGCCCGATCATCGATCCTCTTATGCAGCCGAGGTGATGCGCTGATGAACCGACTAGCCAGATTTGCCGGCTTTGGCCTGGGTGACCGGGCACAGGTCGACCGCGATGACCTGCCCGGGGAAGGGGCTTTGGCCGCCGAGGCCGAGGACAATGACCCTGAAGGTGCGCTGGATGACCCGGAAGCGTTGCGGGAGCCGATCATTGCGGCGCTGCGCAATGTCCATGATCCGGAGATTCCGGTCAATATCTACGATCTAGGTCTGATCTACCGGATCGACATCGCAGACAATGGCGATGTCGATGTCGATATGACCTTGACCGCACCGGCCTGTCCGGTGGCGGGTATGATGCCCGTGATGGTCAAGGATGCGGTGAAAACCGTCGATGGCGTGGGCGAGGTCGAGGTCGAGCTGGTTTGGGACCCGCCATGGAGCCCCGAGACGATGTCCGACGAGGCGAAGCTGACGCTCGGAATGCTCTAAGCGGCCATGGTCGTCGCACTTGGACGTTGCGACGATCAGGCCGGGATGGAGTTGGTGATTGCAAGCGGCCGAAGCGCGTGGTCGTTCAACTGCCGCTTCTCGGTTCCTCGTCGGTATCCGGCGATTGGTCGGTTGCTTCGTCGGTGAAGACTCGGGCTTGCTCCTCGTCGCTCGCGTTCGGCGATTGGAGGGGTGCTGCGGGCTTGCCCTCGACCTCATCGCTGTCCGCGTTCACGGCTGGTAACAGGTCCTTGAATGCCTCGCCGTAGATCTCCCAGATCGTGATGAATAGGGACGCGATGACGGGGCCGATGAGCAGGCCGGCCATCCCGAACATGAAGAGCCCGCCCAGGGTTCCGAAGAAGATCATCAGCTCGTGCATGTCGGTATGCTTTCCGACCAGAATCGGGCGCAACACGTTGTCGATGCTGCCGACCACCAATGCGCAGAAGGCGAAGAGTCCGATGCCAGCGCCGATATTCCCGTGCACGATCAGGATTCCCGAGGCCGGGACCCAAACCAGCGCTGACCCGATCCCCGGAATGATCGAGAGCACCGCCATCACGGTGCCCCAGAAGACCGCGTTCGGAACGCCGGCGATGGCGAAGGCGATGCCGGCGAGCGCGCCCTGCAAGACGCCGATCAACAGCGTGCCGGTCACCATCGCCTGGGTTACCGAGGTGAACTTGTTCAGCATCACCCGCTCGTCCCGATCCTCAAGCGGCAGGTAATAGCGAATCGCCTCGACCACCTCCTTTCCGTCGATCAGGAAGAAGAACAGGGTGTAGAAGAACACGACCGTCACGAACAGGAAGTTGACGGTCCCTAGCGCGATCGAGGACAGACCACCGACGAGCATCTTGCCGAGCGCCTCGACCGATGCGGCGGCCCTGGAGGTGAGCTCGTCCTCGTACGGCAGCAATTCCTCATAGAACGGAACTCGCTGCAGGAATTCGGCGAAGCTGCCCGGCTCTTTCAGGAAGTCGACCACGATCGGGGTCAGCGATTGGCCGACATTGACGGCTTGTCCGACGAAGACCGCGCTCAGCACGACCACCGGGATCAGCACGGTGAACAGCAGCAACAGCAATGTCACAATCGAGGCGAGGTAATGGCGGCCGCCGAACCACTCGCTCAGCTTGAGATAGATCGGGTGCGTCATCGCCGCGAACACGGCAGCCATGAAGATCGCGACCAGGAATTGCTGGATCATGGTCAGGAACAGCAGTGAGATCACTGCGACCAACATCAGCAAGACCACTTTGTTGATTACATCCTGTCGCATCAGTTCGACCTCGAGACCGCTTCCGCGCGGGTGGCGTTACCTGGCGTCGTTCGAACGGGTTGGTCAGTGCCCTGCTTGTCGTTCTGAGGTGGCCGGTCGGACAGCCTCATCTGCTCGGCGTTGCAGCACATTGTTGACCATTTTCATGGAGTTCTCGGTTCGGCAAGGCGATGATCAATGGCAAATCGCACTCAAGCGGCGCTGAGCCTCTGAGCTGAGCCTCTGAGCTGAGTGATCAATCTCAGTGCCAAGCTCCAGCGCCAAAGCTGAGTGCTGAACCTAGAGAGGCAAATCGAATGGATAAGTTTACGCGCAACTACAGCATCGTTCTCGGCGTCGTCGTGATCGCGCTGGTCGCCTGGTGGATTTCGTCGATCTGGCAGCCCCGCGTATGGGAGATCAACGACATGCTGGAGGCGGATGCAAAGCTCGCCGAGTATCCGTACCAATTCCGGATGGTGTCCTTGGACAACGGTATCGCAACGCTCTCCTCGCCGCGCAACTTTAAGGTCCCGGCCATCCGTTTTCTGGAGATCATCCATCCTGAGCTCGCTGGCCTGGCTCAGGATGATCCCAAGGTCATTGCAGCCCAACAAGACCTGATCGATCACCAGAAACGCGCCCAAGGTCTGGTGCTGGGCCAGCCGGATGTCGAGCGGGTCACCTGGCAGCTCGACGTGCAGTGGCTCGCGGACCATGGTGTCCAGGTGCCAAACGCCGGCTAACGTGCGGTGGGCTTTGTGTTGTGGGCGTTGCCGACGTCAGCGCGTCTCAGGGGTCCGTCGGCCGGCCCAATCGCGCGCGAATTGCCAGGCGGTGCGGCCGCTGCGCGAGCCGCGACGCAGGGCCCATTGCAGGGCCGCGTGCTCGGTCGCGGCGGGATCGGGGTCGCGGATACCGAGCCGTTCGAGCCAGTGCCGGACGACGGTCAGATACTGCTCCTGGCTGAATGGATGGAATGACAGCCAGAGCCCGAAGCGGTCCGAGAGCGAGATCTTCTCCTCGACCCCTTCGCCCTGATGGATCTCGCCGTCGATCATTCTCGCCGCTTGATTCTCGGACTGATACTCGGGCAGCAGGTGGCGCCGGTTGGAGGTCGCGTAGATCAGCAGGTTCTCGGGCGGTGCGCTGAGTGAGCCGTCGAGCGCCGCCTTCAGCGCCTTGTAGGCCGACTCCGAGGCCTCGAACGAGAGATCGTCGCAATAGAGGATGAAGCGCTCGGGGCGGCCGTCGATCTCGGCTATGATCCTGGGCAGATCGATCAGGTCATCCTTATCGACCTCGATCAGGCGCAGTCCCTGATCCTGATAGGTGCTGAGCAATGCCTTGATCAGCGACGACTTGCCGGTCCCGCGCGAGCCCGAGAGCAGCACATTGTTGGCGCCGCCGCCGGCGAGGAACTGGCGCGTGTTGCGGTCGATCTCGTCGCGCTGGCGTTCGATGCAGCGCAGATCGTCGAGCGCGAGCTGATGCGGTCGGCGGATCGCTTCGAGATGGCCGCTCCGACCCTCCTTGCGCCAGCGCCAGGCGACCGCGTCCCAGTCGGTCGCGCGCGGCGCCGGCAGCCAGGGCTCGACGCGGTCGAGCAAGGTGTCGAGGCGCTCGATCAGGTGCGTCAGTTCATCCATCAGCGAACCCTCGCCGCCGGGCGCTAAGACGATGGCGCGACTGCTCACATTGGGACCGTTCAAGCCGCGCCCGTCCACGCGGGACGCGTTCGCGCTGGGCCCAGGCGAGCCGGGCTCGCTTGGGCCGCGTTTGCGCGATCAGGGGTGCGTGAGACATCGACCTCAGGCCGACGCTCAGCCGGTCAGCGGCCGATAGCGGATGCGATGCGGCTGATCGGCCTCGTCGCCGAGGCGGCGGTGGCGATCGGCCTCATAGTCGGCATAGTTGCCCTCGAACCAGGTCACCTGTGACTCACCCTCGAAGGCGAGGATGTGGGTCGCGATCCGGTCCAGGAACCAGCGATCATGGCTGATCACCACCACGCAGCCGGGGAAGTTGAGCACCGCCTCCTCGAGCGCGCGCAGGGTCTCGACATCGAGGTCGTTGGTCGGCTCGTCGAGCAGCAGCAGGTTGCCGCCGCTCTTGAGCAGCTTGGCCAGATGCACCCGGTTGCGCTCACCGCCGGATAGATCGCCGATGCGCTTCTGCTGATCGGCGCCCTTGAAGTTGAAGCGGCTGACATAGGCGCGTGAGGGCATCTCGTACTTGCCGACAATGATGTTATCGGCGCCGTCCGAGACCTCCTCCCAGACCGTCTTCTTGTCGTCGAGCGCATCGCGGCTCTGATCGACATAGGCGATGTCGACGGTCTCGCCGACGCGCAGCTCGCCGGCGTCGGGCGCCTCCTGCCCGGTGATGATCCGAAACAGCGTGGTCTTGCCGGCGCCGTTGGGGCCGATCACGCCGACGATGCCGCCCTTGGGCAGGTTGAATGAGAGGTCGTCGTAGAGCAGCCGCTCGCCATAGGCCTTGCGTAGGCCGTTCGCTTCGATGACCAGGTCACCGAGGCGCGGACCCGGCGGGATGTAGATCTCGTTGGTCTCGTTGCGCGCCTGGAATTCCTGCGACTGCAGCTCCTCGAAGCGGGCGAGGCGCGCCTTGCTCTTCGACTGGCGGCCCTTGGGGTTCGTGCGCACCCATTCGAGCTCGTGCTTCATCGCCTTGATGCGCGCCTGCTCGGCCTTCTCCTCCTGCTCCAGGCGCTTCTCCTTCTGCTCCAGCCAGCTCGAGTAGTTGCCCTGCCAGGGGATGCCGTGGCCGCGGTCGAGCTCCAGGATCCAGCCGGCGACGTTGTCGAGGAAATAGCGATCATGGGTCACCGCAACGACGGTGCCGGTGTAGTCCTTGAGGAAGCGCTCGAGCCAAGCGACCGACTCCGCGTCGAGATGGTTGGTCGGCTCGTCGAGCAGCAGCATATCCGGCTTCGACAGCAGCAGCCGGCACAGCGCGACGCGCCGGCGCTCACCGCCGGAGAGCTTCGCGACCTGTGCGTCCCAAGGCGGGAGCCGCAGCGCGTCGGCGGCTAGATCGAGCGTTCGATCCAGATTGTGCCCGTCGGTCGCTTCGATCAGGTCCTCGAGCTCGGCCTGCTCCTTGGCCAGGGCGTCGAAGTCGGCATCCTCCTCGGCATAGGCGGCGTAGACCTGGTCGAGCCGTTCCAGCGCCTGCTTGATCGGCGCTACGGCCTCCTCGACGTTGCCGCGTACGTCCTTGGTCTCATCGAGCTGCGGCTCCTGCGGCAGGAAGCCGACATTGATCCCGGGCTGCGGCCGCGCCTCGCCCTCGATCTCGGTGTCGAGACCGGCCATGATCCGCAGCAGCGACGACTTGCCGGCGCCGTTGAGGCCGAGCACGCCGATCTTGGCGCCGGGGAAGAAGGACAGGGAGATGTCGTGCAGGATGACGCGCTTGGGCGGCACGACCTTGCCCACGCGGTTCATGGTGTAGATGTATTGCGCCATCTCGATCCAACCTGGCTAGTATTGACGAACAGCGACGAGCAATGCGGCCCGGCCCGCTCTAACCCGGGTCTCAGGCGTTGCTCTTTGCTCCAAGGCTTCGTGATTCGCCCGGCGCCTCATTGGCGCGCAGCCACGAAGGGAGGAACCGCGCGATCAGTGGCTCAAGCGCTGGCCGAGCGCAGCTGATGCGCTCGCCGGGGCGCGCAGGGCGGCCGCGCAGGGTGGCAGAAACCGGGTGCCGGAAGCCGGGGTCCCGCTGCAGCGCCGCGGCACGAACCGTTCATTCTGCGCCTGTTCGGATGGGGGATTCAAGACGGCGGTTGGCGGTGACCGACAATCTCGAGGCGTCAGTGACCGCAGGACCCGGGGCACGGCGCTTCGTCGAGCTGAACCCGTATGCGCTGCTCGCGCCGCGATGGCGCTGCGCACGACCGCGGCGCTGCGAAGGATTCGGGGTGTTGGCTGCCATCGTAAGAAGCCCTGATAGAATACGTCCTGTAGCCAGATCGATCAGGAGGTTGCGCGAGTCAAGCGGCTGTTTCGATCGGGCCTCTAAGGCCGCGCTGCCGTCAGCCGAGGCCGAGAAGGGACTTGACCGCGTCCTTGAGGAGGTCGATGAAGGCGGGGCCGAAGAGTGCGATGCCAACGAGCAACAGGGCGATCCAGGCGACCCCGATGGCGAGGCCGGCGAGCACCAGCAGGCCGTCGCGGGTGATGAGGCCGATGGAGGCGATCGCGATACCGATGCCGGGCAGGGTGTTGGTGGCTGGCAGGGGAATCAGGATGCTGGCGAGGAAGACGACGAACACTGCGCCCACCAACCGCTCCGCGGTCGGCCCGGACAAGAGCAGCAGACGCGGTCGCGCCAGGCGCTCGATCCAGCCGAAATAGTTGCCGGCGCCCGCGGCCATCTGCTGCAGACCGGCCTTGCCGAGCATCCGCGCGCCAAAGCGTTGCGGCATCCAGGGCTCCGCACGGCCTAGGGCCATCTGGATGGCGACCGCCATCATCGGTAGCGAGACGATCTGCGGGATCCCGTAGAGCAGCGGGATGCAGACCGGGATCGACAGCGCGAACAGCATCAGACCGAAGGCCCGCTCGCCGAGCGCGTGGGTGAAATCGTGCAGGGTCATGCCCTCCGCAGGGGCCTCGGCGGCGATGACTTGGAGGGCCGCGATCAGGCCGCCTCGCGGGACGACCTCGTCAGTTGCTGCGTCGACAGGGTTGTCGTTCATGAAGGATGACCTTGAAGATGTCTGGTTCGGCGGTTGCCCGACCCGCTGGAGCCGGCGTGGATGGTACAGCGCCAAACGCGACGATGCCGCCCTTTTTTGCGCACGCCTTTACCCCCCCCCGGATGCACCACCGATCTGTTTTTCAGTGGCCGTTCTCGCGCCCGAGCAGGGCATCGTCAAGCGCTTGATTCGCCATTGCAGCAAGGCGTCCAGAGGGCTCTGACATCAGCGCCCGGACGTCGACCGTCTTCTTTCGGATAGACTATTCGAGACGACGCTTCGCGGTGACGGGCGGTATCCAGGCTTCAAGGCCGCCCGCGCCACCGCAAACACAGCCGTCAGCTCGGCTCGCTGCATGCTGGCTCTCGCCTCATCCGTGAGGCTGCGCGCGATTCGGGCTCCTAGCCGCCTGCTAACCGCTTTGCTTGAGGGCCCCCCGGATGGATGCACCACCGATTCCTGCCATCGGGTTCGTGGCGCCGAGCGGCAGCGGCAAGACGACGCTGCTGCGCAAGCTGGTGCCACTGCTGCGTCAGCGCGGTCTGCGGATCGGCTATTTGAAGCATGCACATCATGGCTTCGCGCTGGACCGGCCTGGTAAGGACAGCTATGAGGTCGCGGCGGCCGGCGCGCGGCAGGTCATGCTGGTCTCCGGCGAGCACTGGGCCCTGCTCAGCCGCAGCAACCAGCGCGCCGAGGATCATCCGGCTGGACTGGATGCCTTGCGGGCGCGCTTCGATGCGGACAGTCTCGATCTCCTGTTGATCGAGGGCTTCCGCGGCGCAGCCGTGCCGAAGATCGAGGTGTTCCGCGCGGCGGTCGCCAAGGCGCCGCTCTATCCTCAGGACGACGGGGTCATCGCGGTGGCGAGCGATGATCCGCTGGAGGTGCGGCCGCACCCGCCGGTGGTTCCGCTCAGCGACCCGGAGGCGTTGGCGGACCTGATCACCGAGCAGGTGCGCCGGCAGGCCACGCCGGCCCGTGCCCGGAGTGATGATCCACGCGAGGCGCTGATTGGCTATCTCGCGCGCCTGCGCCTGACCGGCAGCAACGAAGCCGAATTCGGTAGCGCCTCAGTGCGCCGGGGTGAGCATGTCTGGATCACGCCGAGCGCGGGGCTGTCGGATGCGATGAGCGTTGCGGACCTGATCGCCTGTTCGCTCGACGGTGCTTGGCCCAATGGGGTAGCGGTGGATGCGCCAATCCATCGCGCCGTCTATCGTCAGTCTCCCGAGACCGCTGCGATCCTGCATTCTCGTGGGCCGCACTCGGTTGCGGCGAGCTTTGCCGGGCGCGATTTCGAGCCCCCCGATCTTGAGGGCATGCGTCTGCTTGGGTCGGTTCCAGTACTGGATGTCAGGCCAGACGCCTTTGAGGATGAGGCGCCGAGCAAGGTGGCGCAAGCCCTTGCTTCTTCCCCGGTCTGCCTCATTGCTCGACAGGGTGTCTATGCGTGCGGCAAGACCATTCGCAGCGCCGCCCATGCCACCGCGACGCTCGAGCTCTCGGCGCGTATCCGCTTCTTGGAAACGGGGGACCGCGCCGACTAGTATTGGGGCTCTAAACGCATCGATCCATTGCTATGTCAGCTGCAACCGCCGAAGCCGAACTTGCCGAACACTCGATGACGGCCGAAGAGCTCTGGCGTCTCGCGCCAGCGCAGCCTGGAGAACTGGTCAAAGGGAGGTTCATCGAGATGCCCCCGACCGGCTATTCGCACGGTGCCGTCGAAGCCAACATCACATTCGAGCTCGGTCGCTTCGTGCGAGAGCACAGCCTCGGCAAGGTCCTGTCCGGTGAAGTCGGCATCATCACCGGCCACGCGCCCGACACCGTGAGGGGTGCTGACGTCGCTTACATCTCCCACGAGCGCTTGGCCCATGCCAAGGCGAAAGGCTATCTGGACACCCCGCCCGAGTTGGTTGTTGAAGTCGTCTCGCCAAGCGACCGTTGGACCGACATCAACGAAAAGGTCACCGAGTATCTCGCCTGCGGCGTCGACGAAGTCTGGATCGTGGATCAACGTACGCGGCGGGTTAGCTGTTACCGGTCGGCGACGGTGCGAACCTACCAGCAAGAGGATGTGCTGAGCGCACCCGACGTCCTGCCGGGTCTGTCGCTGGGCGTTGCGAGCCTGTTCGATTAGCGAAGGGCTTGCAAGCGCGTGCCAAGCAGCATGGCGAAGCGCACGCCCTTTGGGCCTGATCGGCGATGCTGTGCCGTTTTGCCCGCGGTGGGTGACTCCTCAAAGCAGTCGACTCAACGGTCGATTCGCAGACCTTCCCCGCAAGGAGCACGCGTGATTTCTTGCGCTCGCGAGACTTGACGCTCGCGTCCTAGCAAGGGATCGTATATTACCGAGTACTCACTGAGTGCACCGTTCTCTCAGGGCCGTGTTCATGCTGCCCCTTGACGGGCATTGGCGAGAACGCGAGTCTGAACTTCGCAACCTAAGCAACGGCTCTCCGATCTCAGTGGCAGTCTTCCAATCGCTCACAGCTAATCGGTCGGCGCAGCAGTCGACAACGCGGCGCTTCAAGCTCAAGCGTGGCCTCGATATCCCGCTCAGCGGCGAACCGAGCCCGGTGATCGATGCCGGCCCGGCGATGCGCCACGTTGCGCACAACGGGTACGACTGCGTCGGGGTCAAGCGCCTGCCGTCGCTAGAGATTGAGGTGGGGGATCGCGTGCGGCTCGGCCAGCCGATCACCCGCCGCAAGGCCTATCGGGAGGTCGCCGCGACGGCCCCAGGCAGCGGCGTGGTCGAGGCCATCCACCGCGGCCCGCGCCGAGTGCTCGAGACCATCGTGATCCGGCTCGACGAGCCACAGGACAGTGAGGCGGTCGAGTCTGATCAAGAGACCTTCAATCAGTACGCGGCCGACGAGCTGGACGGACTCACCCGCGCGCAGGTCACCGAGAACCTGCTCGCCGCCGGCGCCTGGCTGGCATTCCGGACGCGCCCGTTCAGCATGATCCCGCCGCCGGACAGCAACCCGGCGGCGTTGTTCGTCACCGCGATCGACACGCACCCGCTCGCGCCCGACCCCAGTCTGATCATCGCTGAAGCCGCAGAAGCCTTCGCCGACGGGCTGCGGGTGATCGCGAAGCTGACCGATGGGCCGCGTTATTGCGTCCAGGCACCGGGTGCGGCCCTGCCGGTGCCGGCGTCGTCTGGCTTCCAGACGGTCGAGTTCGCCGGGCCGCATCCGGCCGGGCTGGTTGGCACCCATATCCACTTCCTCTATCCGGCCTCGCTGCAGCGCACCGTCTGGCATATCGGCTATCAGGACGTGATCGCGATCGGCCGGCTCTTCCGGACCGGCCGCATCGATCCGACCCGCATCATCTCGCTGGCCGGCCCAATGGTGGCCAATCCCCGTTTGATCCGCACCCGCGTCGGCGCCAGCACCAATGATCTGATCAGCGGCGAGCTGCAGGGCCGACACGAGGCGCGGGTGATCTCGGGCTCGGTGCTCAGCGGGCGCCATGCGGTCGGCACCAGTGCCTATCTTGGGCGCTTCCACAACCAGATCACGGTGCTGGCCGAGGACCGCGAGCGCGAATGGTTCGGCTGGCTCAAGCCCGGCAAGGGGCGCTACTCGGCGCTGAACGTGTTCTGGTCCGGGCTGCAGCCCGGGGGACGTTTGGCGCTCGGCACCTCGCAGCACGGAAGCCCGCGGGCGATGGTGCCGATCGG
>JAAAOQ010000140.1 GCA_009908845.1 Gammaproteobacteria bacterium
CTCGTTCATACTGCGGACCGCTCTGCGTGCGCGGCGTTTTGCGAGGAATCCAGCGCTGACGGCGGATACCAGATAGAGGGCGCCGGCGAGCAGGATGATTGTCGGGCCGGTCGGCAGGTCGGGCGCATAGGACAGGGCCAGCCCGCCGCTGGTCAGCAGCACACCGATGCCCATCGCCATCCCCATCATCGCAGCCAGCGTGCGCGTCCATTGGCCGGCCACCGCGGCCGGCAGCGTCAGCAGCGCGATCACAAGGATCAGCCCGACGACCTGGATCATCAGCACGACCGTGACGGCCACGAGCACCAGCAGCAGCAGGTAGAACAGCTCGACGGGGACGCCGCGCAGGCGCGCGAATTCATCGTCGAAGGCGATGGCAACGAACTGCCGATAGAACAGTGCCACGCTCAGCAGTAGTACCAGATCCAGGGTCGCCATGAACCAGAGCTCGCGGGCCGGCACCAATAGGATGTTGCCGAACAGGAAGCTCATCAGATCGGTCGCGTAGCCCGGGGTCTTGGAGACGAACAGGATACCGATCGCCATACCGATGGCCCAGAGTGCGCCGATGGCGGTGTCCTCGCCGGTGCGCCAGCTGAGACGGACCCAGCCGATCAGCAGCGCGGCCAGCACCGCGGCCGCAAGCGCGCCCGTGAGCGGATCATACCCATAGTAGAGTGCCGCGCCCATCCCAGCCAGCACCGAATGCGCGATGCCGCCGGCCAGGAAGGTGATGCGTTTGACCACGACGAACGGGCCGACCAGCCCGCAGCCGATGCTGGCGAGCAGGCCAGCGATCAGCGCCTGCTGCAGAAAGGCATGCGTGCTCAGCGCGTTGAGGAACTCAGCCATGAGGGGTGAGTGCCCTGGCGCGGTGGGCGCCGGCACCTGTGCTCTGGCCATGTTCATGGTCATCGGTGCCATGATCATGGGTGATCATCCGCACAGGCTCGCCGTAGAGGGTATTGATCATCTCGCCATCGATCAACTCGGTCTGATGGCAGATCAGGGTCCGGTTCAGGCAGGCGACCCGACTCACGTAGCTGGAGATGAAGCCGATGTCGTGGGAGACCACGACGATGGTCAGGTTCGTGTTCAGCCGCGCGAGCAGCTCGAAGATCTCGCCCTCGAGACGTTGGTCGATGTTGGCTGTCGGCTCGTCGAGGATCAGCAACTCCGGCTCGCCGACGAGCGCGCGCGCAAGCAATACCCGCTGCAGCTGGCCGCCGGATAACGAGCCGATCGGCGCCGATTCAAGGTCGCCGGCCTCGACCTCGACCAGGGTGCGGCGAGCGATCTCGCGATCACGCCTGCGCCAGCCGCCAAAGCCGGTGCCGAGCGCGGCACTCAGCCCCGCGCCAACCCCAAGCCGGCCCATCAGCACCACATTCAGCACGTCGATTGGGAAATCGCGCGGGAAGGACGGGTACTGCGGCACATAGCCGAGCCGATGGCGGGCGTGTTTCGGCGGCCGCCCGAGCACACGGATACGGCCCTGTTGGGGTGTCAGCAGACCGAGCACGAGCTTGAGCAGGGTGCTCTTGCCGCCGGCGTTGGGTCCGACCAGTCCGAGGAACTCGCCGGACTCGATCTGGAGGTTGACGTCTTCGAGGATCGGCACGGCGCCATAGGCGAAGCTCAGGTGTTCCGCCTCGATGACCCGCTGCGGCTGCGCTTGCATCAGTGCCCGTCCGGGGCAGTGGGCTTCGACGGTTCGGGCGCCTGGTTCGCGTCGACGAGGATTCTGGCGAAGCGTTTCAGGTTGGCCACGTAATCGGCCGCCAGTGGTGTGGCGACCTCGACTCGGCCGTCGATGCTGCGGGCGATCTGCTCGGCGATGCGCTGATCGAACTCGGGCTGGACGAAGATGGCGCGGGCACCGACCGCCTTGGCCTGCTCGATCAGCGCCGAGAGACGGCGCGGTCCGGGCTCCTTGCCGGCGCGCTCGATCGGGACCTGCTCGAGCCCGTAGGTATCGGCGAAATAGCCCCAGGCCGGGTGGTAGACCAGGAAGGCGCGATGATCGAGGTCGGACAGGGTCTCTTCGAGCCATGCATCAAGCCCCTGCAGCTCGGCGTCGTAACGCTGTCGATTGCGCTCGTAGACGGTGCTGCCGTCCGGATCGAGCGCGGTCAATTGATCACGAATGGAAACGAGCATCGTTCGGACATTCGGCGGGCTCGTCCAGATGTGCGGGTCCATCGCCTCATGTTGGTGATGGTGGTGGCCGTGGGCGTCGTCCGCACCGTGGTCATGGGCTGTCTGCGGGCGGAGATCCAGTCCGTCGCGCAGATCGAGAACGGCCATCGCCGGGTTGGCGGCCCGGATGCGCTTCATCCAGGCATCCTCGAACGGCACACCGACTCGAACATAGAGCTCGGCGTCGGCCAGCGCGGCGACCTGTTTCGGGCTCGGGTCATAGGTTGCCGGGCTTTGCCCTGGCACGACCATGACCCGTGTCTCGACGCGTCCGCCACCGACCTCGTCGACAAAGGTCTGCACCGGCAGCACGCTGGCAAATACCTGCAGCACGGTCTCTTCAGCTGCAAAGACCGGCGAGTGGCTGATCCCAAGCAATAAGGCCAAGGGCAAGATCGAAGGGCGCACGATGGTTGATGAGATTCGGTGTTCAGGCTGATGGACGAAATAATATAACAAAAATCGCGGAGAGCAACCGGCTTTGTGCTCAGTTGCGCTGTTCCAACAGATCGTCATCGATCGGGCCGCGGTCGCGTTTCTGATCTATCTCAATCTCTTGTGATCTTTTTATCTCAAGCCCGGTGCTTGGGTGAGCTCGATGATACAAATGTTGCAAAATTGTAGTAATTTGTTGTTGGTTATAGACAGAATAACGACCACCCACCACGAAGAGGAGGAGGATGATGCTGAGGCAGAGGGGAATGTTGGCGATGGGACTGTGCACAGCTGTCGCGAGTACCGGCGCAGCCGCCTACGACCTGTCGATTCAAGGCAACGACTACGGAACGCTCAACGCGCGGCTGCGGGCAATAAGCATCCTGACGGCCAAGGACAATGGCTGGGACCCCAGTAGCGGTAATGCCTATTCGGTCATGGCCGGTTACAAGAGTCCGAGCTGGAACGGCTTCCGCTTCAATGCAGCCGCTTACCTGAACGGAGACATCTTCGGGAGCACTGACTTCGATCCGACGATCCGCGAGGAGCGAACGGCGCGCGGGCTTTTCCTGGCCGATGACGGCGCGCAGAAGGGCCAGCTGACCAATGTCAATGTCACCTTCGAGAACGAACAGCTCTATGGCTTCGTCGGGCGTGGGCAGATCGCTTCACCGCTGACCGAGAACACCTACAACCTGGTGCCGAACGCCTACACCGCGCTGATCGTCGGGGCCAAGCCGGTCAAGGGACTGGACATCTCGCTTGGGCAGATCACGCAGATGTCGTTCGGTACCCGCGCGATGACCGATTGGGGCTTCATCGGTGAGGGGAGCGGCACCGGCGGCGCGGCGCAGCTGCCAAGCCAGGATGGGCTTGGTCAGGCAGGGTTCCTCAATCTGGGTCAGATCGCTCTGGGTCCGGATGCCGACAATATCGCCGGTATGACCATTGCGAGCGTCCGCTATGCCGGCCTTCCGCATACCAAGCTCGGACTCTGGAACTATTACACCGAGGATATCGCCAACAGTCTCTACTTCGACGTCGATGCCAAGATCCCGCTGAACAAGCTGAAGCTGGACCTCGGTGCCCAGTACCTGCGTCAGGATGACGTCGGCGATGGCACCGAGGGTATCCAAGGTATCCCGGCGATCCAGGCCAACTTCGGCAGTGGCGAGCTCGATTACAACCTGTTCGGCCTGAAGGCCGGCCTGATTGGTCCGAAGAAGAAATGGACCGCCCACCTAATGTGGAACCAGTCCGATGGCGATACGGCATTCTTCAATGCCTTCGGCGGCGATCCGGCCTATACGAGCTCGATCTTCTCGCGTAACGCCTATCGTCAAGACGTCAGCGCCTGGGGAGGGCGCGCCAGCTACGCGATCATGCCAGGTCTGCGCTTTGTCGCAGCCTATTTCGATTACGGCCAGTCCGAGACTCGAGGCGCAGTGCCCAATGTCTCGCCCAATGCGGCGCCAACCTCGGACGCCACCGAGCTCGACCTGGTGCTGGTCTGGAAGCCGAAGCAGGTTAAAGGGCTCACGCTCAAGACCTTCTATGTCAACCGTACCAGCGAGTACGATGCGTTCGTGAATCAACGCAGCGGTATCAAGGCCGACGCAACCATGAGCCATTGGCGCCTGATCGCGACCTACAGCTTCTGATCGCGTACAGGTCCTGATCGTCTAAGGATGCGCTGATCCATCGGCGCTTCCCGCGCGGGACAGGATGTCCCGCTCTTTTAAGAAGCACTAACAGAATGCGCTCTATGGCCTAAAAAATCAGCAATTTGTGCGGGCTAGCCGGGCATTCTGATAGGGCACTCTAAAGTGCCCAAGCGCCTGAACATGAAGGAGCCGGGAAACCGCCTGCTTGCGAACAGGTTCCGGCCCCGTCTGAACCTCTTGTGTAATTCAGCCAGCAGCCAGCAGCCAGCAGCCAGCAGCCAGCTGCTGTTTCTGCGGTTAGCCCCGCCTCAGCTGCGCCCGGTAGCGAGCGAACAGCTCCCGGCTCGCTTGCCCCGGCGGCGCGGTCAGGAGGCTGACGACGATGATCGCGAGGGTTGCGAGCAGCACGCCCGGTACGATCTCATAGAGCGCGAAGATCCCGCCCTCGAGCTGCTTCCAGACCACGACCACCAGGCCGCCGGTGACCACACCGGCGATCGCGCCGTGCCAGTTTATCCGCTCCCAGTAGAGGCTGATCAAGAGCACCGGACCGAATGCGGCACCGAACCCGGCCCAGGCATAGGACACCAGCCCAAGCACCGTGCTGTCGGGATTGGTGGCGAGACCCAGGGCAACCAGTGCCAGCAGGACGACTGCCAACCGGCCGATCAGCACGATCTCGCGCTGGCTGGCGCCGCGACGCAACAGTTGTCGATAGAGGTCTTCGGCCAGCGCTGATGAGGAGACGAGCAACTGCGAGTCCGCGGTGCTCATGATCGCCGCCAGGATCGCCGCGAGCAGGATGCCGGCGATCACTGGGTGGAACAGCGCCTCCACCAGCACCATGAAGATGGTCTCGGCGTCCTTGATCTCGCCGCCGAGGTTGTTGCCGACATAAGCGACCCCGGCGAGGCCGACCAACACGGCGCCGACTAGACTGAGCGCCGTCCAACCGACCGCGATGCGCCGGGCCATCGGGACGTCCGCGGGGCTGTTGATGCCTTTGAATCGGGCGAGGATGTGCGGCTGGCCGAAATAGCCGAGCCCCCAGGCCATCAACGAGACGATGGCCAGCAGCGTGAGCGGCTTGCCCTCTTTGTT
>JAAAOQ010000214.1 GCA_009908845.1 Gammaproteobacteria bacterium
CTGATTCACCGCGAACTGTGTATCGATGGTGACAGCGAGGTTACCGTGCGCCACCGCCGCTCGACGGAGCGTCACAGCGCTATTCATCGCGATCGATCCCGTCCGCGAATTGAACACGACCATCGCAGGCGCTTCGGTCGGAGTCACCTGAATGCTCTCGACCCGGGCCATGAAGTTGACGCGCATGTTATCGGTTGGGGGACCATTCAACTTGATTACTCGACCATTGACCCCCTTTGCCATCACACAGCCGAATTCGTCGTTGATGGCGTCCACGATGCGCTTCGCTGTACCGAAATCGGCCTCTTTCAGAACAAGCTCCAGTATCCCATTGTTCGCGCCCAGGTTTAGCGGAACCTCACGCTCTACTAGAGCCCCTCCTGGGATACGCCCGCCCCCGAGCTGGTTGACTTGGACCGCGGCGCCGCCAGCCTGAGCTCCGGCGCCTGGTACTAGGAGGTTGCCCTGGGCGATTGCATAGATCTCGCCATCAGCACCTTTGAGAGGCGTCATCAAAAGGGTGCCGCCGCGCAAACTACGCGCGTTACCAACCGAAGAAACATTGACATCCAGCCGCTGTCCCTGACGCGAGAACGGAGGCAGGTCGGCAGTGACCATCACTGCTGCAACATTCCGAAGCTGCATATTGGTCCCGGGCGGAATGGAAATACCCAGCTGCGAAAGCATATTGCTCAGGCTTTGGCCGGTGAATGGTGCCTGCATGGTCTGATCGCCGGTGCCATCCAGACCCACGACGAGGCCATAGCCGACCAACGCGTTGTCGCGAACGCCCGCAAAATCGGCTAGCTCACTGATGCGTTCAGCGGATACCGGCAGCGCGACAATAAAGCTAAAAACCAGACTACTAAGCAGGACGGCGGGGGTACGTGGTGAAGTTCTCTTTACTCGGTTCATCTGCTGCCTGAGCGTCAAGAATGGTCTTGGTAACATTTGACAGAGACCTTCGCGCCGGTCGGCCACGATCAGAAGGGGGAAACGTTCAAGAAGAAGCGTTGCAGCCACCCCATGTGCTGCGCTTCATTGATATAGCCGTCACCAACATACTCGATGCGCGCATCGGCGACGGCCGTAGAAGCCACCGTGTTCTCACCGGTAATCGTGCGCGGATTCACCACTCCAGAGAAACGGATAAACTCAGCCCCCTGATTGATCGCGATGTGCTTCTCGCCCCGCACCCGCAGGTTGCCGTTCGGCAGCACCTCGACGACCGTGACGGTAATCGTTCCATCGAAGGTATTGCTTGCCCGCGAATCACCACCGCCACTGAAATCATTCGCGCCAGAGACATCGAAACCAAGATCCTCGAGCTCGGAGATCCGCTCTGTGATGAAGGGCGGAAGCTCAGCGAGATCCAGGCTGGCAGAGCCCTGCCGATTGGCGTTGGACTCCGCGTTTTTGGTCGCGCTGACCTCTTCCTCCAAGACGATCGTCAGAATGTCACCTGGCATCCGTGGCCGTCGATCCTCGAACAACGGCTGAACGCCCCGTTGGGCTTGGAAGATGGAGCCGTTGGCCACTGCAGGCCGTGCATCCAGTATGCTGACCGGCTCTGGTGGACTAACGACCGACCGGCGCGGCAGCTGCGCGCAACCGCTCAAAACGAGCAGCATCGCCGATAATATGGCCAGTCCAATGATAGTATGTCTCATTGTCCTCTAGGGATTCGCCTCAGCGGTCAGCGGTTAGAGCTGCGCCAGACGCGCAAGCATTTCATCACTGGTCTGGACCGCCTGGCTATTGATCTCGTAGGCACGCTGAGCCTGGATCATGCTGACCATCTCCTCAACCACATTGACGTTCGAGGTCTCGACATAGTTTTGCAGCAATGCTCCAGCGCCATTGAAACCAGGAATGTTTTCGTTTGGAGGCCCGGAGGATGAGGTCTCCTGGTATAGGTTGCCACCCATGCTCTGTAAACCAGTCGGATTGATGAAGGTCACCAAGGTGATCTGACCAATCTCCTGCTCCTGCGGAATGCCCGGCTGAGTGACCGACACGATGCCGTCTTCCCCCACCGACAAGGACAGTGCATTCTCTGGAACGAAGATCGCAGGCTCCAAAGGAAGGCCGTTAGCGGTCACCATTTGGCCGTTCTCATCCAGCTGAAAGCTACCATCACGGGTATAGGAAATCGTGCCGTCCGGCATCAGGATCTGGAAAAAACCTCTCCCGTCGATAGCCAGATCCCGCGAATTGCCTGTGTTCTCAAGGTTGCCTGGGGTATGTAGCCGCTCCGTCGCAGCTGGTCGCACACCGCTTCCGACCTGCAGCCCCGACGGCAGGCGGTCCTGAACGTTGTTCGGAGCGCCGGGTTGACGCAGGTTTTGGTAGAGTAGATCCTCGAAGACGGCGCGAGAGCGTTTGAAGCCATTGGTACTGACGTTCGCGAGGTTGTTCGCGATGACGTCCAGGTTGGTCTGCTGACCTTCGAGGCCAGTCTTCGCGGTCCATAGAGAACGGATCATCGTGCGATTCCTTAAGACGTTTAACAGACTGAGACTCAGCCCTGTATTGACAGGAGACTATTAGCGCGCTGGTCGTTCTCGTCGACATGGCTGATTACCGACAGCTGCATCTCGTAGTGACGCGCGGCATCAATCATCCCGACCATCGCCTCGACCGCGCTGACATTGCTCTGCTCAAGGCTGCCGCTGACAAGACGTACCTCCTCGTCCCGAGGCAATGGAAGGATCTCGCCATCCTCATTCTCGGGCATCCGAAACAGCCCATCATCGCTCCGCCGCAACCTCTGTTCGCCAGGGTCGACCAGTTTGATCCGGCCGACGTCGACGATTGCATCCGGCCCCTGCCCCGGCCCGATCGCACCGAGCGTCCCATCAGCGCCGATCGAGAGTTGCGAATCGAGCGGCACGATGACCGGACCGCCTTCGCCAATCACCGGCCGCCCGACGATGTTCAGCACGCCGTTGCTATCGATCTGAAGCTCTCCACGCCGCGTGTAAGCCTCAGAGCCATCCTTTGCCTGAACAGCAATCCACCCGCGTGGATCCAGTGCCACATCGAGGGGCCGACCCGTCGTGGTGATTGGCCCGGGGCTGAAATCGCTGCCCGGGGTCGAAGCAACCGACGAGACCCGCGTATGCGTCGCAGCTTCCCCCTGTACCGGCACTGCGCGTGCCGCAAAAAGCTCCGCGCGAAAGCCAGTCGTACTGACGTTGGTCAGGTTGTTACTGAGCACCGCTTGGCGGTCCATGCACTGCTTCGCTCCGCTCATTGCGGTGTAGAGGATACGGTCCACAGAACCTCTCGCGCGGCCGGTTAGTTCGCGCTGGCGGGCACAAAGCCCGCACCGGCGATAGGTTGGAGATCAATCGCAGACAGTTGGACCGCTTCTAGAAGACAGCTAACCCGCCGCAATCGTAGAGCTGGGCTAGCCTTCTGGCAGCAAGGAACTAACATCACTCAGCCCATAAACCATCTGCCTGACAAGGAACAGTCAGAGATTGATAATTGTCTGCAGCAGCTCGTCTTGAGTTCCGATAGACGTCGAATTCGCCTGATAGGACCGCTGCGCGACGATCATATCGACTAGTTGTTGGGCAAGATCGACGTTAGAGTTTTCTAAAACGCCACCCTCAATGCTGCCGAAGACGCCGGTACCCCCGTCTCCGAGTATAGCCGCACCGGACGTACCGGTTTCCCGCCAAGCGTTATCGCCATCGGGTTGCAGACCTTCAGGATTAAGGAAATTGGCCAGAACGATCTGTCCAGCCGGCTCACGCTCACCGTTGGTGAAGATTCGCGTCACAGTGCCATCCTCTTCCACCTCCACGCCAACAAGCGTACCTGAGGTGTAGCCGTCCTGCTGCAGTGTGTTCAGCACCGAGTTGTTATTGAACTGGGTCGTACCGCTTAGATCAAGGGCGAAAGCGAGATCTTCAGCACCGTCTAGATCGAACGTGCCATCAGCGAATTCCAAATTAACAGTTTCTGGATCATCCCCATCGATGTTGACATTAATTTCACCGCCTCCGGCATCGATTGGATTTGTACCGCCGTCGGGGTCAGCAAGCTTGCCATTTGAATCAAAATTGAGGGTAAAGTCAGGCGTACCGATATCGTTGGCATCCCTAAAGCCGTCGAGAGCAATCTCCACATTCCACTGATTATCCGCAGCATCGGTCTTGGTAAAGTACGAAGTTATCGTTCTTTCGTTTCCGAGCGAATCGAAAACACTGTAGCTCGAAGAGAAATGAAAGTTGATCGGGGCGGTGGCACCAGGATCAGGATCGTTGGTCACAACGCTTGAGGTCTGCAAATCCGGATTCGCTGCATTGGTACCAGGAACGGTAGAAGCATTCAGGTTGTAGATCGCATCGACCTCTTCAGTCTGATCGGCAGGGATATCATCTGGCGGAACCTGCAAACGCTGCGGCGCAGCACCGATATTCACGCCCGAGAACGGAAAGCCCTCGGCCGTTTCATCCATACCATACCCGGTCAAAAACTGTCCGGTTGCATTAACTAGATATCCCTCTTCATTCTGGTTGAACTGGCCGTTGCGCGAGTAGACAACCTCTCCGTTCGCTTGCTCCAAACGGAAAAAGCCTTCGCCGGCGATCGCGACGTCTAGGTTGCGGCCAGTATTCTGTAGATCACCTGACTCAAAGTCTTGCATGACTGCAGCGACTTCCACACCAAGCCCCACCTTGTTCGCCGCACCAGCGAAGACATCGGAAAAGAGCGTTTTAGCACCCTTGAAGCCAACCGTCTGCGAATTCGCGATATTATTGCTGATGACCTTGATGTTCTCTGACTGTGCCCGGAGGCCGCTAAGTGCTTGGGAAAAGCTCATTGGTTATTACTCCGCTCCACTGGCTAGATGGTAATTAAAGGATCATGCGGATGTCATCGAGGGCGATCTGCCCATAGACGCCGCCGAGATCCAGGCGCACCTGCCCGTTTTGATCCTGCGGCGTCACGCCCTGCACCTGGGCATAGTTCAGCGCCTCAGCCTCGACGGCCTCACCATCGGCGTCGGTTGCCTCAAGCGAGACGGTGTAGGCACCGGAAGCGGCCACTGCCCCTTCACTGGTCAGTCCGTCCCAGGTGAAGGACTGGACGCCGGCCTCGACCGAGCCGATGTCGTAACGGTTGATGACCTCTCCGCTGGAACCGGTGATGGTGACGCGCACGTTCTCAGCAGGCTGCTCCATCTCGATTCCGAACGGCGTGGTCACCGCATCCCCTTCTTCATCTTGCTGCAGCAACACCCGGTTGCCCGGCATCAACACGCCTTGACCAACGAGCTCAGCAGCCTGCAATGCCTGACCGGCATCGATCTGTCCGGTAATGATCTTCAGCGTTTCATTGAGCTGCTCGATGCCGCTGACCGTGTTGATCTGCGCGATCTGCGAGGTCATCTCGGCGTTCTCGAGCGGATTCAACGGGTCTTGGTTCTGGAGTTGCGTCGTGAGCAGTTCCAAGAAGCTCTCGCGCAGTTCCTGAGACTGGGTCAGTGGCAGGGTGGTGCCACCGTTACTAGCCCGACTGGCCGCCGATTGGCTTTCGATTCCGTTGATCATCTACCTAGCCCTCTCCGATACTCAGTGTTTGTGAAATCATCTGCTTACTGGTGTTCATGACCTCGACGTTGGCCTGATAGGAGCGCGAGGCGGAGATCATGTTGACCATCTCGTGAACCGGCTCGACGTTCGGCATCTGGACATAGCCGTTCTCGTCAGCTAGCGGGCTATCCGGACGATACTCCAGGCGCATCGGCGCCGGGTCTTCCTGAACCTCGCGCACGCGTACGCCGCCGATCCCTTTCGGATTGGATGCCAGGCTCTCGAAGAAGACCTGCTTGGCCCGATAGGGCTCGCCCTCAGGGCCGGTCACGCTGTTGGCATTCGCAAGATTACTCGCGGTGACGTTCATGCGCTGTGACTGCGCTTGCAAGGCTGAACCGGAGATCTCGAAGACAGAAAACATCGGGTATAAGCGGGCCTTGTTGCGGAGGAGAGATGCTTTGGGGAAAGGACGGCGCCCTTACTCGGGCTGCATGGCCTCCTTGAGGCCTTGGATTCGCCGGTTGACCAAGGTCAGGCCGATCCGGTACCGCAACGCATTATCAAGGAACTGCGTGCGCTCCTGGTCCATCTCGACCGTGTTGCCGTCCAGGCTCGGCTGCGCGGGGATGCGATACATGAGGTCATCGTCAAGGCTCGACAGTGGCTCCGCCTGCCCCTCGATATGCCGGACCGAGGTCCGCACGAGCTCCAGCCCTTCGGTCGACCTGGACCGCTCGCCTTCGACGGCCTTCTTGAGCTCACTGGCAAAATCGATGTCGCGCGCTTTATAGTTCGGCGTGTCGGCGTTGGCGATGTTGCTGGCCAGGATCTCGTGGCGCTCCTGGTGCAGCGCCACCACCTTCTGCTGATAGTCGAAAGCCGCTGCGAGCTGATCGATCATCCGCGCTCCCGGGGCGATGGTTGTCTGAAGGAGTGTAAAGCATAGTCGGCAGCTTTCCAGGTCGAAGGATCAAATAGGCTCGGCTTTTGTGATCATTTCGACACTTCGCCCGTCACTAGTCGCTGATAGGACAAGCCGCCTAGGCGATGTCGGGAGGGCGCCGCCGGTCCCTTCTCGCCAGCCAATCCGTCCCTCTCGCCAGCCAACTCTTAACCATGCCTTTGCGTGACCGATCCGCCTTCTACCACGACCTTGGCTCGGGCCTCGGCGCAGCCCTATTCGCGGCCCTGCTCGCGCTCGGGCTCGCGGCCGGCACGCCTGCGCGGGCGGGCGAGCGAGCGGACGAGCCGGCACTGCAGGCAGTCGAGCGCTTCCTTTACGAGCAGACGCAGAACCAGGGCGCAGAGGTGATCATCGAGGTCCATCCGCCCTCCGTCGAGCTGCCACCCTGTCCGTCACCAGAGCCATTCCTGCCCCGGCCGTCGGGCTCCCTTAGCGGCCGAGTCTCGGTCGGTGTGCGCTGCGGCGGTGACGGCCGTCAGGTTCGATACTTGCAGGCCGAGATCGATGTCTATGGGCGCTACCCGGTGCTCAAGCAGCCGCTCTCGGCGGGGTCCCAGGTCATACCCGATATGCTGAGGTCGGAGCACGGTAACCTGAGCCGGTTGCCACGCGATGCGGTGCGCGAGCCCGAATCCGTGATCGGCCAGGTCGCGCGCCGCAACCTGGCCGCCGGTGTCCCGCTTCAACACCGCCAGTTCGAGACCAAGCCGCTGGTCGAGCGTGGTGACCAGGTCGTGGTCGAGGCGCGCGGGTCCAACTTCCGCGTCACCCGAGAAGGGACGGCATTGGACCCGGGCGGCGCAGGCGATCTGGTCCGGGTACGGTTCCCCGATCGGGAGCTGGTGCGGGCGCGCGTCGTCGACGAGGCGCGACTCGTTATCGAATATTAAAGTCAAGGCCCTTCAGGCCGATAGTTCCAGTTAAGCACCGCGCAAGAGGCGACCGACTTGAAAATCAATACCAACCATCCTCTGCTTCCCGTCAAACAGCCTGCTCAGGAGTCGCCCGGCAAGGTCCAGGGGCCGATGCGCGGGGAGTCTGCCAAGTCCGACCCAGCCGTGCTGACCCACCTCCATCGCGAGACGGGCGGAACAGATCAAGATATCAATGTCGCGCAGGTCGAGGCCATTCGCGAGGCAATCCGGGACGGCAGGCTCGATATCCGGACCGACCGCATTGCCGACAGCCTCATTGCAAGCGTTCAGGGCCTGCTCGGGAGGTGACGACGATGAGGCTCATCAGTCTGCTGCGCGCCCAGTACGATCGCCTTAGCGCCTTAACCTCACTGCTCGAGCAGGAGCGAGAGGCACTCGCGAACGGCAGCATCGACGGTGAGCTGCTCCAGCGCATCGCTGCCGACAAACAAACACTCCTCGTTGATCTGGAGCAGTCGGAGCAGGAACGTCGCACGGAACAGACCGCCCAAGGCTATCCGGAAGGCGATGCCGGCGCACGTCAAGCCGCCGCCGATGCGGGCTGCCTGGGCGCATGGAACGCGGTCCGCGGAGCAAGCGAGCGCGCGGCCCATCTTAACGAGCTCGTCGGTGCGATGGTGACGATGCGTCTTCAGCACAATCGGAAGATGCTCGACCTGATCCACACGATCTCGGAGAAGACGCTCTACGATACCCGCGGCCGCAGCCGCGCTCAGCCCAGTCAGATCAGGACCTCGGCTTGAGCCGAGCCGTCAGCCGATAAGAAAACAGCCAGAGAACAGCCGATATATCGAACGGTTCATCGACGCACCTCCCTAGCCAGATCGGAGCTGTAGCATGACGCTCGAGTGAATGACCTGTGCGCAGTATCATGGCGACCCGGCGAAAAAACTGGTTTGCTTGGAGACGGAAGGTAACGCCGGAACGCTTGAAGGCACGGGAGGCAGCTTGAACGAACTTGCGCAACAACCGAGTGCGGGGAACACCGGATGGTCGACCTATGGCTCAGTCGAAAAGGATCTCGAGCTGACTGAAGCCGACTTTGCGCGGGTTCGGGAAATGATCCACAAGCGGGCCGGGATCGTCCTCGCCGAGCACAAGCGCGAGATGGTCTACAGCCGCCTCGCGAAGCGCCTCCGGCACTATGGTCTGACGCGATTCAGCGACTACCTCGCGCGTCTGGAACGCCGGCCCGATTCGCAAGAATGGGAGGCCTTCACGAATGCGCTCACGACCAATCTGACCGCCTTCTTCCGCGAAGCCCACCACTTTCCGCAGCTCGTCGCGCATATCCGCGATCGCACCGGCAGCGTGCGCATCTGGTGTGCGGCAGCCTCCACCGGCGAAGAGCCCTATTCGATCGCCATCACGCTGGCCGAGACCTTCAGCAACCGGACGGTCGACGCAAAGGTGGTCGCAACCGATATCGATACCGAGGCGCTGGCGAAGGCCCGGGCCGGGATCTATCCGCTCGAGCAGGTGCACAAGCTCGACGAGGCCCGGATCAAGCGCTTCTTCCAGCGCGGGACAGGCGGTCAAGCCGGATTGGCGCGGGTACGGCCCGAGATCCGGGCGATGGTCGAGTTTCAGACGATGAACCTGATGGGGGCTCAGTGGCCGGTCAGAGGGCCCTTTGATGCAATATTCTGTCGCAATACGATGATCTATTTCGACAAGCCAACCCAAGCACGCATCCTTGGCCGTTTCGCCCCGCTGCTGAAACCAGACGGGCTGCTGTTTGCCGGCCATTCCGAGAACTTCTCGCATATCAGCGACGCCTTCCGACTTCGAGGCCAAACCATCTATACCCTTGCTTGAACCCTTTGGTCTCAGCCAGCGCGGGGGCTTAACGTTCGGCCAGCTTCCGCCTTGCTGGCATCGACAGCGTGCCGAGCTCCTGGCGACGCCACCCTGCATCGCCGACTTTGTGGTAGAGGAGGCCCAGGGCCTTGAGTTCAGCCAAGATTAAGGTGCTCTGCGTCGACGACTCAGCGCTCATTCGCGACCTGCTGAGCGAGATCATCGGGAGCCAGCCGGATATGGAGGTCGTCGCGGTCGCATCGGACCCGATCATCGCGCGCGACCTGATCAAGCGCCACAATCCCGATGTCCTGACGCTGGATGTCGAGATGCCGCGCATGGACGGCCTGGATTTTCTGGAACGTCTGATGCGGCTGCGCCCGATGCCGGTCCTGATGGTCTCCTCTTTGACCCAGGCCGGGTCCGAGGTCACCCTGCGCGCGCTCGAGCTCGGTGCGCTTGATTTCGTCGCCAAGCCGTCGATCGGCATCCGTCGCGGTATGCAGGAATACAGCGAGGAGATCGCCGATAAGATCAGGGCAGCAGCCCAGTCGCGGCCACGCCAGGCGCTGCAGCACAAGCAGGCGCCGCCGGCGCGTCTGAAGGCACCGATCATCACGAGTGAGAAGCTGCTGATCATCGGCGCGTCCACTGGCGGGACCGAGGCCATTCGGCGCGTGCTCGAGCCTCTGCCAGCCAGTAGCCCCGGTATCCTGATCACGCAGCACATGCCCGGGGGCTTCACCCGCTCCTTCGCTGAGCGTCTCGACCGACTCAGCCAGATATCGGTCAAGGAGGCAGAGGACGGCGAGCGGATCATCCCTGGCCATGCCTACATCGCACCCGGCGACAGACACCTGAAGGTCGATCGCAGCGGGGCCAATTATGTCGCGAGACTCGACGACGGCCCGCCCGTCAACCGGCATCGGCCGTCGGTCGATGTCCTGTTCCTCTCCGCCGCGCAGCATGTCGGGCGCAACGCGATTGGCGCGATCCTGACCGGCATGGGTAAGGACGGTGCGGCGGGCCTGCTCAAGATGCGCCAGGCCGGGGCCCCCACCATCGCCCAAGACGAGGCGAGCTGCGTGGTCTTCGGGATGCCGCGGGAAGCGATTGCGATGGGGGCCGCGAACGAGGTCGTCGCACTCGACGAGATCGCGCCGCGGCTAATCGCGCTGGCGGCTGCGTCGGGGCGCGCCCAGCGCGTTTAGTCAACACGAATTGCCAAAGATGCCGCCTGCGTCTCAACTTTAACGGACGCGACAGGACAGGATAATGCGCTAACGAATCCGCCACTCCGACTGCGGAGATCAGGGTAGTGCTTGGCATCGCTGGTATGATGAAGCGCGCGCGGTCGACTTGACCAGCGCCGATGCATAGACTCGGGCCAGGCGGCAAGCTGCGGTTGAAAACAGGATGAGGTCGAGCCAGCTGCAAGGCGTCGGCAGCTGCTCGTTTAGTGGTTCCGGTGAATTGTAATAGAGGGTCCTCGATGGTCGACAAGAACATAGGCTTCCTGGTGGTGGATGACTTCCCGACGATGCGTCGAATCGTGCGGAGCCTGCTGAAAGAGCTTGGCTTTACCAACGTGGATGAGGCCGAAGATGGTCAAGAGGCGCTCAACAAGCTCAAGGCAGGCGGGTTTGACTTTGTTGTCGCGGACTGGAACATGCCCAACCTCGATGGGATGGAGATGCTCAAACAGATCCGTGCCGACCCGGACCTTGCGAACATGCCGGTGCTGATGGTGACCGCCGAGGCGAAGAAGGAGAACATCATCGCCGCCGCACAGGCCGGCGCGAGTGGCTATGTGGTCAAGCCCTTCACTGCCGCCACCTTGGACGAAAAACTCAACAAGATCTTCGAGAAGCTTGGCTGGTGAACAGTGCTGAGCAAGAAGCAATCGGGCTCGCAGGAGACACACGATGACCACTGAACAACAGCCCGCTGAAGATCAGCAGAACATCGAGAGTGTCATCGCGCGCATCGGTCATCTGACCCGGATGCTGCGCGATAGCATGCGCGAGCTCGGACTGGATAAGGAGATCGAGCGTGCCGCTGAGGCGATTCCGGACGCACGTGACCGGCTCAGCTATGTTGCCAATATGACCGAGCAAGCGGCCGACCGCGCCTTGAACGCGATCGATCGCGCCCGGCCGATCCAGGATGAGCTCGGGGAGCGCGCCGAGGCCCTGGATAAGCGTTGGGCGGAGTGGTTTGCCGAGCCGCGCGAGCTGGACGAGGCCCGTCAGCTGGTGCGGGACACGCGCGCTTATCTCGGCGGGGTACCGGACAAGACCGGAGAAACGAACAAGGAGCTGCTCGAGATCATGATGGCCCAGGATTTTCAGGACCTGACGGGCCAGGTGATCAAGAAGATGATGGAGGTCATCCGCGAGATCGAGAATCAGCTCGTGCAGGTGCTGATCGACAATGTCCCCGAAGGTCAGGCCCGCGACCAGATGCAGCGCCGCGCCGATGAGAAGCGAGAGGCGGAGAACCGGCAGCGCGACGAGAGCCTGCTCAATGGCCCGCAGATCAACCCCGAGGCCGGAGACGTCGTCGGAAATCAGGATCAGGTCGACGCACTGCTCGACGAGCTCGGATTTTGACCGGTGCCAGCACCGGCCACCGGCTGCGCACCTGTCACCTTGAGATACTTCGCGATCGAGTCTAACCAGCCCGCTCTTGCCCCTTGATGCCTCGCACGGCCCGTTCACCGCGCACAGTGGCGAGACTTGCTTCAGGTCTTCGGTGATCCGCCATGGCCGAAGAACAAGGCAACGACGAAGAAAAAACCGAAGAACCGACCCAACGACGTCTAGAAAAGGCCCGCGAGGAGGGACAGGTCGCTCGCTCTCGCGAGTTGACCACCTTCATGATGCTGCTGGTGGGGGTCGGGTCGCTTTGGCTGATGGGCGCGATGCTCTACGATCAGCTTGGCCTGATCATGGAACAGGCCTTTCTGTTCGAGCGGCGGGAGGCGTTCGAGGTCTTGCCGATGCTGGCCAAGGCCACCGAGCTCATCGAGCGCACCTTGATCGCGATGCTACCGCTGTTTCTGCTGTTGACCGTCGTCGCGCTGGTCTCGCCGGCCTTGCTCGGCGGCTGGCTGATCTCGGCCAAGGCGTTGCAGCCGCAGCTCTCGAAGCTGAATCCGTTCAAAGGGCTCAAGCGGATGCTGGGCGTTCAGGCGTTGGTGGAGCTCGCCAAGGCCATCGCCAAGGCGGGTCTGGTCGGCAGTGTCGCGGTCACCTTCCTGCTGGCCACGCGCGGTCAATACATGGACCTGATGGACCAGACGACGAAGCAGGCGGTGGCCAACGCCCTGCTCCTCTCCCTCGCGGCGAGTGCGTTGATGGTGCTCACACTCGTGATCGTGATCCTGATCGACATCCCGTACCAGTTGATCAGCCACAATAAGAAGCTGCGCATGACCAAGGAAGAGGTCAAACGCGAGCACAAGGAATCCGAAGGCGACCCGCAGATCAAGGCGCGCATTCGTCAACAGCAGCAGGCCATCGCAAGAGGCCGCATGATGAGCAAGGTGCCGGAAGCCGATGTGATCATCACCAACCCGACAGACTATGCGGTCGCGCTCCAGTACGACGAGCAGAACATGAGCGCGCCGCGGGTGGTCGCCAAGGGCACCGGACACCTTGCCGCGCGCCTTTGCGAGCTGGGCGACGAGCACGCCGTGCCCCGGCTGACGTCACCGCCGCTCGCACGGGCGCTGTACTTCTATGTCGATCTCGACGACGAGATCCCGATGGCCCTCTACACCGCGGTCGCCGAGGTGATGGCCTGGGCATTCCGGCTACGCCACAGCGACCACCCTGGGGCTGAGTCGCCCCCGACGCCAGCGGACCTGCCGGTGCCCGAAACGATGCAGACACCGCAGCGCGGCACCAGCGAGGAGGTGCGGTCATGACCGCAATGGCGGCCCTGCTCGACAAACAGTGGTGGCTGACCCATGCCCCGATGAAGGTCTTGGCCGGGCCGCTGCTGATCATGCTGATCCTCAGCATGATGATCCTGCCGCTGCCGCCATTCCTGCTCGACCTGCTATTCACGTTCAACATCACGCTCGCGGTGATGGTGCTGCTGGTGAGCATGTTCACCCAGAAGCCGCTGGATTTTGCCGCCTTTCCGGCCATCCTGCTGTTCACGACGCTGCTGCGGCTCTCGCTCAACGTCGCCTCCACCCGGGTGATCCTGATGGAGGGTCATCAAGGCGGCGCCAGCGCTGGCAAGGTCATCGAGGCATTCGGCGAGTTCCTCGTCGGCGGCAACTTCGCCGTCGGGCTGGTGGTCTTCCTGATCCTGGTCATCATCAATTTCATGGTGATCACCAAGGGCGCGGGACGCATCGCCGAGGTGGGCGCGCGCTTCATGCTCGACGCGATGCCGGGTAAGCAGATGGCCATCGACGCCGACCTCAATGCCGGACTGATCGGCGAGGACGAGGCGCGCAAACGCCGCTCAGACGTGGCCCAGGAGGCCGATTTCTACGGCTCGATGGACGGCGCGAGCAAGTTCGTTCGCGGTGACGCCATCGCCGGCCTGGTGATCATGGTCGTCAACATCATCGGCGGTCTGCTGATCGGCATGATGCAGCACGATATGAGCTTCAATGACGCGGCGCGGACCTATACGCTGATGACCATCGGCGATGGGCTCGTCGCGCAGATCCCGGCGCTGGTCATCTCAACGGCCGCCGGCGTCACCGTCTCCCGGGTGAACACCGAGCAGGACGTCGGCCAGCAGATGATCAGCCAGCTGTTCGTCAATCCGCAGGTGATGATCCTGGCGGCGGCGATCATGGGGATGCTCGGCCTGATCCCCGGCATGCCCAACCTGGTGTTCCTGATCTTCACCGCCCTGCTCGGCGGCCTGGCCTGGTATCTGTTGCGCCACCGCGAGCAGGCCTTGGTCGAGCAAGCGCTCGAGCAGCCTACACCTGTGCCACAGGAGGCGCCGGAGGCAAGTTGGGATGACGTGCAGCTCGTCGACACCCTCGGGCTCGAGGTCGGCCATCGATTGATCCCGCTGGTGGATCAACGCCAGCAAGGCGAGCTGCTCGGCCGCATCAAGAGCGTGCGCAAGAAGTTCGCACAGGATGTCGGCTTCTTGCCGCCGGTCGTGCATATCCGCGACAACCTCGAGCTCAAGCCCAACGCCTATCTGGTGTCGCTCAAGGACGCCGAGATCGGCCGCTCCGAGGTCTTCCCCGGCAAGTGGCTGGCGATCGATCCCGGGCAGGTCACCGGCAAGCTCGAGGGCACCCCGACCCAGGACCCGGCCTTCGGGCTGCCGGCGGTCTGGATCGACAGCAACCAGCGCGAGCATGCTCAGGTGTTCGGCTATACGGTGGTCGATGCCAGCACCGTGGTCGCGACCCATCTGAACCACCTGATGCATCAGCATGCCGCCGAGATGCTCGGGCGCGCGGAGGTCCAGAATCTGCTCGACAAGCTCGGTGAGGATCAGAAGAGCCTGGTCGAAGAGGTGGTGCCGAAGCTGATCTCGCTGACGCAGCTGCAACGCCTGCTGCAGAACCTGCTGCTCGAGGAGGTGCCGATCCGCGATCTTCGCAGCATCCTGGATACGCTCGCCGAGCATGCGCCTCGAACCCAGGACCTCGGGGAGCTGACCGCCATGGTCCGTATCACCCTCGGGCGCGCAATCGTCCAGCAATGGTTCCCCGGTGAGCGCGAGCTGCGGGTGCTCGGGCTGGACACGCAGCTCGAGCAGGTGCTGCTGCAGGCGATGAGCGGCAACGGCGCGCTCGAGCCGGGGCTCGCCGAAACCCTGATGCAGCAGGCCGAGAAGGCCCTCGCCCGCCAAGAGGCCGCAGGCGATCCGCCAGTGCTCGTGGTGCAGCACAGTCTGCGCGCGGTGCTGGCCAGATTCCTGCGCCGGCGCCTCCGGCACTTGGTGGTGATGTCGCAGGCCGAGATCCCAGATGATCGAACCTTGCGTGTCACCCAGTTGATCGGGGGTAAATAGCGGCGTGAGCTCGATATCGGGTCAGCATACGGCGAGCAGGTCAACGGCGATGATTGCGGGCGCGCGCGCAAGCAGACTTGCGCGCCTCGTCTGTGCGTTGACCATCGGCCTGCTGTCGCTCGCACCCTCTCAGGCCATTGCGGATGGAAGCTGGGCGGCATCGGCCCCGCCGCTTCGCATCATGGCGGGCGACCATGAAACCGTTTCCGATCCACTGTCGCCGCCGGTTGAGGTCCCGAACGGGAGTCTGATCCGCGAGGTGATCTGGCGCGTCCAGTCACCCGTGGGTCTCACCGCGCAAGCACAGCTCTGTCAGGCGGGTGACTGCATCCTGCTGCCGACTGCGCGCGGCAGGAGCCCTGGGCTGATGGGATTGCCGGCAGATCAGCCGCTACGTTTTCGCTTTTCGCTGAGACCGGGCCAACGCCGGGGCGTTTTGGTGCAGGGGCTGCAGGTCATCGTCAACTACGAGCACAAAGCCCCCTGAGGGCAGACAGGCCAGCCGGATGTACACCGCGAAAGGCAAGATCGACCAGAACGAGCTGATCGCCGAATATCTGCCGCAAGTTCGCCGCCAAGCGCTTGCGCTGCAGGTCAAACTGCCATCGAGTATCGAGCTAGACGACCTGATCCAAGCGGGGACCTTAGGACTGCTCGAGGCGCTCGGGCGCTTCGATGCCGGCCAAGGCGCAAGCTTCGCGACCTTCGCGAGCCAACGCATCCGCGGCGCCATGCTCGACGAGCTGCGCAGCCGAGATTGGCTGCCACGCAGCGTCCGCCGCCATGCCCGCGAGCTCGACGAGGCCGTACGACAGCTCGAGCAGCGATTGGGCCGGGCGCCGGACGAGCACGAGATCGCCGCTGAGCTCAAGATGGACCTGGCCGATTATCACCAGCTCCTCAACGACACCAACAATGGTCAGTTCCTGCCGTTCGAGGAGATGGTCCAAGAGGGCGTCGAGCCGGGTGCCGCGAGCAGGCCCGCTGATCCCGAATTCGCCGAGCTCGTTGACCAACAGCAGCGGAGCCGATTGATTGCGGCGATCGATGCGCTTCCCGAACGGGAGAAGCTGTTAATGGCGCTCTATTATCAGGAAGAGCTCAATCTCAAGGAGATCGGTGCCGTGCTCAGCGTCAGCGAATCGCGCGTCTGTCAGCTCCATAGCCAAGCATTGAGCCGACTGCGCGCCCAGCTCCATGAAGGAACGGGCAGCGCTTAATCCATTTCGCAGCTTATTCATCCGAGGATCATGAATCCATCAACGCTGATTGGCATCTTCTCAAGCATTCTGCTGCTTGCCACCGTCCTATTCTTTACTGCGGAATCGCCGCAGAGCTTCCTCAACCTGCCCGGTCTAGGCATTGTTGTAGCCGGCACCTTCGCGGCGACCTTTATCAGCTACCCCCTGCGCGAGGTCATCCGGGTCGTCGGACTGATCGGGGTCGTGTTTCGACGCGAAAACACCTATACCCGTGACGACATCAAAGAGCTGGTGGACATGGCTCGGCTCTGGTTCAAAGGGGACGTGCGCGCCGTCGAGAAGGCACTCGAGCAGACGCGCAATCCATTCCTGCGCAGCGGCATCCAGCTCGTGATCGCGAATACCAAGGAGCAGGAGATCTTCGATCTGCTGAGCTGGCGTATCGCGCGACTCAAGGCACGAGAGCACGCCGAGGCGCAAATCTTCCACACCATGGCGACCTATGCACCGGCTTTCGGTATGCTTGGTACCCTTGTTGGGCTTGTCAACATGCTCGAGGTCATGGAAGCGGGCGATATTGCCGTGATCGGCCCCCGTATGGCCGTTGCGCTGCTCACGACCTTCTACGGTATCCTGCTCGCAAACCTGGTATTCAAGCCTTTCGCGGTCAAGCTCGAGCGCCGCACCGAGGAGCGCGTGATCGCAATGAACATGGTGCTCGAAGGCATTTCGCTGATCACAAAACGCCGCCTGCCCTCGTTTATCGAGGAGACGCTGCATTCGTTCGTCGCGACCTACCATGATGAAATCCGCGACCCCAACAAGCCCGGCTTCAGTCTCGACGGTAAGAAGGCTTAATATGCTCGAGCGCAATCCAAGGGGGGCCATGCAGCAGGCGACCGGCGGCGGAGACGGCGACAGCTGGCTGATGAGCTACCTCGATGTGCTGACCCTGCTGATCACGCTGTTCGTGCTCCTGCTTTCGCTTGCCGGCAGCGGCAAGCTCGAAACCGGCCAGGAGCAGGCCGGCGAGCAAACGAGACAAGGCACGGCCGGGAACGAGCCTGGCACGATGGGGCTCGAGCCGCGCAACCAAGGCATCCTTCCCCGCAATGCTGGCCTGCAGCCGCGCTTCCAAGACCTGGACGTCGAAGGGGTCAGTGTTGCTCAGGGCGAACAGGGCATCACCCTCCGCATCGATGACAATCTGCTGTTTGCCAGCGGTGATGCAAGGCTGACCGCGAGCGGTCGTGAGGTCATCAAGGCCCTGGTGCCGACCTTGGAGGCATTCGATGGGCAGATCTCCGTTGAAGGCCACACAGACAATATTCCGATCTCGACTGCGCGTTTTCCATCGAATTGGGAGCTATCGATGTCGCGAGCGATTGCCGTACTGCGTTATTTCATCGAGGCGGGTATTCCCGAGCACCGCCTCCGTGCAATCGGTTATGCCGACACCGAGCCGCTGGCGAGTAACGAGACCGCAGCCGGTCGGGCCGCCAATCGGCGCGTCGAGATCCTGGTGAAGGAAAACCTGTAATCGGCATCCCCCGCCGGACCTTGGCCGTGCCTGATACGAGGACCCCGCTCATGCGCCTAGATCGCTTCCCGATTAGCGTGCGTATCGTGATTGGTTTTATCGCGATGCTGGTGCTCGCGATCGCTATCATCGTCCCGTTTCTGCTCAATCGCCTCGACGCTGTGATCAGAGAGGCGGAGCAGCGTGAGCTGCGCACATTGCACGGGAACCTGGTTGCCGCGCTCGAGGCGGAGAGCCGCAAAGGCAGCGCAATGAGCACCTTGATTGCTGGCATACCGGAAGTCCAGCAGGCGTTTGCCGAGCGCAACCGAGAGCAGCTTGCCGACTGGTTCGTCCCAGGGTTCGACGCACTGCGCAAGGACCATGGCATCGCACAGTTTCAGTTCCATCTGCCGCCGGCAACATCGTTCTTAAGGGTCCATGGCCCTGATCGCTATGGTGACGATCTCACTGCGATCCGTAAAACGATCATCGAGACCAACCGTTCGCAAGAACCGGTCTCTGGTCTCGAGCGCGGTGTGTTTGGGCTTGGGATTCGCAGCCTTGTGCCGATGCAGCATGATGGCTCTCACACCGGGTCTTTGGAGTTCGGCATGAGCTTTGGGCAGGACTTCTTCGAGCGTTTCAAGGAACAGTACGGCGCTGACGCGGCCTTGCGACTCCCCGACGGGAGGGGGTTTACGAGCTTCGCATCGACGCGCGGCGAACAGCCACTGTTGAGCCGGCAGGCATTGCAGGCCGCATTGAGCGGAGAGCGGCCGATCGAGTACAAGACCGACGACGGCACGCCGCTCGCTGTGATGGGCGCGATGATCGCAGACTTCTCGGGGGAGCCTGCCGGCGTGCTGGAGGTGGCACTCGACCGGTCATCCTACCTCGCGCGGGCGGCCGAGGCGCGCAATGCGGCGTTGGTGATCGCTGCGGTGACACTGGGCATAGGTGTGGTCCTCGCGCTGCTGATCACCCGGACGATATCCGGACCGATCAAGCGAACCGCCGCTGCGATGGGGGATATCGCCCAAGGAGAGGGTGATTTGACCCGCCGCCTCGATGATTCGGGTCAGGACGAGCTCGCAGAGCTGGCCCATCAGTTCAACGCCTTCGTGTCACGGATGCAGTCCACGTTGCAAGATGTGAGAACTAGCGCACGGGGTGTCTCGCAAACAGCGAGTACCATGGCTCATAGTAGCGGAGAGCTCGCGTCGCGCAGCGACCAGGCGGCGGCAAACCTTCAACAGACCTCGGCAGCAATGGAGGAGATCGCCTCGACGGTCGCGCACAGCGCAGAATCCGCAAGCCAAGCCAGCCGGTTGTCTGCCTCGGCCAGTGAAACCGTCGAGCACGGAACCTCTGCGATGCGGGAGCTAGAGACCACGATGCAAGAGATTGACCAGGCATCGTCGCGCATCACCGACATCGTGACGCTGATCGACGGCATCGCATTCCAGACCAACCTGCTCGCACTCAACGCCTCGGTCGAGGCGGCAAGGGCCGGCGAGCATGGCCGCGGATTTGCAGTGGTCGCGCAGGAGGTCCGCAACCTGGCCGAACGCTCGCGCAATGCCGCCCACGAGATCCGCAACGTGCTCGAGCAATCGGTCGAAGCATCCCGCCTCGGCACTGACCGGGCCCGCCAAGCAAGCCAGGCGATGGGCGAGATCATCACGAGCATCAATAAGGTGCACGATGTGCTCGAGGAGATCAGCGCCAGTACGCGCGAACAGAGCTCCGGCGTCGCCGAGGTCAATACCGCCGTGGCTGAACTGGACACCGTCACGCAGCAGAATGCCGCGATGGTCAATCAAACCTCATCGGTCGCGGCGCAGATGAGCGAGCTGGCATCGCATCTCAATGCCTTGATCGATGCCTTCGAGCTCGGCACCGAATCGGACGAAGAATCGGCAGCACTGCCTCAGCAACCGAATCAGCCCCTTCATTTTGCATGAGTGAAACGAGCCTGACCAACGAAGTCGAAGAGCTGAATCTGACCTATCTGCTGCTTGCCCAGCGTATGCTGCAGACTGATCGGGCAAGCGCAATGTTTCGGCTCAAGATCGACGACGAGATGGCCGAGCTATTGTTATCGCTCAGTGGCGCCCAACTCGCTCGGCTCGCCCGGACCAACCAGCTGCTCTGTCGCTTCGCTTACGATGACGCCGAGCAGCTGCGGACCATCACTCATCCGCCGCGGGAGCATAATCTATCGGGATTCCATTCTTCGGTGATCATGGCCTCCCATTCTCGCCTTGGAACAGCCACCAACGAGAGTTGAGCCTTGTCATCCAAGAGCCCCGTCACAGAGATGCAGCAAGTCCAGCTGGCGATCGAGCTGATCGAGCTTGGCGCACGCCTTCAGGTTCTCGAAACCGAAACGGACCTGAGCCACGCCTACCTCACCAAGCTGTACAAGGAGCTGCGCGGGAAGTCCCCGCCGAAAGGGATGCTGCCGTTCTCGACCGATTGGTTCACCACCTGGCTGCCGAATATCCATGCCTCGCTCTTCATCAACATCTATCAGCGTCTGCGCGAGGACTGCGGCTGTGAACGGATCGCTGCATTCGTGCGCGCATTCCGTCTCTATCAAGAGCAGATCCTACTTGATGATCAAAAGGCGGTTCTGGGGCTCACGCGCGCCTGGACCTTGATGCGCTTCTTCGAGAACAACCTCTTACAACTCGGCCGCTGCACCCGCTGCGGTGGGCAATTCGTCGTGCATACCTATACCCCGATCCAGGATTACGTCTGCGGCATCTGCCAGCCGCCCTCGCGAGCCGGTAAGACATTACGCAGCACAGATGCCGCAAGCAAAGACGCTCCCGTATCAGCGCGTTATCGCGCTTGACGGATGCCTGGCCCGCATTCGTTGCACCGCTCTACCCAACAGCTCGGGCCTGTTGCGGCTCGCCTTGGGTCGCGTATAGGGCACCGATGCCTTACAGTTAGACGTGACTGCACCCACATCCAGCCCCTCGAAAAGCGTGCCTCCGGAAGACCCGGCCTGGCCGTATGTCGTTGGCATACCCGCACCCTCAACCGTTCTTAGTCGACCAGCCGGAAGCAGGAAACGCGGATGGACATCACCGATTTCTACGATACCTTCTTCGAAGAAGCACAGGAATTATTGGCAGACATGGAACGCCATCTCCTCGAATTGGATGTCGAGGAGCCGGACTCCGAGCAGCTCAATGCAATCTTTCGCACCGTTCACTCGATCAAAGGCGGCGCTGGGACCTTTGGCTTCGAGGTATTGCAGAATACGGCCCACCTGTTCGAAAACCTGCTCGATCATGCGCGCCACGGTGAGCTCACTCTCCGTCAGGATATCGTCGATGTCTTTCTGGAAACCAAGGATATGTTGAACGATCAGCTTAATGCATATCGTAATGGCGAGGAGCCCGACCAAGAGGCGTTCGAGCGCATCTGCAAGACCTTGCAGCAATTGGCCTTGGAAGAGATTGCCGGCAGCGCCCCGGAGAACGGCGCGCCGGCGGCCGCGACCCCAAAAGAGGTGGCGCCAGCCGAAGAGCCTAAACCGGAACAGGATTCAACGCCCGTTCAGACCGCCGAGTCGGGGGACGAGCAAGCTGGGCAACGGCTGATCATCGCGTTTTCTGGGGTCAACGAAGAGAATCGGAAGCTGTTGGTCGAAGAGCTCGAGCAGTTCGGCACGATACAGGCCCAATCCGGTGATGACGCGCGCTACGAGGTCGAGCTCGAGACCACGACTAGCGCAGACGACATCGAGTCGGTGATGTGCTTCATCATCGAGCCGGAGCAGGTCGAGACCCGAGCAGCCACACCGAGCAGGACCGAGACGCCAACCAAGGAGCCCGAGCCCGCTGCGGCCACTGATCAGCAGCAGCCAGGCAAAGCGGCCGAACAACCCGCACCGAGCGTCCAGGACGAAAAGCCGAAGCCGCCGACAGCCAAGAAGCCCGCAGCGAAGCCGGCCAACAAGAGCAAGGCTGGAGAATCCTCCTCGATCCGGGTCTCGGTCGAAAAGGTTGATCAGATCATCAACCTAGTTGGTGAGCTGATCATTACCCAGTCGATGCTCGACCAGACGGTCAGTACGCTTGAGGGTATCACGAACACCTCGCTGATCAACGGCATGAGCCTCCTGCAGCGCAATGCCCGAGATCTGCAGGAAGCGGTGATGTCGATCCGGATGATCCCGATGGATTTCGTGTTCAGCCGGTTTCCGCGCGTGGTCCGCGAAACCTCCAGCAAGCTCGGTAAGCAGATCGAGCTTGCCACCGAAGGCGAATCGACAGAGCTCGACAAGAGCCTCACTGAGCGCATCATCGACCCGCTGACCCATCTGGTCCGGAACAGCCTGGATCACGGGATCGAGTCGCCGGACGAACGCGAGGCAGCCGGAAAGCCGCGTGCCGGAAAGCTGACGCTGTCCGCTCGCCATCAGGGCGGCAACATCATCATCGAGGTGAGCGACGATGGGGCCGGACTGAGCCGCGAACGGATCCTCGCAAAGGCGCGCGAGAGCGGGCTCAATGTTTCGGACACCATGAGCGATGACGAGGTCTGGCAGCTCATCTTCGCGGCCGGGTTCTCCACCGCGAAAGAGGTGACCGATGTCTCCGGTCGTGGCGTCGGTATGGACGTTGTCAAGCGCAACATCCAGGGCATGGGCGGCCACGTGCAGATCATGTCAACGCCCGGCCAAGGGACGACGATCCGTATCGTCCTGCCCCTGACCCTTGCCATCCTCGATGGCATGTCGATCAAGGTCGGCGACGAGGTCTTCATCCTCCCGCTCTCGACCGTGCTCCAATCCATGCAGCCGTCGAAGGACGACCTCTATCAGATGGCCGGCAGCGACGAGGTCCTGCGAGTGCGCGATGAATACCTGCCGGTTGTCGCGGTCCATCAGGCCCTAGACGTAGCAGGGGCCGAAACGGACCCGACGCGCTCGATCGCCGTGATCGTCCAGGGCGAGGGACGCCGCTACGCCCTGCTCGTCGATGAACTGATTGGACAGCAGCAGGTCGTCGTCAAGAACCTCGAGACCAATTACCGCAAGGTGCCAGGGGTGTCCGCTGCAACGATCCTCGGGGATGGCAGCGTGGCGCTGATTCTCGACATTCCTGGATTGCACCAGCTGAGCCGGAGCAAGAAGGATGCGCACCAGCTAGGCTCTCCGGCGTCCGACAAAACCATGCTTTCATCCAGCGGAGGTTGATCCATCATGAACCGTTACAGCACCGAGGATATTCAAGCGGCCGCCGATGGCGATAACCAGCAATTCCTCGTGTTTTCGCTTGGCGAAGAAGAGTATGCGATCGACATCCTCAAGGTGCAGGAGATCCTGGGCTATGAGAATGTGACCCGTATTGCCAATGCCCCAGACTTCATCAAAGGGGTGACCAATCTCCGCGGGATCATCGTTCCAATCGTCGATCTGCGCATCAAATTCAACCTCGACAAGGTCGAATACGACGGACAAACGGTCGTGATCGTTGTCAATGTCTCGGACCGGATCGTCGGCATCGTCGTCGACGGGGTCTCAGACGTGATGACATTGACTCCTGATCAGATCAAGCCAGCGCCTGAGCTAGGCGTTACCATGTCGTCCGACTTCCTGAGTGGCTTGGGTAGTCTGGAGAATCGGATGTTGGTGCTCGTCGACATCGACAAGCTGCTGACCAGCAAAGAGATGGCACTGGTGGAGCAGGTCGGCGAATAGCGCTTGGAGCGGCAGAGGAGCTGATCCGAGGAAGCGGCCCAGTTGGGCGCACCACCTGGCCACCACCTGAGCAGGCCCTAAGGTGTATCGACCATGGCCGGGGAGGCATACGGCGGACAACGACCGCGCACAGTGCGGCAACGTTTGCAGGACATGAGCATGCGGACTAGCTGGATGCTGGTCCTCGGAACCTTCTTGACACTCCTGATCGCAGTCAGCGGGCTGAGCCTCTTTCTCCTCGAACAGTCAAGAACCGCAGTGGCCGAACTCGCCCCCCATGCCGGCGAGGTCGGGGCTCAGACCCAACGCGACTTCATCGCGACTGCCGATGTCATCTGGCTCGCCATCCTGGGTGCCCTGTCGTTCGGGATCTTGACCGCCCTCTTGGTCGTCTGGGGCGTGACGAGCAATGTACTACGGCCGTTGCAGCGCGTCGTTGCAAGCTTCGACGCGATGGCCTATGGCAACCTGTCCGTGCCACTCGAGCGGGCGGGGCGCAACGAGATCGGGCAGCTCTTCAATGCCGTCGCCGCATTGCAGCAGCGGCTTTCACGAACCATTGCAATGGTTCGTCTCAGCAGCGAAGCGGTCCACCGCGGAGCGAAGCACGTCGCAAGCGTCAACAAGTCATTCCGCACTCGGATCGAGCAGCAGGCTA
>JAAAOQ010000034.1 GCA_009908845.1 Gammaproteobacteria bacterium
AGGGGCTCACTGACCGAGAGCAGGTGGCGCTGCAGCCAAGTGACGCCTGCGGTCTCATCGAGCCTCTTCAACGCCCGCCGCACCGAATCTTCGCTGACGACCTTGCTCATGCCGAGCAACGGCGCGTTGATGCTGTCTCCGCGCAGGGCGCTGCTATGGGCATAGCGCTGGTGTCCGCACAAGGCGGAGAGCACCGCGGTGCCGAGCACATCGTGCTTGAGCGGGGCATTGGGGCTGGTCCAGCTCAGTGGACACTGCCCGACCCAGGCATCAAACAGCCCGCTGATCTTCAGGTACTCGGCGAAGAATGGCAGCTGCCCGAGTGGAGTGAGCGCTGCATCGGCGTTCCACTCGACATGCACATGTCCGCCGAAGGTGTCGACGATCACCGGCCTTCGGCTGGAACCAGGGCTCGGCAGTCGGATTCGGGGGCCTTTTGCGGCGCACCCGCCGGGTGAAGAGAAAGATTGTTCATAAGCACCTCCTTGTGCATGGATTTCAGCAGCTTAGGCTGGATCGGGCAAGAGCCAAATGCTCTTTATAGGATTACCGGCACTCACCACGAATTTCAGGCTGTACTGTTTTCGGAAATCGCTGCTCAGGTCTTTTCTTGAGATTACCTAACACTGTCACCTGGATTCCCCAGCCTGCACAGTCGTCCTGCGAACTCCTGCGCCAAGCGTTACTGCCCCGAGGCAGACTGCCCGTTAAGAACCCGGCAACGCGTGGCGAAGCGAGCATAGCCGAGTCGAGTGCCAACCGCCACCACGACAGCAATCCTGGGTCGAGGCTCAGGATCGAGCGTATTCGAAACTGTTTCGACGATCCGCTACTGATGCCCTAATCCTAGAGAACCCGCTTTCACTGAGCTAGACTTGATGTGCGGTCATTGGCTAACCCGACATTAAGGAGCATTTGCGATGAGTTTCTGGAACTCGACCCCCGCCCCTGAGCAGCGCCCCATCGAACCCGACTTTTGGGTGCAAGAAGAGGGTGAGCCGTCCGAACCCTGGTCTTATGCGGACCGGTTCTGGGACAACGCCGAACCGCCACCCCCGCCAGCCACCGATCCCTTAACCGGCTCGGTATCCGCTGACGGCGGCCGGAGCTCAGCGGATTCGGAGCTCAGCGGCTATCACGTTATCACGGGCATGGAGCCGGGGACGCCCTATGTGTTCACCGGGGCGCGGCTGGAGGGAGCACTGGACCCCGCGATGTGGCTGTTCGCGAATGCGCATACCTACGACGATTTCGTCGCCAGCGGGACCCTTGTGAACGATCAATTCACCAATGGAACGGTTGATTACCTGGCCTACGCCGATGATACGGTTCCGGCCAACATTCCCGGCCCTTGGCGAGATCCCCAAGCCACTGTCAATGCGCCCGAGTCAGGGATCGTCACCGCCGTTGTGACGAACTATGCTAGCGGGCCGGAAGCCGACGGCGACGGCCGCTTCGACTACCAGTTGGTCATCGAGGGCGGCCCTTACAACGCGCCGGGAACCTCAGAACCGCCGATGGATCGGTTCTGGGAGGCGCCGGTCGATGACACGCCCGCCCCGATCGAAGACGGATTCTGGCTATTCGGTTGAGCAAGTGCCGCGCTCGGCGTCAGGGCAACCTGAGGCGACTCATGAACTGCCATAGCCGAGCGCGCCGAATCCTCTGACTGGGCTGAGAGCGCGAGCCTGATGTCGCTAACGGCCAACCGCTTGTTCACTGCCTTGAGCCAGCGGAGCCGATTCGGGTGTAACGAGTTCGCTGAAGCGAGCACCGCTCGCAGGTGCGACCGGTCGCTCGCGACCCATATCGGCCCGATCTGCACCCCTTATCGCGCTTGCCCGATAAAGCACGGCGCCAATCAGCGCAGTGAAGGGTGCGACTGCCACTAAGCCAAAGCTGCCAACAAGGATGTTCAGCACCTCTGCGGCGACGAAGTTCATGTTCAGTATTTGAGCGACAGGTAAGCCCTGACTCATAAAGTTCATCAACATCGCCGTGTAGCCCCCGGAGTAGGCCAGGAGCAACGTGGTGGTCATGGTTCCGACCACCGACCGCCCGACGGCCATACCCGATGAGAACAACCCGATGAAACCCAGATCGGGCTTCTTATCGTGGATCTCGTCCAATGAGGCCGCGATGTCCATGGCCAGATCCATCACCGCCCCCGAGCAGGCGAGGAAGATGCCGGCAAGAAAGATTGCCGTCAGATCAAGATGCGGAAATCCGGCATACAACAGGTTCTCGGCGAACGGGCGTACCGCGCCATGCAGGTGGAACCCGGGCGCAAACACCTGAGCCAGAATACAGGCGAGCAACAGTCCCGCGAAGGAGCCCAGAAAGGCTGTCATCCCCTTTCGGTTCAAGCCGCCGATCAGAAAGCTGACCGAAGCAGTCAGGGCCGCGACCACGAACAACGCGACCAGGATTGGATTGAGCCCGTGCAGGAACAGCGGTATCAATACCTTCCATAACATCAATGCCGCGAAAAAGAAGGACAGCAACGCCTTCAGTCCGGTCCAGCCGGCCACCAACAGCAGGAAACCGCAGAACAACGCCACCAGCGTTAACTGATGTTCAAGCCGATAATGCCCACGGGTAAAGGCGAGATGCGGCTTTCCCTCCCGAAAGCGGTATTCGACGAGCAATTTGTCCCCTACCTGATAAAGCTCGTCGAGCTCGAGCTTTCCAGCCAGCGGGTTCATCACTCTGCCCCGCTCCCCTTGCTGCGGCCCGTCGAGGAATCGAACCTCCAGTTCCTGGGTACCGGTCCGGACGATCAGGTTTTGCCTCAGGTCGGCGTTGTCGACCGCGATGACCTCAGCTTTGGCGAGTTGCGCAGTGGGTGCGCGACTGCCTTCGAATCCAGTCGGCAAAAGCCAAAGGATCGCACAGAGGGCGGTAAAGAGGAGGACCGTTGTATGATCTTTCATCAGTGCCAAGAGCGGGCGCACGAACACGCGCCTGCGTCAATCGCAGGCGCCAGGTCGTGTAAGGAGACGGACTGTCGGGAGAATACGCAGGCCTGTGCCTGAAGAGGCTCCGGCGCTGCTGGCATCTGCTTAATCGTCGAGCTCGACCCGCATAATGCTTGCGATCTTTCGTGCGACCTCGGTATTGTCGTAATAGCCGTCGAAGATCGTTGCACCGGGGCCTTGTGCCATCACCGGAACCGGCACCGCAGTGTGCGAGTAGGAGGTCCAGGCGAGCCCTGCCCGGCGGTTGAGCAGATGGGTCAGCGTCACCGATAGCGGACTGTAGTAACCGTAGAGCAGGCTATCCTCCTCCGCCGTGTTGACGCTGCCGTTGCCCATCGCCTTATCGAAGGCGGCCTCCAGCAGGCTGCGCTCGTAGTCAGTCAAGTCGTCGTCGGTCGTCGCGGTCAGCCCGATGCCGTCCAGGCCGAAATACTCTTCGATGATCGCCCACATCTCGGCATCGATATCGACCGGTGTCGTCTCGCGGCTCTCCTGGTAAGGTCCAAACACCGTTCGGTCGAAGTCATCATAGGCCAGCTTCTGCCCGCCCAGCACCTCAAAGTAGGTGTCGTACGCCGTCCCGGCGAAGCCAAGCGTCATACCGCCGCACTCATGGTCGCCGGTGACAACGATCAGCGTTTCGCGAGGATGCTCCTCTGCGAAATCCAGGGCGACCTTGATGGCATTGTCGAAAGCGATCGTGTCTTCGATCGCCGCACGGGCGTCATTGGCATGGGCTGCCCAGTCGATCTTGCCGCCCTCGACCATCAGGAAGAAGCCACGGCGATTGTCGAGCAGCTCGATGCCCTTGGCGGTGAACTCGGCAAGGGTGATCGAATCCGCATACGCATCTGAGTTCATACGATTCAGCGCGTAGGGGATCGCGTTGGAGCCGTCGCGATACGGGTTTATTGCAATCGCCCGAACGTTCGAGGAGCTATCTGCTCCAATGCGATCGAATTCAGCGCGTGTATCGGCGAAGACAAACCCATTGGCATTGGCTTCATTCTCCAGCCAGGCATACCGTTCTGCGTCCGTCGCACCCTGGGCATCGCTCCACTTATTGACGCGGAAACCGCCGCCGCCAAAATAGTCGAACGGACTCGCCAAGAGGCTCGCACCGATCTCCTCGTAATTGTTGCGGCTCGGCTGATGGGCGTAGAAGACCGCTGGAGTCGCGTGATCGATCGACACGCTTGAGACGATGCCGACCTTCATCCCTTGCGCCTTGGCCTGTTCTGCCAAGGTGGTGTAGTGAGCGGTCGCTTCCGGGTCCATGGCGATGACGCCGATGTTCGTCTTCTTGCCACAGGCAAGGGCGGTACCGGCAGCGGCTGAGCCGGTGATCAGCCGGTTATTAGCGTAGCTCATCTGCATGCCCTGGACCGGCAGCTGGCTCATGAAGAGCTGCCTGGCCTTCGCCGAGCCCGCCTCGGCATCGTCTGCCTCCAGCGCTGCCAGATAGGCCTCGGTTGCATGGATCTGAGGGCTCGCCATGCCGTCGCCGATAAAGTAAAAGATGTATTTTGCCGTGTTTGCGTTGCTCGGCCGGCTGTCATTGAGATTGAGATAAATGTCAGCCCAAGGTTGAGCAATTGCTGCCGTCGCAGCACAGGTCAAGGACAGTAAGCCGATTGCCGCAAGGCGTTGGGGCTTGTTGATCATCGTCTTTTGCTACCACTGAGAGGATGAAGATCTGGACTTTGTCGACGCCATCATGCCCGCCTCTTTGTGGTGAAAGCGGGATGCCGCTGGCCCGACGCTACACGTGGCCGATAACGGACGTGGATCGACCGAAACAGGTCGATACAGTCGCTCCGTTGGCACCAACCTGACCCGATCGAAGGAATGGCAACGAATAGGGCAGGCCCGTACGGTCTGCTATGAAACACGACGAAGATGACAGAGGTGAGACAGATTGATGACCTCGCTTTAGGTCTTGAGAGGAATCAACCCAGAGCCAAAAACGGTCAGTTTTTGATGATGCTCATTGACGCTGAGTCCCTGTCCAAGGCTTTCGGTGACATGGCGAGGTCCGGACAGCGGATGTGCGGATCGATCGGTTTAGCCGTCTCTGCAACTCGGGGAGAATAATTCACGCATTACGAATAGATAGCCGCGTGATCGACCCGCTGCCGCAAAGTAGAGCCCGCACAAAAATCGCTAAGGGCAATCGATTGTCGCTTCGAAGTCGCGTCGAATACGGAGAGGTTGGCTCAGGTCGAGGTCCCAGCGCAGGTTCGCGGCATAGGGATAGGACCCGGAGGAGCCGTCGTTGTCGGCAAAGTTCGCCACGGCCTCCTCGAGGACCTGCTTGAT
>JAAAOQ010000041.1 GCA_009908845.1 Gammaproteobacteria bacterium
GACCTCCCCCTCCCAGGTCCGCCCCGGCCGCGCCGGCACCGTCATCTCGGCCGACAAGCCCTCGGCGAGCCAGTCGATCTGATGCTCGTAGATATCCACCATCACCCAGACCTGACTTAGATCCGCGATCGTGAACAGCTCGCTCGCCTCGGTCACGTACATCCCGTCGCGCGCCTCCATCTGCGTGACGACGCCGTCGATCGGCGCCCGCACCGGGATGCGATTGCGCGCCTCGCCGGTGCGCTCGATCTCGCGGATTACGTCATCCGGAACAGCTAACAGCCGCAGGATGTTGCGCGCCTTGTCGGCGCTGACCCGCCGCTGATCGGCGGCATTGCGATCCTGCGCCAGCAGGAAGTCGACCTGCGCGCTCAAGATATCCGGCGCATACAGCTCGGCGAGCTGCTGCCCCGCATCGACCGGCTCGCCCTCGGCGCGCAAGCTTAGCGACTCGATCCAACCCTCGGCGCGCGGATGCACATGCGCCAGGCGTGTCTCATCGTACTCCACCCGGCCGACGGTCTTGATGTATTTCCAGAGCGTCCCGCGCTCGACGCGAGCGGTGCGCACACCGAGCGTCTGCACCACCGCCGGCGTCAACGCCACCTCCGGATGCTTGCCGGTCATCGGGTCCAGCATCTTCTCGACCAGGTCCATCCCGCAGATCGGGCAGGTGCCCGGCTCATCCTTGACGATCTGCGGATGCATCGGGCAGACATACTTCGGGTCCAGATGCTTCTTGGCATGTTCCATCGCCGTGTCGTCGGCAGCGGCCGCGAGCGGTTCTGACGGCACCGGGTCAGGCGTCTTCTCTACCAGGTCCATCCCGCAGATCGGGCAGGTGCCGGGCTCGTCCTTGACGATCTGCGGGTGCATCGGGCAGACGTAGGTCGGGTCCAGGTGCTTCGCCGCATGCTCCAGTGGCGAATCATCGGCGGCCTCGGCCGCGCTCTCAGACGGGGTCCCATCCTTGGCGTCCGGCTCCCCTCCGCATCCAATGAGCCAAAACGGCACAGAGAGCAGAAGGATGCTGGCAACGGTTCGGGCTGAGCGCCGCTTGCGGCGCTTTAGAAGGATCGACATTGCAGGGGTCTCCGGCGAATCAGCACGCACTCCACGAACACGCACCAACAGGGGCAGCGGCCGCAACGGCACGCAGCCCGGCTTAATCGCGCTTCAGCTCAGCCGGAGATGGCGATCGGGGGCTTTAGGCCCGGATCAGGAAGGAAACGATAGAAGTGACGCTGCTCGCCTGGGATCGGCAGCGAAGGCGGTACCGATGCAAGTCCGAGATGCTGGGCGGGCAACCCAAAACCACCGAGGACACAGAGATCGAGCACGCACTTCTGGCAGTCGCCCTGTACCTCGGCAACATCGACCACTTCTGCCTGCTGCGCTGCGCCAGTGTGAGGACAGGCCGCAGATAAGGAGCCAGACGACCCCGGCACTGCGTGGTCTGCGTGCTGACACATCAGGGTACCGGCCGCATAGACCTGCAGCTGCAGCATCGCAAGGCAGACCAGCAATGTGATCCGCACCATTTGTCGTCGACTCCCCATAGAGCGGATATAGACGCCAACGCGACCGATGGCAAGTCTCCGCAGTGACCTTGAGCTGCGCAAACCGACGCAAAAGCCGTTTTCAGGCCGATGATCGCCGCTGCCTCGGAGGACTTGGTCCAAAAAGGATGGGGTCCGCCTTGAATGACTCGGACCTCATCCCTCAAGTCTCAGAGGACATCGAATAACAAGACCGTCCAACGGCGCCAGGACCGTCCGTCGGCTAGACGGTCTGTCGCTCGCGGACATCATCTCGAAACGAGGCGCTCATGCACCGCGATCCAAACCTGGTTCGTCTCTCCCGCGATCATCACACAGGGCTGGTGCTCGCCAAACGGGCACGAGAGCTGCCGGGCGCGGACCCGCTGATCCGCGAGCAGCTCTGGACCGAGATCCAATCCCGCTTTGCCGACGAGCTCGAGCCGCACTTTCAGCTCGAGGAACAGGGACTGCTGCCGGCGCTCAGCGCGGCCGGAGAAGAGGCATTGGTCGAGCGCACCCTGGCCGAGCACGCCCAGCTGCGCGCACTGATCGGTCGCGAGGATCGCGATGCCCCTGCGCGCTTCAGCGAGGCGCTCAGCGCACACATTCGATTTGAGGAAGCAACATTGTTCGAGACCGCGCAGCAGGTGCTCGATGCCCAGACCCTAGCCGAGCTCGGCGCCTTGCACGAACAAGCGGCGCGGCCCGCCTGTCCGATATCGTCACCCCGTCCGCCGGGATAACGCCTTCCTGCGGTGCTTATGGCATGCTAACCGATTGTGACAGCCCGGCGACTGATTGCCACCTCGGCGCCGTGCTTGCCACGCACCGAATGAGACCCCTATGAGACGCCACCACTTGCCTCGCTTGTCCCGTGACGCCGCGCCGCTCGTCGCCGCGCTACTGCTAGCCGGCTGCAGCCCTGGCGGCTCGGAACCGCCCGCCGGCTTCGCGATGCCGCGCTTCGCCGATCCGGTGCTGGCCGAGGGGCGCTCGGTCTGGATGGGAACCTGCCGCGCCTGCCACCTGATGGGCGCGGCCGGCGCCCCCGCGGTGACCGACTTCGAGGATTGGCAGCCGCGCATCGCCAAGGGCATTCGAGCCCTGTTCAAGAGCCCGATCCACGGGATCAAGGGCGATGACGGCGAGTACAAGATGCCGCCGCGCGGTGGCAATGATCGCCTGACCAACCGCCAGATCGAGGCCGCGGTCGAGTACATGGTCGCCTCGGTCGAGTATCTGCACCAACAACCTCGCCAAGGCGGCTAGCCGCAATTCGCAAGGGCCGCGAGCCTGCAACAGCGGCCCTTATCACCCAGCTGCTGGGGCATTTGCCGTAGCGCGCGCCTGCGGCCGCACGCGCAGCGCCTTGAACAGCTCCATCATCAGCAGAAGCGAGGCAGCGATGCCGAGCAGCGCCAGCCACTCCATCAACGACACTGGCGCCACCTCCAGCACATCGCTCAATCCCGGCAGGTACATCGCGAGGATGTGCACCGCCTGTGCGGCAGCCACGGTGCCGATCAGCAGCAGATTCGCGCGCAGCGGGACGCCGAATGCCGAGCGCTCCTCGGAGCGACAGTTAAAGATGTGCACGTTCTCGAACAGCACCATCAGCAGCAGCAGGGTGTTGCGGGCGTCGTGCTCGCTCCAGCCCCAGACGTGCTGAAGCCAGTAGAAGACGCCGAAGGCCACGACGCCCATGTAGAGACCGGAGACAAGGGTCTGCTCGATCATGCGCCGGTCGAAGATCGGCTGATCGGTCGGCCGGGGCGGCTGCTTCAGCACGCCTGGCTCGCCCTTCTCGAAGGCCAGAGCGACGTCCTGAATCCCATTGGTGACCAGGTTCAGCCACAGCAGCTGCACGGCGTCCAGCGGCAGCGGCAGATCCAGCGCAAAGGCGAGGAAGAACAGCACGATCTCGGCGGCACCGGTGCTGATCAAGAGCCAGACCACCTTGCGCACATTCGCGTAGGCGATGCGGCCCTGCTCGATGCCGTTGACGATCGAGGCGAAATTGTCGTCGGTCAGGATCAGATCGGCGGCGCGTCGGGCGACGTCGGTCCCGGCCCGTCCCATCGCCACCCCGATGTTGGCCCTGCGCAGCGCCGGCGCGTCGTTGACGCCGTCGCCGGTCACGGCGACGTACTGTCCTTGCTCCTGGAGCGCCCCCACGATCGCGGTCTTCTGCTCGGGCTCGACACGCGCATAGACCGGCGCCCGGCCCAGCCTCGCGGCGGCGTCGTCCTCTTGAGCCTGGTCGGTCTGTGCTTGCACCTCGGCTCCGGTCACGGCCTGGTCACCTTCGCCGGCGATCCCAAGCTCGCGCGCGATGCTGAGACCGGTCGCTGGGTGGTCGCCGGTGATCATGCGCACGCCGACGCCGGCCTCGTGGCAACGGCGCACCGCCTCAGGCACCTCGGGACGCAGGGGGTCGATCAGGCCGACCAGTCCGAGCAGCGTCAGGCCACCGAGTTCGCCCTCCTCGAGCCGGCGCGCGGCCTCGGCTGCATCCCCCTCGACGGTGCCCGCCGCCAGCGCGAGCACGCGGAAACCGCGGCCGCTGAGCTCATCGACCTGCTCCTGCATCGCTTCGGTGGCATCACAAAGCGGCAGCACCGCCTCGGCCGCGCCCTTCACATGGGCCTGCAGCCCCGCGTCACCCTGGTTGAAGCTGGCGGCGAGACGGCGCTTGGACTTGAACGGTACCCGGTCCTGCTCCGGGTGCTGTTTCAGCAACTCGCGACGGGACAAGCCGAGCCGGCGCCCGAGCACCAGGAAGGCGACATCGACCGTGTCGCCGACGGCCTCGACCTCGCCATCATCGGTCTCGCGCAGCGCGCCCTCGTTGCACAGCAGGCCGGTGCGGGCCAGCTGGCGGACCGACTCCTGCGCCGCCTCGTCGAGCTCGCCCGTGTCCGCATCCCCGCCTTCCCCGCCAGGGCCTTCCGCGCCAAGGCATTCCACATCAGAGCCTTCCTGGTCAGGGCGCAGCAGCGCTTGGCGCTCGTCCTCGCCCGACTCGACCCGAATACGCCCGGCCTCCGGCAGTGCGATGCGGGTGATCGTCAGCTCGTTGGCGGTCAGGGTGCCGGTCTTGTCGCTCGCGATCAGCGTGCAGGTGCCGAGCCCTTCGACTGCCGGCAGCCGCCGCACGATCACGTTGCGCTCTGCCATCCGATGCCGCCCGAGCGATAGGGCCACAGTGATCGCCACCGGCAGCCCGGCCGGGATGGCCGACACCGCGAGCGCAACCGCGAAGAAGAAGATCTCGGTCAGCCCGGCACCACGCAGGAGCTGGGCGACGACCAGCAGCGCCACCGCGCCCAAGACCACGAGCGCGATACGCTGCGTCAGCGCCCGCAACCGAATCACTAACGGCGGCTCGGTGTCTCCGGCCCCGGTCAGCGAGCGCGCGATCCGCCCGACCTCGGTGGCCTGGCCAGTGCGACAGACCAGCCCCAGCGCCCGACCGTCAGGCACCTCGGTGCCGGCGTGGAGCATCGTCCGCCGCTCGCCGACACCGGCCTCCTCGTCGACACTGGCATCGGCATCCTTCTCGACTGGGATCGACTCCCCAGTCAGCAGCGATTCGTCGGCGCGTAGGTCCTCGCTCTCCAGCAGGCGCAGGTCAGCCGGCACCGAATCGCCGGCGCCGAGCCGGACCCGATCCCCCGGCACCAGGTCCTCGGCGTCCACCTCCTCTTCGCGACCATCCCGCAGCACCCGGCTGCGGACCGACATCATCGACTTCAGCGCCTGTGCACTGGACTCCGCCTTGCTCTCTTGGACGGTGCCGATGATCGCGTTCAGCAGCAGCACGGCACCGATGAACACCGCATCGGCGATGGCACCGATGAACAGCGAGGCCAGCGCCGCCGCCAACAGGATATAGATCAGCGGATTCGTGAACTGGCGGAGGAATGTGCGCCCCAGCCCGGGCGGGCGTTCCTCCGGCAGACGGTTGGCGCCGAACCGCTCGCGCCGGCGGGCGGCCTCGTCCGCGCTAAGGCCCGCCTGCGGGCTGTCCAGCCGCTCCGCCGCGGTCGCGGCATCCAGTGCGTGCCAGCGTATCCGGTCGAGCTGGTCCCGTTCCGGCCCCGGCCCGCTGCCGGAGCCGACGCCGGCCCCGTTGTCGCTGCCCTTGCCGTTGCCCTTGCCGCTGCCCTGATGAGTCGGTCTCGCTGTCGACTGACGGTCTTGCTGCGCGTGCATGCTCCTGCCCTGCGGGTCTGTACTGCCGCCGTGCCTGCAGCATCCTTGCCAGCCAGCACAATTGATCGGCGCCGGCAAGCGCAGTGCCCGTAGCGCGACCGGACAGGCCCCAGACCTCTGGGGCATAACCACCAGACCGGGTGATTTCGCCAGGCCAAAGCGGGCCATTGAGCCAAGCAACGCGGGCTGAAACCGGAAAGGACGGCGCTCTAATAGCTGGCCCGATGATTGCTCGCCTGTGCAGAGCCATCCGACGGAGTGCCAGCATGCCTCAGACCCGAATCCAATCGTCGCCCAGGGAGCCATCGGCCAACCTGGTTCATCTCGACCAGCATCGAGCACGGAAGCTCGAGGCCCACGTCCAGGATGTGCGGAGCCGACTACACACACTCGAAAAGGCACGCGTCCAAACGGAGCTACGTTCTGGCTCACTCTGGCGCGAGCTATCGTCCCTTCAACGCGAGCTTCGCGGCTGCCGCGAACGTTTGGCCCACTGTCTGGGTGAGCGCGAGGAAGGGATCGAGTGACCGTTTCACCGCGACATCGAACGGTACCCGTCACCGATGCCCGAGGACGCAAGCCTGGAACCTGACCCAGAACCTGGTCAAGCACGAGATTTGGTTATGCAGACACCGCTAGAGCTGAACTTCCACGATGTCCCCCGTTCCGAGTGGAGCGAGACGCTGATCGAGGACCGCGTCGCCCGCCTCGAGCGCTTTTCGGACCAGATCATCTCCTGCACCGTGATCGTCTCGCAGCCGCACAAGCACCAGCACAAGGGCAATCCGTACAAGGTCAGCATCGAGGTCCGGCTGCCCCGCAACCGTCGGCTGATGGTCGCCGAAGAGCCAAATGAGGTCCCGTCAGCGGAGGCCAACCTGCACCCTGTGATCGTGAGTGCCTTCTCGGCGATGGAGGAGCGGCTCAAGCACGCCGGCGAGCCGCGTCGCCGTGATGCGCTGCGCCCGGCGCCGGATGAGGCCCGAGGGCTGGTGGTCCGCTTGTTCGAGGATCAAGGCTACGGCTTCCTACGCACACCAGACGGCGAGGAGCGCTATTTCCATCGCAACGCAGTGCTGCACGACGATTTCGACCGGCTCGGCATCGGCACCGAGGTGCGTTTCGAGCCCTCGACGGGTGACGCCGGCCCGGCCGCCAGCTCGCTGCAGATCCTCAACAAGCCGGGCGAGCGCGAAAGTGACGCCACCCGCGCACGCGACGACGTCCCTGAGGAATGGCGCAGCAGCGCGGATTGAGCCGGCGCCCCGAGCCCGAGCAGACGCACGCTGAGCCCAAGCACGCTGAGCGGACGCAGCCCGCAGGGCAGAAAGGACCTAGTCGCGGCGCGGCGCAGACATCAGTAATCCTCGACCAGTAAACCTCGATGAGCTTGGTGGTGATCATCACCGCGCCGCTGATTGCGGCTGCGCTGGCGGTGCCGGCGCAGCGGGTCGCGGCGCGGGCACCGTCGGTGCTCGCCGCTGGCACCGGGGGCGTCATCCTCGCCGCGGCGTTGCTGAGCCTGCCCAGCATTGCCGCGGGCGAGGTCCGGCATCTCGCTGTCCCTTGGCTGCCGATGCTGGGGCTGGACTTGGCCCTAAGGCTGGACGGACTCGCCCTCGTCTTCGTACTGCTGGTTGCAGGCATCGGGCTGCTGATCAGCCTCTATGCCCGCTACTACCTGCCCGCCGACGCCGCGCGCGGGCGCTTCTTCGCCCTGATGCTGGCGTTCCAGACCGCGATGCTCGGCCTGGTCACGGCCGACAACCTGCTGCTTCTGCTGATCTTCTGGGAGCTGACCAGCCTGCTGTCGTTCCTGCTGATCGGCTACGATCCGACGACAGCCACAGCCCGTCGCGGCGCCCGGACCGCACTGCTGGTCACGGCGGGCGGCGGACTCGCGCTGCTCGCGGGCTTCTTGCTGCTCGGCTCGGTTGTCGGGAGTTTCTCCCTCGGCGAGGTGCTCGCAGCCGGCGAGCAGGTCCGTGCCGACCCGCTGCTGCTGCCGATCCTGCTGCTGATCCTGCTCGGGGCCGCGACCAAGTCGGCGCAGGTCCCGTTCCATTTCTGGCTGCCCGGCGCGATGGCCGCACCGACCCCGGTCTCGGCCTATCTGCACTCGGCCACCATGGTCAAGGCCGGGGTCTTCCTGCTGGCGCGATTCTTTCCGGTTTTCGCCGACAGCGCGCCCTGGTTCCCGTTGGTCGGCAGCCTCGGTCTGACGACCTTCATGCTTGGTGCCTATCTCGCGCTGTTCCAGCACGATCTGAAAGGGCTGTTGGCCTACTCGACGATCAGCCACCTCGGTCTGATCACCTTCCTGTTCGGGCTCGGGACGCCGCTGGGCGCGGTCGCCGGCCTGTTCCACCTGCTCAACCACGCCGTGTTCAAGGCGTCATTGTTCATGGCGGCCGGGATCATCGAGCACGAGACCGGCAGCCGCGATCTGCGCCGACTCCGCGGCCTCTATCCCTACCTGCCGGTGACCGGCGGATTGGCGATGATCGCCGCTGCGGCCATGGCTGGCGTACCGCTGCTGAACGGCTTCTTGAGCAAGGAGATGTTCTTCTCCGAGACCGTCCATTCGCTGCGCATCGCCGACTGGCCACTGCTGCTGGACGTGCTGCTACCGTTGGCCGCGATCCTCGGCGGGGTCTTCTCGGTCGCCTATTCGCTGCGGTTCATCCACGACGTCTTCTTCAATGGTCCCTATCCGGCCGCAGACCCGGGGCTCTGCGCTGCGCCGCATGAGCCGGCCGCCTGGATGCGCCTGCCGGTCGAGGTGCTGGCGGCGCTCTGCCTGGTCATCGGTATGCTCCCGCAGCAGACCATCGGCCCCATGCTCCGGATCGGCGTCGGCGGCATCCTCGGCACCGTCCCGGACTTTCAGCTCGCGCTCTGGCACGGCCTGTCCTCGCCCGTGCTGATGAGCCTGGCAGCGCTCGGCGGCGGGGTCTTGCTCTACGCGTTGCGCAGCAGGCTGTTCGCCACCCATCAGCGCCATTTCCCAGCGCTGCAGGCGGAACCGGCGTTTCAGCAAGTCACCGCCGGTCTACTGGCATTCGGCCGGCGTCTGCAGCCCTGGCTGCAGCCCGTGTCGCTGCAGCGCTCGGCCTTCGCGCTCATCCTGACCGCCGTGGTGCTCGCGGGCCTCGGCTGGGTCGCGGCACGCCCGGCCCTGTCGGTCACCGCTGGACGAGCCGGGATGCCGCTCGACATCGGCAGCATCGCCGCGGCGGTGATCCTGGTCGCCGCCACTCTGGAGCTGGTGCGCCGGCGTGGCCAGCGGCTGACCGCGGTGATCCTGACCGGGGTGATCGGCTTGGTCGTCACCCTGGCCTTCGTCCATTTCTCGGCACCGGATCTGGCGCTGACCCAGCTTGCGGTAGAGCTCGTCACCACCCTGCTCCTGCTGCTCGTGTTGACCGGGCTGCCGCGCACCGGCGCGCGGCCGGTCATCGGCGGGCGGCGCACGCGCGATCTGCTGCTCGCGGTGTTGGTCGGGCTGGGCACAACGGTCCTGGTGGGCGCGATGCTGCAGCATCACAGCAGCGGCAGCGGCAACTGGTATCTCCGCTTGGCGCAGCCGGCCGCCGGCGCCGCCAACGCGGTCAATGCGATCCTGGTGGACTTCCGCGCCCTCGATACCCTCGGCGAGGTCACCGTGCTGAGCATCGCGGCGGTCACGGTGGGGGTGCTGCTCGAAGGCCTGCGGCTGCACCCGCCTGGTCCGATCGGTGGGAGCGCGATGACGCCGGCCCATCCGCTGATGCTCGCGATGGTGGCGAGGCCGGTGCTGCCAGCAGCGCTGATGCTGGCAGCCTTTCTGCTGCTTCGCGGCCACCATGCCCCCGGCGGTGGCTTCGTCGCCGGACTCGTGGTCGGTACCGCGCTGATCCTGCAGCAGCTCGCCAATGGGCGCGGCTGGACCGAGCGCCGGCTGCAGCTGACCGCCCGGCCGCTCATCGGCGGTGGCCTGCTACTCGCATTGGGGACGGGGCTCGCGGCGCTCCTGGTCGGCCGCCCGTTCCTGACCAGCGCGCTCTGGCATGGCCGCCTGCCGCTGCTCGGTGAGCTCAAGCTCACGAGCACGCTGCTGTTCGATCTCGGGGTGATGCTGATCGTCAGCGGCATGCTGCTGCTGGTCCTGGACGGCCTAGGCCGCGTTGGGGTCTCGGGTGTCTCGCGTGACGGCGGCGCTGTCTCTAAGGGCGTCTCGGAGGGAGCTTCTGGCGCTGGCTCTGGTGATGGCGCTAGAGGTGGCGCTGAGGCAGGCATCGATCGCGAGCGAGCACAGCGAGGCGATCACTGATGGCCTGGCTGTTCGCCGGCAGCATCGGCCTGCTGATGGGCTGCGGGACCTACCTGGTGCTGCGCGCGCGCGGCTTCTCGGTGGCGCTCGGTCTGATGCTGCTGACCTACGCGACGAATCTGTTCGTGCTCGCGGCCGGCGGCCTGAAGGTCGGGCGCGCGCCGGTCGCGGGCCACGGCAACCCGGTCGAGCGGATGGCTGATCCGCTGCCACAGGCGCTGGTACTGACCGCCGTCGTGATCGGGTTCGCGATGACGGCCTTGGTGCTGGTGCTGATCCTGCGCGCCCTCTCCGACCTCGGCTCCGAGCGCGTGGACGCCCAGCGCGGCGGGGAGGAGCAGTGAGTCTTCTGCTGATCTCACCGTTGGCGCTGCCACTCGGCCTAGGCGCCTTGCTGATCGCCCGCCCCGGATTGCCGCTCGATCGGCAGCGCCGGATCGGCCTGACCGGCTCCATCGCTGTGCTCGGGGCGGCGCTCGGGCTGTTGGCGGTGACCGCTGACGGCCGGATCGCAGCGACTCTCATCGGCGATTGGCCCGCGCCCTATGGGATCGTGTTGATCGCCGACCGGCTCTCGGCGCTGCTGCTGACCCTCACCGGCACCCTCGCGCTGGCCGTGAGCGCGCATCTCTGGCTGAGCCCGAGCGCGGCCGATCGCGCCGGACGCCACTTCCACGCCCTGTTCCAACTGCAGCTTTTCGGTCTGGCCGGCGCCTTCCTGACCGGCGACTTGTTCAACCTGTTCGTGTTCTTCGAGGTCCTGCTGATCGCCTCCTACGGTCTGCTGGTGCAAGGCGGTGGCCCCGCCCGCACGCGGGCGGCACTGCACTATGTCGTGCTCAACATGATCGGCTCGAGCCTGTTCCTGCTCGGGGTCGCGCTAATCTATGCCACAGCCGGCACCCTGAGCCTGGCGCACCTACCTGACCGCCTGCAGGCACTGCAGCCGGCGCAGGCTCCGCTGGCCGGGGCCGGTCTGCTGCTGCTCGGCGGCGCCTTCGCCCTGAAGGCCGCGCTGGTGCCCGTGCACGCCTGGCTGGTCCCGGCCTACAGCGCGGCGCAGGCGCCGGTAGCTGCATTGTTCGCGATCATGACCAAGGTCGGGGTCTATGCGCTGCTGCGGCTGTTCGCGCTGCTCCCCGCCGCCGGCTCGGCGCTCGGCACGCTGCCGCTGCAGGCGCTGATCGCGATCGGCGCCTTGCTGACGCTGAGCGTCGGCGCGCTCGGCGTGGTCGCCGCCCCGGACCTGCGCACGATGACCGCGAACCTGGTCCTGGTCTCGGTCGGCACCTTGCTGGCCGGCATCGCCGCTGGGACCACGCAAGGCATCGCTGCCGGTCTCTACTACCTGATCCACACCACCCTGGTCACCGGCGGACTGTTCCTGCTCATCGAGGCGATCAGCTGGGACCGAGACCGCGGCCCATGGTTGCGGCCGAGCCCGCAACCGCCTGCGGCGGCCTGGCTGGGGCCACTGTTCCTCGGCGGCTCCCTGGCGATCGCCGGTCTGCCCCCGCTGAGCGGCTTCGTCGGCAAGGCCTGGATCATGGATGCCCTGCAGAGCGCGGGTAGGGTCAGCGCAACGCCGCATCCCGGTTGGATGCTGAGCTGGGCACTGCTGCTTGGCTCCAGCCTGCTGGTCGTCGTCGGGCTGTCACGGGCTGGCATGGTCGTCTTCTGGCAGGGGGCGCCGGCGGCAGCACCCAGCAGGCGCCCGTCACAATTACCGCCCGCCGCGGCGCTGCTCGCCGCCAGCCCACTGCTGGTCCTGCTCGGCGGCCCGCTGGCGCAGTACCTGGACGCGACGGCGCTGCAGCTGCGAGACGGCCGCGCTTACGTCGCCGCTGTCACCGCCCTCGAGCCGATCGAGCCCACGGAGTCCACCGCGCCGGCTCCGACGCCAGATCGCGCGGACCATGGAGGGCGGCAATGAGGCGCTATCTGAAGCCGCTGCTGAGCGCTCCACTGTCGGCATTGGCCCTGCTGGGCCTCTGGCTGCTACTGCAAGGCAGCCTGGCGCCTGACCAGGTGCTGCTCGGGGCTGGGCTCGCGCTGGCGATCACCGCCGCCGCGCGCCCGCTCTGGCCGGTCCGGCAGCGACCGCGCCGGCCGTTGCTGATCGCGCGCTACCTCTGGCGGCTGGCGGTGGATATCGTCATCGCCAACCTGCGCATCGCCGCCTTGATCCTGAGCCCGTCGCGCCATCCGCAGCCCGCCTTCGTCGAGCTGCCGCTGACGCTGACGGAGCCCTTCGCGCTCTATCTACTGGCGACCACGATCTCGCTGACACCGGGCTCGCTGTCGGCGGAGCTCAGCGATGACCGCCGCCTGCTCCTGCTGCACCTGCTCGATGCCCCGACCCCGGCCGACGCGGCCGCCGAGTGCGCCAAGATCAAGGACCATTATGAGCGTCTGCTGCTGGAGATCTTCCCATGAGCATCCTCGGTCTAGCGATCGGCATCGCGCTGGCCATGCTGAGCTTGGCAATGCTGCTCAACCTCTGGCGCGCCCTGCGCGGACCGGAGTTGCCCGACCGCGTGCTGGCGCTGGATACGCTCTACACCAACAGCATCGCCCTGCTGGTGCTGCTCGGCATCCAGTTCCACAGCATGCTGTACTTCGCCTCGGCGCTACTGCTGGCGCTGCTCGGCTTCATCGCAACCGCCGCGCTCTGCCGCTACCTGCTGCGCGGCAAGGTCATCGAATAGATTCATCGTCAGGAGGCCACTGATGCTCATCGATATCCTGATCGCCGCGCTGGTGCTGCTCGGCGCCGCCTTCGCACTGATTGGCTCGATCGGTCTGGTCTTGCTGCCGGACTTCTTCTGCCGGCTGCATGGACCGACCAAAGCGACCACCCTCGGGGTCGGCAGTATGCTCGCGGCTTCGGCGCTCTATTTTGCCGCGAATGGCCCGACACCGGCCCCGAAGGAGCTCCTCGTCGCGCTGTTCCTGTTCATGACCGCGCCCGTCAGCGCAAACCTGCTGGCCAAGAGCGCGTTGCATCTGCGGCTGCGCTCGCTGGCGGAGGTGCCAGCGCGCTTCCAGCATCGCAGCGCGCCGGACGACTGAGAGATCCGCATTCGCTCTAAATCCCGGACAGGATGAGCCTGCGGACAGGGCGCGCCTCGGCGCGCTCTTCAGACGACCAGGCAACCGGCACCATCACGCGGCGATGCCGCCCCTGCAGGGGCTCGGACCAGCTAGCCGTCGCGTGGGGCGGCCTGCAGCAGAGCGCCCAACGAGCGCCTGCCGCTGCGGTCTGCGGCGCGCAGCAGCCGTAACAGGATCGCCGCGGTCAGGAACGCATCACCCGGCGCGGTATGGCGATCGTATGGCAGGATATCGAAGAAACGGCACAAGCCGTCCAGCGAGTGATCGGTCAGCTCCGCGTCAGGACCAAAGGCGCCATCGGCGAGCAGACGCTGCATCAACTCGCCTGTGTCCAGATGGCGATTGAGGAGTTGATCGTCGGAATGGCGGGCCAGCGCAGCATCAATCATGCGCAGATCGTGGCTGATATGGTGACCGACGATGACCCCATCGCCAAGGTAGTCCAACAAGACCGCGAGCGCATCCGGCTCGTCGAGCGCATCGCGGGTCTCACTGCGAGTGATCCCATGCACCAGCGTCGCGGCGGTATTGAAACGGACCCTCAGCAAGACCTCGAGCGTATCGCCGAGCTCGATCTGCCTCTCGACGACGGCAACGGCGCCGACGCTGATGATCCGGTGGCGCTGCGGGTCCAGGCCAGTGGTCTCGCAGTCGAGCACGCAGAAGCGAACCGACTCGACTGGGATATCCTGAGGCCAGCTCTGGTCGAACCGCCTCCGATAGTCGGCCAGCGCCGATGCGAGCGGTCTCTCAGCACTCACCCTGCACCCCGGCTGCAGGCTCGCACCTGCCCCGACCTCTGAGCCAGCGCAGCCAAGCCCAGGGCGTCCTCATCGGAGCAAGTGATCGCCTGCCTCATCGGCGCGGCACCACGCCATAGCGTTGGCCAATGTACTCCATCAGCCGCAGCACCGTGCGAAAGCCGGACTTCAGCAGATTCTGCTCCAGCCGGGTCAGGTTCGAGGGGTCGAGCTGACTGCCGTCCGAATCGGCCGTCAGTCCAGCGCGGGTCCGATAATAGAGGGCGTTGCGAAAGGCGGCGATGGTCTCACGGATCAGCACGCCGGCGGCGTCATCCTCCGGCGCCAAGGCTTGGAGACGCTCGAGTGTCCCAATGCCGCGGTCGAAGCCGGCATCCAGCGCCAGTGCACGTGCGATATCGGCGATCGGCTGCAATGTGGCACGCTGAACATCCAAGGTCTCGGTGTAACGACCTTCGTCGTCGATAACCAAGCCTCGAAAGAAGGTCAGGGGCGGTAGATTGGCCATCGAGTCGGTGACCAACAAGGGCACAAAGCCCGGATTGCGCTCTTTCTCGGAGAGGATGTGCTGCTCGAGCCGGGCGACCAGGCTGCAGTCGCCGTGGACCGGACGCATGTCGAAGAATGAGGTCGCGCGATAGACGCCGCTCTCGAGCGGCTCTCTGATCCAGTACGTGAAGCCGATCTCCCATTCGTTGATCGAGCGACACGCGCTCGGATGCCCGGAGACGATACCCTTGGCGGTCGAGACGAATCCGCAGGCGGCGAGCGCCGCGCTGACGCGGCGTCCGAGCTCGAGGAAATAGCCGCGCGCGGCGCGCCGCTGGCCCGGCTCCGGTTCGGCATAGATCAGCCCGTGGTCGAGATCATAGAGCGTGGTCAGCTCGCCGCGCCCGGCCGAGCCGAAGAAGACCCAGCAGTGCTCGAGCTCGGGCACCGCATGGCCTTCAGCAACAAGGGCCCCCTCCACCAATATCACCGCGCGTCGCAGCACCGCAGCGTAGAGCGCCGTCGCCATTGGTGCCAGCCACCTCAGCGCATCGGCGTCGGTGAGCCCAGCGGCGATGAAGGCCTGGCCTTGGGTCAGAAACCGCGAGAGCTCGTAGATGCCGCCGGCACGGGACATATCCTCGACGATCGCGAGCGGCGCTGCGGCCTCGGCTCGGGTCAGGTCGCGCCGCGCCAGGACGCCGACCACCGGACCGGTATAACGGCCGTCCTCGGTCAGCACGAGATGCTCGGCCTGCATCTCGAGCATCCGTGTCAGATAACGACCGGCCGCCAGGCCTGGTGGCAGCACATCGGTGGGCGGCGCCATCAAGCGCTCGGCCGGCGCCGCGAGCGGCATCAGTCCGCTGGCGACCCGATCACTGAGCGCACGCGTCGAGATCAATCCGCGCGCAGCGCCCTCGGCGTCCACAACCACTGCCGCAGCGCCCGGGGGCTGATCCGCCAGGGCGCGGGCGACCTCGGAAACGGGCGTCCGCAGCCCGCAGACGACCGGCTCCCCGGGCGGTTCCAACGGCTGCGCCATCCAGTCCACCGGCCGCCGTCCAAGCCGCAGCTCGTCAGCCCGTGACGAGCTACCATCGAGACCCGCTGGTGTGATCGCCACCGTGAAGTAGGCCGCAAGAAAATGGCTGGCCCGCGGATGCCGTTTGATCTGCTCCCAGAGCAACGCCGCCGGCAGCGCATAGAGGATGACCTCGGTCTCGGTGCGTGCGGTGTAGCTGTGCTCACCGAGACCAAGATAGCGCCCAACGCCCAAGAGATCACCCTCGCCGCGGACATCGCGCAGCACCTCGTGCGGCTCGTCGTCCTCGCCGTCGGTGTAGTCCAACAAGCGGACGACGCCCTTCTGGATCACATAGACGTACGGGCGCCGCCGCTGGCCGCGCTCGAAGACGAGCTCGCCGTCCTCATGGAAGACAACGCGCCCGCCAGCGACGAGCTCGAGCAGTTCCTGCTCATCGAGATACTGGAAGGGCGGGTAGCGGCGCAGGAAATCGGCGACACGGTAGGCGATGCTGGCAGTTTTCACGGGCTCGCTGTCTCGCGACCTCTACTTGGAAGACCGGCGGCATACTAGCCGAACTCAGGCGACCGCGCCGACACCGCTGCACAACCCAAGCCGTTCGGCACGGCGAGCGACCTCAGCCCGATCATTCGATTTCCGGATGGTCGAGGCCCGACAGCCCGTTCTGGTCCGAGGCTGCCGACGCCAACGGCTCGTCTCCGGCGGCAGCCGGCCCGGCGGCCAGGACCGGCGACGCATCGAGATCGGTGACGCCCATCAGCACCGTAATCCGCTGCAATGATGAGATCAGCAGGGTCTGTTCCCAATCCTCGAGCGCAAGAAAACGCTGTACGAAGGCCTCCTGCAGCAGCGGCGGTGAGCGCGACATGATCGAGACAGCCTGGTCGGTCGCACTGACGATCACCCGACGGCGGTCCTTGCTACTGCGCGCGCGCACGACGAGCTTACGGTTCTCAAGGCGGTTGAGGACATCGGTCACGGTCGCTTGGCTCAGGCTCACGCGGCGGGCAACCGTTCCCACCGACGCCTCACCAAGACCGATCAGGGTCTTCAGCACCAGCGCCTGTGGTGCCGTCAGCCCATGGCTGCGCTCCAGCTGCCGCGAGTGCAGCCCGACTGCTCGGATCACTCGGCGCAGCGCCACTAGTACCTCATCACAACGGCTATCCGCACTCGTCATCGTCATCTTTCCGACATCATTTGGTCGCGAAACAATCTCAACACATTATCAGCGGCTACCAATGCGCTATAAAGGCAGCGGGATCATGCTGTTATCCTACATCGCCGCGCCCAACCAGGCGAAAAACCCCATCCGGGGCGTTTCAAAAGCATTGGGTACGATGTACTATAACGCTCTCTCCGCCGTTCTTCCGCGTTTCTTCAACTTCACGCGGAACGGCCAACCCTGCTCGCGGATCGCCGTTCGACCAGTGTGCCAAGGCCCATCGCCTTGCAGCACATGGCCGACGCATCGCGTAGCGCATCATCCCGGAGCCACGTCCATGCAATCGCAAACACGACAAGACTACGGTGACGACCCACTCGCCGTTCGCGACAGCGAGAAGTACCAGGAAGAATATATCGACGGTTTCGTCGACAAATGGGACGAGCTGATCGACTGGGACGGTCGTGCCAGCGCCGAAGGTCACTTCTTCATCGAGAAGCTGCGCGAGCGCGGCGCCAAGAAGGTCCTCGACGTCGCCACCGGTACCGGCTTCCATTCGGTGCAGCTGATCGAGGCCGGCTTCGAGGTCACCAGCGCCGATGGCAGCCCGGTGATGCTCGCCAAGGCATTCGAGAACGCCCGCAAGCGCGGCCACATCCTGCGCACCATCCATGCCGACTGGCGCTGGCTGAACCAGAGCGTGCACGATCTCTACGATGCCGTGATCTGTCTCGGCAACTCGTTTACCCACCTGCACGAGGAGGCCGATCGCCGTAAGGCCCTGGCCGAGTTCTACGCCACGCTCAAGCACGACGGCGTATTGATCCTCGATCAGCGGAACTACGACGCCCTGCTCGATCATGAGGTACAGCCAACCCACAACTACTACTACTGCGGCGACAGCGTGCGCGCCGAGCCCGAGCACGTCGACGATTCCCTCGCCCGCTTCAAGTACAGCTTCCAGGACGGCGCGGTCTATCACCTGAATATGTTCCCGCTGCGCAAGACCTACGTGCAGCGGCTGATGAAGGAGGTCGGTTTCCAGCGCGTCGACACCTACGGCGACTTCCAGGAAACCTACCGCGAGACCGAGCCCGACTTCTTCATCCATCTCGCCGAGAAGGCGTATCTGGGAGGTAACGGATGAGCCAGAGCTATTCAGACGTCGTCGAGACCGCGCGCGACTACTACAACAGCGAAGACGCGGATAATTTCTACTACCACATCTGGGGCGGCGAGGATATCCACGTCGGCCTCTACGAGCGCACCGACGAGCCGATCGCGACCGCGTCGGCGCGCACCGTCGAGCGCATCGCCGACCGCATCGCCGCACCGCTGTCGCGCCCTGATGCGCGCGTCATCGACCTCGGCGCCGGCTACGGCGGTGCCGCCCGTCATCTGGCGAAACGCTTCGGCTGCCAGGTCATGGCGCTGAACCTCAGCGAGGCCGAGAATGAGCGCGACCGCGAGATGAACCGGTCGGCCGGCCTGGATCAGCTGATCGAGGTCGTCGACGCCAGCTTCGAGGAGGTGCCGGCGCCGGACGCGAGCTTCGACGTCGCCTGGTCGCAGGACGCGATCCTTCACTCTGGACATCGCGATAAGGTGATGGACGAGGTCGACCGCGTCCTGAAGCCCGGCGGCGAGCTGATCTTCACCGACCCGATGCAGGCCGATGACTGCCCGGAAGGCGTCCTGCAGCCGATCTTCGACCGCATCCACCTGTCGAGCCTGGGCTCGTTTGCGTTCTATCGCGAGCAGGCGGAACGGTTAGGCTGGGAGGAGGTCGAGATCATCGACCTGACCGAAAACCTGATCGCCCACTACGCGCGCGTCGCCGATACGCTCCGCGAGCAGCGCGAGTCGCTCAAAGGCAAGGTCTCGGAAGACTACATCGAGCGGATGCTGACCGGCCTCGGTCATTGGGTCGAAGGCGGCCGCAACGGCTACCTGAGCTGGGGCATCATGCACTTCCGCAAGCCGGCTTAGTCCGTCCGAGCGCTTGATGGCCCCGAGCAAGGCGCAGCGCTGAGCCATCGGCGCTGCGCCGAACGGCCCGTCTACGGCGCATTGGGCTCCACTCGCGACCCAATGCGCCGTTTCGATACCGTTGGCGGCAACCAACGCCCCAAGACCCCTGCTCGCGGCAAAACGAACGCACGCCGAATCTGCCGCGAAATCGAGCGCTGCCGGAGCGAGCTGCTCCGGATCAAGCGGATCGGAATCGACGGAAATCAGTCGCTAGCAGGCGCTGTTGCCTCGAGACCAGTGATGATCTTGTCGCGGATCTCGCCCACCTCACCGATGCCATTGACCTTGAGGTAGCGCGGCGCATCATCGCCGCCCTTCTCGGCCCAGGCCGAATAGTAGGCGATCAGTGGCTCGGTCTGTTCGTGATAGACATTGAGCCGCGCCCGGACCGTCTCCTCCTTATCATCATCGCGCTGAATCAGCGCCTCGCCGGTCTCATCGTCCTTGCCCTCCTCCATCGGCGGATTGAACTCGACATGGTAGGTCCGCCCTGATGCCAGGTGAACCCGCCGACCCGCCATGCGCTTGACGATCTCATCATCAGGCACGTCGATCTCCACCACCGCATCGATCTGAACGCCTGCCTCCTTCAGCGCATCGGCCTGCGCTAGCGTGCGCGGGAATCCGTCGAACAGGAATCCATGCTCGCAGTCCGGTTCGGCGATTCGCTCCTTCACCATCCCCATGATGATCTCGTCCGAGACCAGTCCGCCCTCGTCCATGATCTTCTTTGCGGCCTGCCCGAGAGCGGTCGCGGCCTTGACATGGGAGCGCAACATGTCGCCGGTCGAGATCTGCGGGATCTTGAAATGCTCCTTGATGAATCCAGCCTGAGTACCTTTTCCGGCACCGGGTCCGCCGAGCAGAATGACGCGCATCGATGTTTTCCTCAAGTGGTGTAGTGTTGTTCGTTCGGCACGTAAGGCTGCCATAGCGATCGGGGAACAGCAATCGCTCCAAGCAGTCTCGACGAAAGGCAGCCCAGGCGCCGGTCTCAGCCGACAGCGCTCGCCTCTGTCGGCAGGAACCAGGTCTCGGCAATCTCCTGGTGCAGGTCGCCGATGCCAAGCTGCAGCTCATCGACGAACTCATGCAGCTCCTTCTGACTGAGGTGCTCGACGTCGACCGCGTCCAGGGAGCGTACGAGCCGTCCGTTGACGCGCAGAGCGCCCTCGTTGCGGGGCAGGCGCTCGAGACAGATCCGGATGTGGTCGATACACCAGCGCACTGAGCGCGGGAAGCGCGGGCTCTTGAAGATGAATCCTAGCACCGGCCCGCGCTGCACCCGGATCTGCGCGCTGCGTCGGTACATCTGATAGGCGGTCAACGATTTGAGCACGCTGACCCACTGGATGTTGTCGTAGGGACGGACCTCATCGGTGTCCGGCAGCAGGGTGGCCGAATGCACGTCGGCGATCCGCGTCGTCATGTCCGCGCGCTCGAGGTAACGTCCCAGTGTCAGGAACTCGAAGCCCTGATCATGCAGCATGGTGCCATCCAGCAGGCCGTTGATCAGCTGGCTGCCGGTAATCAGGCCCCGAAGGTATGGATGGCGACCGTTCTTGGTCAGCCCCTTCTGCAGCCCCTCGCGAGCGTAAAGGGTCAAGCTGTTGATCTGTTCCCATGCCTCCCGCGGCACGAAATCCCGAATCGTCCGGCAGTTTTCGCGCGCAGCGTTGAGTGCCGACAGGATCGAGCCAGGATGGCGCTCATCACCCAGCAAGAAACGCATGACCTGGCGCTCACCATAGTCCTTGTAGTGCTCCTCGAACAGCGTATTGGCGCCGGTGATATCGACCAATGGCGCCCAGCCCGGCGCGATCCCCTTGGGCAGATCGAGCAGCAGGTTGGCGTTGACGTTGACGATTCGGGCGGTGTTCTCGGCCCGTTCAAGATAGCGGGCGAGCCAGTAGAGGTTCTCGGCGACACGGGAGAGCATAGCGATGCGAAACCGGGGGATTGACAGCCTGAGAGGGTCTTAGGGTCCGGAGGCGGGCGCGAGGGCTGGGTCAGCGCGTCTGCGTCTGCCGCTGAACCGACTGGCCTGACGCCTGATGCTCTCCGATCAATGCATCCGGCACGATCCAGGTGTCCTTGCTGCCACCACCCTGCGAGGAATTGACCACCAATGATCCCTTACGCAACGCAACCCGGGTCAGCCCACCCATGGTGACCTGCTGACGATCTGCCGAGAGAATGAAGGGCCGCAGGTCGACATGACGCGGCTCGATTCGGTTCTTGATCACGGTCGGCACCGTCGAGAGCTTCAACGTCGGCTGGGCGATGTAGTTGCGGGGGTCCCTCTTGACCGCAGCCGTCATCCGGTCGCGCTCGGCCTGAGTCGATGCGGGCCCGACTAGCATCCCATAGCCACCTGATTCGTTGGCCGGCTTCACCACCAGCTCGGCCATGTGCTCGAGCACGTACTGCATCGCGTCGGGCTCCATGCAGCGATAGGTCGGCACGTTCGGGACGATCGGCTCTTCGTCGAGGTAATAACGGATGATCTCGGGTACGAAGGCATAGACCACCTTGTCATCGGCGACGCCGGCGCCTGGCGCATTCGCCAAGACGACGTTGCCGGCCTTCCAGGCACGCATCAAACCGGCGACGCCGAGCGCCGAGTCGGGCCGGAACGCCTCCGGGTCGAGGAACAGATCGTCGACGCGACGGTAGATCACATCGACGCGCGCCGGGCCATCGACCGTGCGCATATAGCAGCAATCGTCGTCACCGACGAACAGATCACGCCCCTCGACGAGCTCGGCACCCATCTGCTGGGCCAGGTAGGCATGCTCGAAATAGGCCGAGTTGTAGATCCCCGGGGTGAGCACGACCACCTCCGGGTACTCGGCCGGTCGCGGCGACAGCGCGGCCAGGGTATCGAAGAGCTGGGACGGATAGTCGTCCACCGGCAGCGGCGCGTAATGCTCGAACAGCTCCGGGAAGACGCGCTTCGTTACCAGCCGGTTCTCGAGCATGTAAGAGACGCCCGAGGGGACCCGCAGGTTGTCCTCGAGCACATAGAGGGTGCCGTCGGCATCGCGCACCAGGTCTGACCCACAGATGTGGGCCCAGATCCCGAGCGGAGGATCGATCCCGACACACTGGGGACGGAAGTTGACCGATTTCGTGAGCACGTCCTTGGGGAAGACGCCATCCTCGACGATCTGCTGGCCGTGGTAGAGGTCGTCGATGAACAGGTTCAGCGCCTGCACGCGCTGCTTGAGCCCCTGCTGAACCCGCCGCCACTCCTGCTCCGGGATCACTCTCGGGATCACGTCGTAGGGCCAGGCACGGTCGATGGTGCCGCCTTCCTCGGAGTAGACCGTAAAGCTGATCCCCATCTCCTTGATCGAGACCTCGGCCGCCAGTTGCCGCGCGAGTAGCTCATCGCCGCCGAGGGCCTGCATATCGGACGCCAGCGCGCCGAGTTCCGGTCTCGGCTCGCCGCGCTTCGCAAGCAGCTCGTCGTAGAATCCGTCGCAGTCGTAATCGCTCCAGTCGATCTCCATCACTGCCTTTCTTGAGGTCTGACGGTGCTTAGGGTGCTCGCACGCGTCGTGGTTCGGATGGCCGGATTGTCACCACTTCCGCCGGTGGCGTCCAATCCTGAGCACGGCTTCCCGACCCCAAGACCTGAGTCGCAGGTATCAGCGCGTCGGAAACGGGCCCGCCTCAGCCCGTTCGGGCGACGATCCTGGCACCCCAAGGCCGCCGCGAGGCAGGACAACCGATTGGCGTAGCCAGCTGAGGCCGGCGGACTGCGCGGTCCAGCACCGGCTCGGCGACGCGGTGCGGACAGCGAAGCCCGTCAAGCTCGGCGCTGGCTCCAGCTCCAGCTCCAGCGCCGGCAACAGCTCTGGCGCTAGCTCCGACGCAGACTCCGGCTCAGGGCAGGCTGATCCGCTTCATGATGCCGTCCTTGAGCTTCCAGTGCTTGATGCCGGCGCCGATATGCAGCAGCAAGACCGCTAGCAGAACCAGGCCACCAATGCCGTGCATCAGGAAGAGCTGGCTGCCGAGCTCTTTGTTAGCCGGATCGAGGCCGGGCTGCGACCAGCCGAAGAACTGGACCGGAAAGCCACTGATCGAGGTCGCCAGCCAACCGCCGATCGGGATTCCGATCAGCAGCAGATAGAGCAGCGCATGCGTCGTCACACTGACCACGCGCTCGGTACCGGACAGCGGGGTCTCGTACGGCGGTGCCGGCCAGAAACGGAACAGCAGCAGCCGCAGCACCACCAAGAAGAACAGCAGGATGCCGAAGCTCTTGTGCATCGTGTAGAAGGTATTCGTAAGCTCGGCGCCGAACATCCCCTTGACCCCTTCGAAACCCAGGCCCCAGAAGGTGAAGCCCATCGCCAAGAGCCCGAAGACCAGCAGAGCAATGATCCAGTGCAGCAGACGCTGCACGAACGAGTAGCGCGTTTTTGCCATCGGACGAACCTCCAGTCGGAAACCTAATCAACTCGGGCGGCCATTAACCCTGAATCCCGACCGAGAACGCAAGACCCGAACGCAAGCGGCTCACGCTCCGCTGGCAACGGCACCAATCTCCTCGGTCGACGGGAAGCCAATCCGCCTCCTCGGCGGGAGTTTTCGCGTATCGCCCCAATGGTTGCCACCATCGGCGACAACCCAGGCCGCACCCCATCTGATGCAACAATCGAATTCCACCCACCCGCATCCGCTCACACGTCTACGTGGCCCCTTGGGCGAAGCGCTGGCCTATCTGAACTGGCTGTTCAATCCCTTCCAGCGTACTGAGGCACCGGCGATCTACGAGCTCTTGTCGACCCGTACCGCAACCGAGCGCGCCCTCTATCTCAACCTTGGCTTCTGGCGCGATGCCGAGGACCTGGATGCCGCAAGCGATGCGTTGGCCGACCTCGTTGCCGAGGGTGTTCGGCTCGGGCCGGATGACACGCTGCTCGATGTCGGTTTCGGGTTTGGTGATCAGGACATCCGTTGGGCAGCCCGTCATGAGCCGTCGCAGATCATCGGTCTGAATCTCACCGGTTTCCAGGTCCAGATCGCACGTGAGCGCGTCCGAGAGCAGGGTCTCGAGCATCGGATCGATCTTCGAGAGGGCTCAGCGACCGCGATGGCGCTGCCCGATGAGTCGGTCGACAAGATCACCGCACTCGAATGCGCCTTTCACTTTCGCTCGCGTTCCGATTTCCTGCGCGAGGCCTTCCGGGTGCTGCGCCCGGGCGGACGTATCGCGGTCGCTGACATCATCCCTCGGGGCCTGACCGGGAGCGCCTGGCACCGGTTCAAGCAACGCACCTCCTGGGCATTGGTCGCGAGCAAGTTCGCGATCCCGCGCGAGAACGCCTACCCGCTCCCGACGTACCATGCCGAGCTCAAGCTCTGTGGCTATGAGCAGATCCGGCTCGACTCGATCCGAGACCAGGTCTATGCCCCGCTGCACCAGTGGCTCGGCGCAAACCGGGCAGCGATCCGGCGCCTGCACCC
>JAAAOQ010000079.1 GCA_009908845.1 Gammaproteobacteria bacterium
TGGGCTGATGGACGGGGCGCGCCTGGTGCTGACCGACTCCGGTGGCATTCAGGAAGAGACGACTGCCCTCGGGGTGCCTTGCATCACGCTGCGTGAGAATACCGAGCGGCCGATCACGGTCACAGAGGGGACGAACACGATCGTGGGGACCGATCCCAAGCGTATCCGGAGGGCCTTTCAAGCGGTGCTGGCAGGGCACGGCAAGGCCGGCCGGATTCCGGAGCTCTGGGACGGCCGGGCGGCGGAGCGCATTGCTGTGGCCCTCGCTGCTTGGGCGCGAGGCCGGCTCGGCTAGGCGTTCGGCGCACGTCACCGAGCCCAGCCATGGCCCGCCGCCGCCTGCCCGTCGGTATTCAGACCTTCCTCGACAACCTGGATCAGCCGCTACCGCTCGGCTATTGTAATGTGAGTGTCGTGGTTGGGGCCGGTAACCGCTGACGCATTGTTTCTGACTAGTTATTCGGCCTATCGGGGGCGCGAATCTCTTCACGGATGATGCGGCGCAGGTCGGCCTCCAGGTGTTCTGACTGGATCATGCGACGCAGTGTGTCGTTAATCAGCGTTTGGTAGCTGCCCTCTCCGGCGAGTGCCTTGAAATGCTCGATGATGGGGCGGTCAAGCATGATGTTGATGCGTTGCTTGCTGACCCGCGCCCGCACTGCCGCCTGCCACTCCGCGCGGCTCACAACCTGGCCGCCAATGCGTAGGCGGCCGCGCTCAAAGTCCGCCTGACTCAGCTTGGGGGCGTCGTCGTCAAAAGTATCCTGCGTTTCGGTAGAGGAGGTCGGTTTCATCACTGGTTGCCTTGCGCATCGAGATGATGCGAATGTCGTGGTCGGATTCGACGTGGACGATCAGCACGACGAGCACGTCCAACAGGCCGATGCCGATCATGCGCTGCTCACCATAGTCGCGACGGTGATCCTTGACGAGGATCATTGGCCCGGCAAAGACCTTTTCCGCGTCGGCGAAATCAAGTCCGTGCTTGCTCAGGTTGGCACGGCGTTTCCTCTCGTCCCAGGTGAAGCGCATGTCCACTGATATTACATATGCCAATGCATATCGCAAGTGCCTGACATTTCGGATTTATGCCGGCGACGCCTGGCCAAGGCGGAGCAGGCGCCGACACGCAATCTCAGCGCGGCGCTGTTTCGCCTTGAAGCCAGCCGCGGCGCCGAGGAGGCGATGGCCATCGTGCGCGGGCTGGTCGACTGGCTCAAGGGTCCGGAGCAAAGTAGCTTACGCCGCGCCTTTGCCGTTTGGTTTGGACGCGTGTTCCTACCCAAGCGCCTACCGGGTGTTTCGGTGACCCCAATGAATGATCTCAGCGAGGTCTATGACATGTTGGCCGAGAATGTTGAAACCTGGACCGACCAATGGATGCAGCAAGGATTGAAGCAAGGACTGGAGCAAGGACTGGAGCAAGGACTGGAGCAAGGTCGCGAGGCCGCTCGACACATGTTGATGCGATTAACCCGCCGCCGAGCAGAGCCAGCCCCTGTTGGCCCGCATCAGCGATCTTGAGCAGCTCGAAGAACTTGCCGATCAGCTCCTGCTCAGCCCCGACGGCGACGCTTGGCTCATCCAAGTCAAACAGCGTCTTGAGACAGTCATCGACCCTGCTGTGTAGGGCGTGCCGCTCAGCGCCGATGAGGCGGGCTGCTTTGCGCGTCAGGTGGCCTTGTTGGAGCGCGATCGGGATCGGCTAGCGCGGATGAGTCGCGCCGTTGCTGGGCTGCTCGCGCGCAGCCCAGCAACGCCACCGCCTCGGCGGCCTACGCGGCGTTGTTCCAGCAGATGATGGCTGATCCGCCACCGGCGGCATCGCCGCGGCCGTGGCGGCAGTTTCGTGTCGACCCGAACTTTGCGGTGTCTTGGGGTGGGCGATTGAGGTGGATGGGGAACACCCTTCGTGCGATGGTGATCTCAAGTCTGGAAACGAGTGAGGGCCGATGATGCGAGCATTACGACGAATCTATGACAGCCTGCCGCCAGTGATTGAAATCCCGCCGGATTTACGCCAGCGGCACGTAGAGGTTGTGTTTTTGGAGCTTGAAGACAGTGACGTGACGGGGGCTGCTGCGAGCGCCGACTGGCCGGCGGGTTTGTATGAGCGCACGGCCGGCGCCTGGCAAGGCGAGTTGTTCCGTGAGCCTCAGGGTGAGTACGAGCAACGCCTGGAGCTGGAGTGATGTGGCTCCCGGACACGAATGTCTGGATTGCTTATTTGAATCCGAGATCGTCGTCAGTCAAGCAGGCGATGCTTGCGCATCCGGCGTCGGATATTTATCTCTGCGATGTCGTGAAGGCCGAGCTGTTTTTCGGTGCCTACAAGAGTCAGCGCATGGAGGCAAATATGGCTGTATTAGAGGACCTGTTTCAGCATTTTCATTCCGTGCCGTTTGATGGCAGTGCGGCGCGTGAGTTTGGTCGAATTCGCGCCGAACTCCAGCGTGCGGGCACGCCGATTGGTCCTTATGATCTTCAGATCGCCGCGATTGCTATCGCCCATCGCTTTACGGTCATTACGCACAATATCGATGAATTCAAGCGAGTTCAGGGATTGCGATACGAAGACTGGGAAGCGGCCCCTGCTGGCCCGCATCAGCGATCTTGAGCAGCTCGAAGAACTTGCCGATTAGCTCCTGCTGAGCCCCGATGGCGACGCTTGGCTCGCCCGGCTCAAACGGTTAGCCACTCGACAGCGTGGACTACGCGTGGTAGCCTACGCCAAGCTTGTCTCGCTGCCGGCTTCTGGGAGGCATCATGTTTGCCACGAATATTCGAAATCTCAAAAAAAACCCTTCGCTCGCGCTTCGCCAGGCCGAAGAGTCACCCGTGCTGGTGTTGAAAGGCGATGAGCCTCATGCGCTGATTGTCCATCTCGATAAGTCATTCGCCGCGACGGAGCAGTCGCTGAAACCGGCGTTGGCTGCGACATTGTTCAAAGACGGAACATTGTCGCTGGGCGCGGCTGTACGGCTTAGTGGCATGGATATGCCGGCTTTTCTCCGACACTTGGGGGAATTGGGTATCGACGTTGTTGGCTTCGACGAAACGACCCGGCATGATGCTGCCAACCTGGATCAATGGCTCGTGTCGTAATCGCGGATGCGGGGCCACTGATCGCCTTTGCGGGTATCAATCGGCTTGACGTGCTAAGGCGCTTGTTTTCGCAGATCCGAATCGCCGAGTCTGTGCGGAACGAATGCTTGGTCGCCAAAGGATTGGACGCTCAACGTATCGCTGGAGGTATCCAAGACGGCTGGCTGGTCGTCGTCACCGGGGGAAGTGAATCGCTTCCCCTGACGCCTAGCCTGGGACTGGGTGAAAGCGATTCGATGCGAGTCGCGCTAGAAGATCCGGGCCATTCTCTGTTGGTGATGGACGACCGGCTCGCGCGGCGCTATGCCTTGCTTAAAGGTCTCAACGTTGTTGGTTCAGTGAGGCTGCTCGATATCGCGCAACGGCGAGGGCTGATCCTGAGCGCGGAAGACTGTATTCGGCAGATGGCTGACTTGGGCTACAGAGTCTCCATTGATCTGTTGGAGCGGATCAGAGAAAGCCTTTACTGAGGGCGATGGCACCCTCGACCTGTTGCAAAGCCACCGGGACGGAGCGGCTGGCGGTGCTGGCGCGAGTCGCCGCGGCCTTCGCCCAGTTTCCGGGACGGTTTACCTAATTAATTGCCTGCGGATTGCAACTGAAGCCATTTCCGCTCGCACCAGCGAATTGGCTAGAGTAGGTTTGGCGCCGAGATCGCCGAGCAGAGCCGGCCCTTGTTGTCCCGCATCAGCGATCTTGAGCAGCTCGAAGAACTTGCCGATCAGCTCCTGCTCAGCCCCGACGGCGAAGCCTGGCTTGCCCAGCTCAAACGCATGCATTGACCGATACCCAGTCCAGCCATGACCCGCCGCCGCCTGCCCATCGGCATCCAGACCTTCCGCGAGATCCGCGAGGGGTGCTACTACTACGTCGACAAGACCGGCTTTGCGCTGCGCCTGATCGACGAGGGCAAGTACTACTTTCTCTCGCGCCCCCGGCGCTTTGGCAAGTCGCTGTTCCTGGATACGCTGGCTGAGCTGTTTGCCGGCAATGAGGCCCTGTTCCGCGGGCTCGAGGCCGATGAGCGATGGGACTGGGAGCGACGCTTTCCGGTCGTGCGCTTCAGTTTCGGCGGCGGGCTGATGCAGAGCCGCGCCGAGCTTGACCGGCGCATCCTGGCATTGCTGCGCAAGAACCAGGAGACTCTTGGGGTGGTCTGCCGTGACCATGGTGACATCGTCGGCTGCTTCAGCGAGCTGATCGAGGCGGCCCAGAGCGCTCATGGGGAGCGGGTGGTCGTGCTCGTGGATGAATACGACAAGCCCATCCTCGACAACCTCAGCAACCCGGACAGCGCGCGCGCGATTCGCGACGGACTGCGGAACCTCTACTCCGTGATCAAGGACTCGGATGCCCACATCCGCTTCGCCTTTCTCACCGGGGTGAGCAAGTTCAGTAGGTCAGCCTGTTCTCGGGACTGAACAATCTGCGCGACATCACCGTCTCGCGCGACTACTCCGCGCTCTGTGGTTACACCGAAGCGGATCTGGACAGCGTCTTCGCGCCAGAGCTCGAGGGGCTCGATCGCGCGCAGATCCGCGCCTGGTATAACGGCTACAACTGGACTGCGGGCGCCGCTGGCGATTCGCTCGCATTGATATACTCACGCCGATGGACGGGGTGCGCTTGGTGCTGACCGATTCTGGCGGAATCGCAGGAGGAGGTCACGGCACCGGGGGCCTTCGCGCCGTACTTCCTTCGCGCGCATGTCTCAGTACCTGAGATAATCTATCCCTCTATTGCTTGCAGCGAAGCCCTTCGGAGCCAAACAGCTTATGGCGCTGGCCCAAGAAGACCTTGAACTCATCAAGAGGGAGCTTGGGGAATACGTCAAGGATCACCTCGGTGACTGGCTGGCTGAGCAAAGCCTCGGCAAGCCGCCTATGGTCTACGAAGTCGAGCTGCGTGAGCGCATGGTGCGCGTCGAAGAGGAGCTCAAGCACCAGCGCGAGCTGATGCGCGAAGGCTTCGCGCAGATGGAAAAGCGCTTCGAGCAGGTCGACGTCATACCATTACCCACATCTCAAAAGGGCCAGACCCGACTGGGGGCTGGACACACGACCCCACATCTGGTGAGATACCGCCCCATTTTAGCTGATG
>JAAAOQ010000265.1 GCA_009908845.1 Gammaproteobacteria bacterium
GAGGGGCCGAAGCCCCGTCTGCCCACAGAACCGTGCGTACGGGTCCGTACACGGCTCCTCACGTAAGGCGTATCCACCGATCGACGTCAAACCAGTTCGGCGCTGCACCGCCGCCTTGCTCATTCCGCGCGCTCGACCCGATTCCGTCCCGCGTGTTTGGCCCGATACAGCGCCTGGTCCGCCCGATCAACGGCGGTGTATAGACTATCGGCGCGCTGACAACGGCTCACGCCGATGCTGATCGTCACCGGCTCTGGAATGCCGACGGTCGCCGTCTGCAGCGCACCTCGCAGTTTCTCGCCCAACTGCACCGCCAGATCCTCGGAGGTATGCGGTGCGATGATCACGAACTCCTCGCCACCCCAACGCACCAGGGTATCGCTGCCGCGCAGTTCCTCGCGCACGAGCGCGGTCAGGCTCCGGAGAACCTGATCGCCGCGATTATGGCCATAGTGATCGTTGATCTGTTTGAAATGGTCGATGTCGAAGATGAGAACCGACAGCGGCAGCCCGTGCCTGGACGCGCGCGCATGCTCGCGTTCGTAGACGCGTTCAGCGGCCTGACGATTCAGCAGCTCGGTGAGCGGATCGTGCTCGGCCAGAAAGTGAGCGCGCTGTTCAGATTCGCGCCAGCGGCGCATGGGGATGCCGCAGAAGAGACTGATGGCGATCAGGCCCACTAGCGTGGCGATGCCGCCGATTATGACCGTTTGTAGCAGCAGTGGGCGCAATGCCATACCGAGCTCGAGCACGCCGACGCTCACCCCAGCGTCGCGCAGTTCGCTGCGCGCTCGCAGACAGGGGCTGCCGCGACAGGCGCCGATGGCGGCGATCAAGCGACCGTCGCTGCCGTAGACGCTTTCTTCTAATGGGGCATGCCCCTCTGGTCGGTGGCGTCCGAGCAGGGCCTCGATGCGCACGGTTTCGTATTCCCAGAACTCAGGATTCCGCGAGATGACCCGCTCGCTGATCTGTCGTGCCGTGCACTCCCCCAAGAGGCGCAGATAACCACAGTAGTATTGTCGGTGGTGGTCATAGTGCATCCAGGTCACGGCGACGATCGCCAACAGCGTGAGCGCGATGAATCCGGCCCGCACCGCCCGCAAGACGTCCTCAGGGTGACTCCATGATGTGATGCGATCCCTCGCGCCCCGCCCGCTCATGGCGCCACCGGCAGGCATCCGGCCGATCGGAGGATGGCCGCAGCGCTCGGCGAGCGGACGAAGGCGATAAAGGCCTGCGCCGCATCGGGTGAGGCGGGGCCGGTGACCAGTGCCAGGTTCAGCACCAATGGGTAACGCCCGGCGGCCAACTGCGCGGGTGTTGGCTCGACGCCCTCGAGCGTCAACACCTGCAACGCGCGCTGTGCTGTCACGACCTCGGTCAGCGGCGTGTACCCGAAGGCGCCGGGCGTCTGTTCGATCGCCTCCAGATTCTCCTGCGTGGTCATCGTCACCTGCAGATCGGTGCGATACACGGCCTCGGCCAAGACCTCGGCCAGCGGCTCACTCCAGGCCGCGAGCACCTGGGTCTCGGCGTCGTGCCAAGGACGCAGCACCGGGCGGGCGCGCATGCCATCGGGCCAGCGGGTCTGCGTGCCTTGGTAGAAGGCGATCAGCGTCTTGGTGCTCAGTGCGGGGGCGGTGACATCGTCGCTGGCGACAAAGGCCAGAGGGGTGCGGGCAAACACCTGCACCTGCTTGCCCTCGCGCTCGTGCGGCTTGAGTGGGCGCGCGGCCAAGGCGATATCGATGCGTGCATCGGCCAGTGCCCTCAGCCCGCCACCCGTGCCGAGGCTCGGGAGCACCTCGATCGGCTGCGCGGCTGCGGTGTCCTGGTAGGCCTCAGCCAGGCGTCGCATCACACCGATCGCGCTCCCTGTGCCGCCGATGACCAAGGTCTCGGCCGCCTGCAGTGGGGGGCGGAGCGACGTCGCGCAGAGCAATAGCACCAACGCTCCCAGACCAGACCTTGCTGCCGTGTTCATCGGTGTTCCCCAATACCGCGTTCCTTTAACAACCCAGCGAGCAAGCAGGCAAACCTGGGCGCCCCATCGTAATCCCCTGAATGGCAGTCTAGCCAATCAGCCAGATCTTGAGTGGGCGCATCCGTCGTTTCGGGACCGACTTCACAGCTTGTTCCGTCAACTTCAGGTCATGCCGTTATGAAGTCGATCTGCCGTCGAGTTCCCCCCAAGCCGCTCTCCAGCCAGACACGCGCTATACTGTCCATATATCCAGCAGCCCGGAAGATTGCCTACCATGCGCCATCGCAGTCTTCGATCGTTGGAGATCGGCCCCGTAGCTGTGCGAATGCTTGTTGGGCGACCAGCCGCGCATAGTGGGCGCGGCGGCGCCAATCGAGCCCATGTAGTGCGCGTTCGGCCTGCGCAAAGTCTTCTACTGAACGCCAGTCGTCGAACAGGCGCAATGCGTCCGGAAAACGGGCGGCTTGGATGCGTGCAAGCGGTGACTGAGCTCAAGCAGGCCCTGTTTGGGGGTGCCTGAGCAGCTGTTGAGCGCCGCCTGAATCGTTTGACCTGACCCGATCGGTGATCCGTGGAATGCTTCCGCCGGGTCGTCGGTCGCTTGTTCCGGCGTCGGTGATCCTCTAGGCTCGAGTAACCATCCACGTTGAAGGCAAATGCTGTGAATGAATTGCACCGCATCACGATCGACCCCGAGATCTGCGGCGGACGGCCCTGCATCCGGGGCCTGCGAATCCGGGTCAAGGATGTCCTCGACTTGTTAGCGGCCGGCGCCTCACGGGAAGAGGTGCTGGAGGATTATCCTTACCTGGAGCCTGAGGATATCGTCGCTGTGCTGCAGTACGCGGCTCGTCAGAGCGATCATCGCGTCCTAATGGTGGCCTGATGCGCTTCCTGGTGGACGCGCAGCTCCCCCCCGGCCCTTGCCTGATGGCTGAGTGCGCAGGGCTATCCTGCAGACCATGTCGTTGACTTGGACATGGATGCCGCCGCCGACCGTCTGATTTGGCAGTGCGCAGAACGAGAAGGCGTGGTGATTGTGACGAAGGATGAAGACTTCGTCATCTTGCAGATGGCACACCCTCGCCAGACACCGCAAGTCGTATGGCTTCGAATCGGTAACACGCGCCGATCTGAGCTGCTGCATCGGATGGAACACCCCTGCCACAGGTCATTGACGGCCTTGAACGCGGTGAATCGCTGATCGAAGTCCGTTAAGAGATACTTCATTGGCCGACGTCCTGATCGGTTGTCGACTTGGAAGAAGGCCCCGCACGCGATACCGCCGCATTCTGCGCTATTTCCGCCTAGAGCTTGCGCGCGAACAGCGCGGGACTAGGGTCCCACCAAAAAAACGGGCTAGCGCCTTGCGACGCTAACCCGTTGTTTCGATTGGCTCCCCGAACTGGACTCGAACCAGTGACCCACTGATTAACAGTCAGTTGCTCTACCAGCTGAGCTATCGGGGAATTGATCGAGCCGCATATACTACCTTTCCCTCGTTAAGCCGTCAAGCGGCAAAACGCCTCTTCGGTGACTTCCGCTTGGTGAGCCGGTCGGCCGACAACAGTCGTCAATCAGGCCGCTACACGGGCCAGGCGATCGAGCGCGTTCTCGAGGTTCTCCCGGCTGGTGGCGATCGAGATCCGCGCGTAGCCGGGCGCGCCGAACGCTGAGCCGGGGACGAGCGCGACACCGGCCTGTTCGATCAGCTGCTCGGCAAGCTCGAGATCGGTTCGTACACCCTCGAGCGCGTCGATCAGACCTTGCACCTTCGGGAAGACGTAGAAGGTGCCGTCGGTCGGCAGGCATTCGATGCCCGGGATCGCATTGAGCCGCTCGACCACAAGGTCGTGGCGCTCCTTGAACGCCGAGAGCATCTCGCCGATGCACTCCTGCGGTCCCTCGAGTGCCGCTTGCGCAGCCACCTGCGCGATCGAGGTCGGGTTCGAGGTGCTCTGCGATTGGATCTTCTTCATGGCCTTGATCACCGCCTCCGGTCCGCCGGCGTAGCCGATGCGCCAGCCGGTCATCGAGTAGGCCTTGGAGACGCCGTTGAGCACCATGGTACGCGGCAGCAGATCTGGGCAGGCCATCACGATGTTGACGAAGGCGCCGCGATCCGGCCACAGGATATGCTCGTACATATCGTCAGTGGCGATCAGCGCCCGCGGGAAGTCGCGCAGCACGTCGCCAAGGGCTTCGAGCTCATCGCGGCTGTAGGCCATCCCGGTCGGGTTCGACGGGCTGTTGATCACGACCAGCTTGGTCTTGTCGGTCATCGCGCCGCGCAGCTGGTTCGGCGTGATCTTGAACCACTGCTCGGCCCCGGCCTGCACCAGCACCGGGGCGGCGCTGGCGAGCAGCACCATGTCCGGATACGACACCCAGTATGGCGCTGGGATCACGACCTCGTCGCCCGGGTCCAGCACCGCCTGCGCTAGGTTGTAGAAGCTCTGCTTGCCGCCGCAGGAAACCAGGATCTGCTCCGGCGCATAGTCGAGCCCGTTGTCGCGCTGGAACTTGGCGATGATGGCGTGCTTGAGCTCGATCGTGCCGTCAACCGCCGTGTACTTGGTGAAGCCGGCGTTGATGGCGTCGATCGCGGCTTGCTTGATGTGATCGGGCGTGTCGAAATCCGGCTCCCCTGCCCCCAAACCGATCACGTTCTTCCCCGCTGCACGCAGCTCCTTGGCGCGTGCTGTGATGGCAAGGGTGGCCGATGGCTTGACGGCTTGAACACGGTTGGAGAGCTTGGTGGTCATCGCTGATGGATCCCGGGGTAGCGCAGTCGATAAAGGCAACAGCAGAGCCCTAGTCAGGCCAGGGGTCTCGAGCTAAGGGTCTGTCCGCAAGCAATTGAACCTCAGGATGTAAGGGCAGCCAAGTGATTCTTGCCGCCGGCTAGCCGGCGCTACTCGGGCTATTTGCGGACCACCCTAACGCTGCTGATAGACAAAGTTGGCATTCGGCAACTGGCGCCCGATCATAGCGAATCGAAACGGCGCACGCGACGCGCGTTCCAACCCGGTCAAGACCCTTGCTGCGAGCGAGATGCCTCGGCTTCAGTCGAAGCCGGTAGGGAGTCCTGCCCGCCTCGAGCCGCCCATCTTCACCCAACTCGACGTCACCCTGGATCATCCCGCCATGTCCCGTCCGTTCGAGCTCGTCTGTGATTTCCAGCCCGCCGGTGATCAGCCGGAGGCGATCCGCCGTCTCACCGAAGGCCTCAACGACGGCGAGGCCGGGCTGACGCTGCTCGGCGTCACCGGCTCGGGCAAGACCTTCACCATCGCCAACGTCATCGAGCGTGTGCAGCGCCCGACCCTGATCCTGGCACCGAACAAGACGCTGGCGGCCCAGCTCTATGGCGAGATGCGCGAGTTCTTCCCGCACAACGCGGTCGAGTATTTCGTCTCCTACTACGATTACTACCAGCCCGAGGCCTATGTGCCGGCCTCGGACACCTATATCGAGAAGGACGCCTCGATCAACGAGCACATCGAGCAGATGCGCCTGTCGGCGACCAAGGCCCTGCTCGAGCGACCGGACGTCATCCTGGTCGCGACCGTCTCCAGCATCTACGGCCTTGGCGACCCAGAGGCCTATCTGAAGATGGTCCTGCACCTGTCGCGCGGCGACCTGATCGACCAGCGCGCGATCCTGCGCCGGCTCTCGGCACTGCAGTATCGGCGCAACGAGATCGAGCTCTCACGCGGCTCCTATCGGGTGCGCGGCGATGTGATCGACATCTACCCGGCCGAGTCCGACGACGAGGCGGTGCGCGTCGAGCTGTTCGACGACGAGATCGAGAACCTGTCGCTGTTCGACCCGCTCACGGGCGAGTCCAAGCGCCGGGTACCGCGCTATACGGTGTTCCCGAAGACCCATTACGCGACACCGCGCGAGGTGATCCTGAACGCGGTCGAGCAGATCAAGGTCGAGCTCAAGGATCGACTGAACTGGCTGCGTGACAACGACAAGCTGGTCGAGGCGCAGCGGCTCGAGCAGCGCACGATCTTCGACCTCGAGATGATGGTGGAGGTCGGCTACTGCTCCGGCATCGAGAACTACAGCCGCTATCTCTCCGGCCGCGGCCCCGGCGAGCCGCCGCCGACGCTGTTCGACTACCTGCCCAAGGATGCGCTGATCTGCATCGACGAGAGTCATGTCACCGTGCCGCAGCTCGGCGGCATGTTCCGCGGCGACCGCTCGCGCAAGGAGAACCTAGTCGACTACGGCTTTCGGCTGCCCTCGGCGCTCGACAACCGCCCGCTGCGCTTCGAGGAGTTCGAGGCGCGCCGGCCGCAGAGCATCTATGTCTCAGCGACCCCGCGCCAGTACGAGATCGAGCACTCGGGCGCCGTCATAGAGCAGGTGGTGCGCCCGACCGGCCTGGTCGATCCCGAGGTCGAGGTGCGCCCGGCGCGCACCCAGGTCGACGACCTCCTGTCCGAGATCCGGGTCTGCATCGCGCGCAACGAGCGCGTGCTCGCGACCACACTGACCAAGCGCATGGCCGAGGATCTGACCGACTACCTCGGCGAGCATGGCATTCGGGTGCGCTATCTGCACTCCGACATCGACACCGTCGAGCGCGTCGAGATCATTCGGGATTTGAGACTCGGCGAGTTCGATGTCCTGGTCGGCATCAACCTGCTGCGCGAGGGGCTGGACATGCCCGAGGTCTCCTTGGTCGCGATCCTCGACGCCGACAAGGAGGGGTTCCTGCGCTCCGAGGGCTCGCTGATCCAGACCATCGGCCGCGCGGCGCGCAACGCCCACGGCAAGGCGATCCTCTACGCCGACGAGATCACCGGCTCGATGCGGCGCGCGATCGACGAGACCGAGCGCCGCCGCGCCAAGCAGATCGCCCACAACGAGGCACACGGGATCACCCCGCAGACGATCAAGAAGGCGGTTGCCGACATCATGGAGGCGCACGCGCCAGGCGCACCGATGAAGGCCCGCGACTACGCCAAGGTGGCCGACGAGATGGCCGAGTATGCGGACCTGACCCCGGCGCAGATGGCGAAGAAGGTCAAGGCGCTGGAGAAGGAGATGTACCGCGCCGCCAAGGAGTTGGAGTTCGAGCGCGCCGCGGCGCTGCGCGATCAGATCAAAACGCTGCGCGCGCGCGGCATCGCCGCCTGAGCGCCTCTCCAAGATAAGCTGATCAAGCCCGATTCAGGCGGCGCTCGCAACTGCCGTCTTTGCAGAGACGGCGACTGCTAGAATCAACACAGCATACAATCGTGTTAAGCGGGCGCCGCGCATCCCGCTGCACAGGTTCGACACACCCTGACTTTCCAGGAAAACTCAAGGCTCCCTCATGATCGACCCCGAACTTAAGGAGACCATCAAGCGCGAGCTGCCGATCTATCTGCGGGAGGACCCGGGATTTCGTGACTTCGTGCTCGAGCTGACCCGCGACGCCTATGCCGATCGTGCCCAGACCAGCGACTGGTTCCATCAGGCCATTGCCGAGATGCGCGAAGAGCGTGCGCGCTCCGAGCGCCGCTGGGAGGAGTATCTGCGCGACCGCGAAGCGCAGAACCAAAAGTGGGACGAACAAAACCGTAAATGGGACGAACAGAATCGTAAGTGGGACGAACAGAATCGTAAGTGGGAGGAGCAAAACCGCAAGTGGGAGGAGAACCAGGCCGAGCTGCGGCGGATGAACGACGCGCTGCTCGCCTTCGCCAAGAAGCACGAGCGCAGCATCGGCGCGCTGGGTGCCCGCTGCGGGCTGAACGCCGAGAAGGCCTTCCGCGATGCGCTCGCGTCGATCCTCGAACAAAACTTCGGCGTCGAGGTGATCAACTACAACGGCTACGACGACAGCGGCGAGGTCTTCGGCCACCCGGACCAGATCGAGCTCGATGTGATCATCACGAACGGGCTATTGATCCTGTGCGAGCTGAAGTCGTCCATCGACAAGGGCGGGATGTACCTGTTCGAGCGCAAGGCGCGTTTCTACGAGCGTGAGCACGAGCGCAAGGCCAGCCGGCTGATCGCGATCTCGCCGATGATCGAGCCCAAGGCGTACAAGGTCGCCGAGCGCCTCGGCATCGACTGCTTCGCCGACTCGATCGACGTCGAAGCGCTCTAGATCGGCTGCTCACCGCGTCCGTCCAGCGCGCAACGCAATCCTGCCTGTGATCCAGGCGCACGCCGCCTCTAACGCTGGGCCTTGACCGCCCCCAACGCCGGGCCTGGTCTAGGCGCGATCGTTCCTCGGCGGCGCGCTGGCCGCGGCCAGGGTCTTGCGCAGCTCGGCCTCCATCTGCTGCAGCTCGGCGCCGGCGGCGGCGCGGGCGCGCTTGCCCTCGTCGGCGATCTGCAGGCTCTCCTCGATGGTCTCGATCAGGGTCCGGTTGGCCTCCTTGACCGTCTCGATGTCGAACACGCCGCGCTCGATCTGACGCCGCGCCTCGGCGTTGGCGGTCTTCAGGTTGGCCGCGTTGGCCTTGAGCAGATCATTGGTCAGGTCGGTCGCGGCCTTGACCGTCTCGGCGGCGCGGCCGGAGCGGTAGATGGTCACCGCCTGCGCGAGCTGCTGGCGCCACAACGGCACCGTGTTGACCAGGGTCGAGTTGATCTTGTTGATCAGGCCCTTGTCGTTCTCCTGTACCAGCCGGATGCTCGGCAGCGCCTGCATCGCCACCTGCCGGGTCAGGCGCAGATCGTGGACGCGCCGCTCGAGGTCGTCGCGCGCGGTGCGCAGATCGCGCAGGTTCTGCGCCTCCACCATGTCCTCGGCCTGCTCGACGTTGGCCGCGAGCCGCGGGATGGTCTCGTTGTCGAGTTCCTCGAGCTTGGCCTGGCCGGCGGCGATGTAGTGCTCGAGCTCACGGAAATAGTCGAGATTGGCGTCATAGAGCCGGTCGAGCGCGGTCACATCGGTCAGCAGCCGGGTCTTGTGGCGCTCGAGGTCGATGGTGATGCGGTCGATGTGGTCGCGCACCTCCTCATACTCCTGCAGGAAGCGCAGGATCGGTTTGCCGGCGCCAAACAGCCGCTTGAAGAAGCCCGGTTTGGCGTTCGGGTCCATTGCCTCGATGTCGAACCCGCGCAGCGTCCCGACCATCTCGCTCAGCGTGTGCCCGGCCGCGCCAGTGTCCTTGTTGCGCACGCCCTCGAGCATCTGATCCGAGACCGCCGTCAGCTGCTGCTGCGCCTTGGCCCCGAAGTGCATGATCGAGCTGCTGTCGGTCAGGTCCAGCTCGGCCAACAGGCCCTTGATCTCGGCCTGCTCGGCCGGCGGGGCGTCGGCCAGCGCGACGACCTCCTGGCCGGCGGCAGCAGCGGGGCTGATCGCAGGCGTGCCAACGGGTGCTGCCGACCGTTCGTTGGCTGCTGGTGTCTGTTCTGGCCTCGTGGTGGGCTTCTCGCTCATGGTCATCGCTGCTCCTCTTGGTTCGGCACTGGGCGACCGGGTCATTGGTCAAGCCAATCGCCTATGCTATACCGGCGGTGGGTTGGCGGTGATAACGAGGCCGCAATCACCTGCGTCGGCCTAGTCGAGTCAGCGCATGGGCGCCGGGCCGCTGCCGGGGCTACCGAATCCCCTCTTGATCGAGCTGTTTCTTCAGCACCTCGATCTGCACATCGAGATCGAGCACGTCGGCCTCGCGCAGCCGCTCGCGCTGGCGCTCGAACTGCTCCTCGATCGTGATCAGGGCGGTCCGGAAGTTCTGTTCCAGCTCGGCCGAATCGGCGTAGCGGTGGGTGCGGGCATAGCCATCCGAGACCTGCTCCGCGCCTTCAAGGAAGACGGTCAGGAACCGGCGGGCACGGCGCAGATCGGACGGGCGCTCGGCGATCTGCGCCAGGATGCCGCGCCCGAGCTCGGCGATGCGCGTCAGCCGTGTGCTGAGCTCGCGGTTGTGGATCGCGTCGGCGGCGCGCTCAATGTTGATCAGCCGATCCTCGGCCCCGGCGAGGGCCTCGAGTACCGCCCGTGACTCTTTGTCTTGCGCTGGCGGCGACTCCCCGACCCAGAACGGCTCGAGGCCATAGGTCAGATGATAGCCAAGCAGCGCGACCGCGCCGAAGCCGAGGCCGATTGCCAGCGGATAACCGATCCCCAGCACCGCCGCGGTGCCGGTTCCGAGCGCTAACAGGCCTGCCGCTAGATTCCGGAGCGGCAACCGCCAGGTGCGGCCAAAGCGGCGGAACCGCCGATTCTCCCGTGGCGCCGTGGAGGCGAGCGAGGTGCGCCGGGTGAGCACCGCAGCGAGCGCAATCAACCCCCAGGCCAGCGCATCAGCGACGAAGCCGTCGAACCGGCCCCAGGTCAGCGCGATCACGGCCGCAAGCAACAGTGGTGCCGAGACGATCCAAAGCAGGAGCGCCTGCACCGGCCGCACCCGACCAGGTGGGCGCGCCGTTGCTCCAGCCGGCGTGAGCGCCTGCCCCCGCTCCCGCAGCCATTGGGCAGCCGGACCGGTCACGCCAAGCCGGTTCAGCAGCTCTTGAAAGTTGCTATCAGGTCCCCGGGTAGTCACAGGAAGAATAACGACTGACAAGACACGAGACCGACACTCCAGAACAGCAGCAGCGCACCGAGGATGCGCGCACCGATCCCGGGTCGCGAGGGCGCCGGCCGGGGTGGTTCGGGTGGTTGGGAGACGGTCATATGGGCTCTCGTTTCGGGGTTGTAGTCGTCCTGGGCGCTTGGCCCAATCTTGACCTAATGATACGCCCCCGCACTCTCCACGCGCTTTATCGTCCAGTGGTTGGCAGTTGCCGCTGCTCCATGGGAACATGGAGACTCAATCTGATCCAACGCAAGCAACCGTCGCGTCCAGGATCACGTCGATGGTGCTTTTGAAGTACTCTGCGCCGCATCTGAGCCCTTGGCACCGCAGGCAGGCGTCGATGACGTCCGAGCGGGCGCGGGGCGCTGATGTCCGATCGCGTCTGTCTGGCCGCGACTGTCCGGTCGCGTCGGGCATGCGTCTTTCTGTTGAACCCTAGCTGCGATCCGATACCCCTGATGGACGACACGCTGAAACGACTGCTCGACGCCGAAATGCGGGCCGAGAAGATCGCCCAGGAGGCGGAGCAGGAGCAAGAGCGCATCATTCAGGCGGCGATGCGTGACGCTCGCACCCAGGATGAGCACTTCACCGCGCGCGTGCCGGACCTGCATCGGAGCTTCATCAACAAGGCGGAAGAACGCGCCGAGCAGACCGTCGCGGAGCTCAAGCGTCGTTACGACGAGCGCCATGTTCAGCTCCGTGAAACCGCCGAGAAGCGAGAGGACGAGGCCCTCAAGGCGGCCTTCGCGCTGCTGCTCGATCCAACGCGATGATCGATCTCGTCTGCGACCGAGCCCCGGTCGCATCGACTGATTTGCTCCCTGTACCCTGATTGGCATGCCGCAATCATTCGCCGTGCTCATTCGCCGTAAAGGCTGCGACCGATGACCTTGGCCCCCCAGCCCTATCTCAATACCCGCGTCAGCGCGATGTCCGAACGGCTGCTGACATCGGATCAGATCGCGGCCTTGTGCGAGCTCAGCTTGCCCGATCTCGCCGAGCGCTTCGGCTTGGAACCGTTGCTCGATGAGCAGCTCGATCGGCGCACCAAGAGCCGCGCCGTCAAACAGGCGCTGATCAACACCCTGCTCGACGAGCTGCGGGTGCTGATCCGCCCGATGAACGCAAACGAGGCTGGCCTGTTGCTGGCTTGGGGTCGGAAATACGCGTTATTCAATCTCAAGACGCTGCTACGCGGTAAGCTCTACGAGCTGGACCAAAGCGAGATCAGCGCCAATCTCTACGAGCTGCCGGCACACGTTCGCCTGCCGCAGCAGGAGCTGTTCCGGGCCGAAGGGGTGCTCGAGCTGCTACGCAAGCTCGAACAGGGGCCCTACAGCCTGATCGCACGCCAAGGACGCGAGGTCTTCGAGCAGAAGCGCGAGCCCTTCGCGCTCGAGGCGGCGCTCGACCAGCGCTACTACGGTGAGATGGTCAGACGGCTGCTGCAGGTCTCCAACCAGGATGGAAACGAGCTGAAGCACCTGCTCGGCGCCGTGCTCGATCGGGTCGGACTCCTATGGCTATTGCGGTTCCGGTTCTCCTACGGGCTCTCGCCGAGTGAGACCTACTATCAATTGGTGCCGTCGGTGCGCTTGCTACACCGGGATCGCTTGTTGAAACTGGTCAATCTGGAGACCTTCGACGAGATCCTCGCGGCACTGCCCGAGCCGCTGACGACCAGGCTCGCCGGCAGCACCAGCCTGATGGAGGTCCAGCGCCGCCTCGGTGGTCATGTGACCGACGAGGCCCGTCGCACCCTGGCCAACGGGCAATCTGGTGTCGCGCGCGCCCTGGCCTACCTGATCCTGCGTGAGCACGGAGTGCTGGCCCTGTTCTCGATCATCCAGGGGCAGCTGCTCGGCCTGCCGCGAGAGCTGATCGAGATCGCGGTCGAGGTGAGCGAGCCGAACTGCCCTGCCGACTCGCTGGCCGACGCGGCCTGAGCCGAGCCCATTACCCGAGCCGGAACGACCCCCTGCGGAACATCCGAACCATGCTGCGCCAACTCTCGACGACCCATCTCCGACCGCTGACTCGGCGTCTGCGGCAGGTCGGGACCAAGGTCCGCACGCAGCTGGCCCCACTGCTCGAGCAGGCGGAGCCACGGCTGATCAGGCTGCGCGAAGCGGCGACAACGCGCCTCCGCCCGCTGGCTCAGCGTATTGGGCAAGCCGCGAGTGCGGCGCGCTCCCGGCTCGGTCCCATGATCGCCGAGATGCCGCACCTCGCCCAGCAATTGCGGGCAGAGGCCGCCCAGGCCGAATTTCGGCTCCGGCCGCTGCCGATGAAGCATGTGCGGCTGCTCGTGATCACCGATGACCTCCCGCAGGCATCGCTGACACTGGCCGAGACCGAGAGCTTCCATCCCGATACCCGCGCCCCCGAGGCACAGATGCTCAGCGGCATCCCGGGGCGCGATTACCGCGATCTCTACCAGCAGGCACGCTCACGGCTCGAGAAGATCGCCAAGGTCGTACCGATCGACGACACCCCCCCCATCGAGCAGGTCCGGGTGGTCGGGCACGACGAGCTGCGCGCAGTCAATGAGCAACTCGGGGAGCGCTGGGCCGAGGCCTCACGCTTCGAGGAGGCGTTTCGGCGCATCGACGAGCAGGATCGGTTCGTGCGCGAGCAGCAGGCCTCGCTCGAGAATTTCAGCAACCTCCATATCGACTTGGGGGCACTGCGAAACAAGACCCGGTTTCTCGACTTCTATGTCGGCGTGGTGCCGCGCGAGAACGTTCGACGGCTCCAAGGTGCGGTGAGCCTCGCCGACCACCTCTTGTTCACCTACCTCGAGCGCGGCGACAGCACCCATGTCGTCATCGTCGGACCGCGCGGCGAGAAGGAAGGTCAGCTCGCCTCGGTGCTGAGCTCCGCCAGCTTTCAGCCGCTGCCGATCCCGGCCGCGCTCGAGGACGCTGATCCGGCCCACAAGCGGGATGAGCTCGCCACTCAGCGCGAGCAGCTGGAGGCTGAGCGGGCCGGGCTGCGACGCGAGCTGGCCGATTGGGAGCAGACGCATCACGACCGCCTGCTCGAGGCACAGCGCGCACTGTTGCTCGCTGAGCCCTTCGTGACGCTGGACCCGTCGATCCGCAGCGCAGGCCATCTCGCCGCGCTCGCCGGCTGGGTGCCGGCGCGCGCCGTCTCCGAGCTCGAGGCGCGCCTGCGCGGCAGTCTGGCGCTGCCCTTTGAGCTCGAACAGCGTGCGCCGACTGCGAACGAGCGACCGCTGGTGCCCTCGGTTCCGATCAAGCACCGACTGCTCGCACCGTTCACGATGTTGGTCAAGCAGTACGGTATCCCGCAATACGGCGAGGTCGATCCGACCCCGCTGTTCGCGGTGACCTTTCTGCTGATGTTCGGCTCCATGTTCGGCGACGTCGGTCAGGGCGCGACGATCGCCGGACTCGCCTGGGCATTCCGCGAGAAGCTGGGACGCTTCTATCTGTTCGGTGTGATGGCCGGCCTATCATCGGTCCTGTTCGGGTTCCTCTACGGCAGCATCTTCGGTTACGAGGAGGTGCTACCGGCGCTCTGGACCAGCCCGATCCACCACCCGATCCTGATGCTGAAGATCGCGCTTGGCTACGGCGTCGTCTTTATTGCGGTCGCATGCCTGCTGGCGATCTACAACCGCCTGGTCGTCAAGGACATCGCCGCAGCGCTGTTCGGCCATCACGGCCTGGTCAACCTGATCTTCTACCTGGCGATGGTCTTCGGAGGGCTGGGCCTCGCGGGAAGCGGCGAATTGGGCACCACCCCGTTGCTGCTGATCCTGCTCTCGCTCGCGGCATTGGCGGTCCATGCCTGGCGTCACCTGGATGCGCCGTTCAGCGAGAAGGTCTTGGTCGTCTTCATCGAGACCCTCGAAACCGTCGTTGGCTACATCTCCAATACCCTCTCGTTCCTGCGTGTTGCCGCGTTCAGCCTGAATCATGCTGCGCTGTCGCTCGCAGTGCTGACACTCGCCAGCATGATGGGACCGGCAGGTCATCTGATCACCGTGATCCTGGGCAACCTGTTCGTGCTGGTCCTCGAGGGCGGTATCGTGATGATCCAGGTGATGCGTCTGCAATACTACGAGGGCTTTTCCCGCTATTTCTCCGGTGATGGCCATGAATTCTCGCCGCTGCGGCTGCGGCGCCGCGCGGCCTGATAGGACGCGTTCCGCCGGCGCCTGCTGCAGCCCCGATCGACTCTCTGACAGACCCTTGACCGAACACTGAGGTACCCATCCATGTACTGGCTCGTTGCACTGATGTCCTTCGCCATCCTTGGCCTCGTCGTGACCGGCGTCGCCTTGGAGATGCGCCCCGCCGGCGCGCCCCTGCGACTGCCGCGCTGGACCAAGCCGGCGATGGGCACCCAGCTCCTGGTCTTCATCGGCGCCCAGCTCGGACTCTTGGTACTGGGCATCGACCAGGTCTTCGCCCAGGAGACCGTCGAGACGATCGAGGTGCTCGAGGTCAGCACCGGGATGGGTCTCGCGATCATCGGTGCCGGTATCCCGACCGCCCTGTCCACGATCGGTGCCGGCATCGCTGTCGGCCCCATCGGCGCTGCGTCACTGGCAGCCATCACCGAAAAGCCGGAGAATCTCGGGCGCACGCTGATCTATCTCGGGCTTGCCGAAGGCATCGCGATCTATGGGCTGGTCGTCTCGATCCTGCTGCTGAACCGCATCTGATCCGGGATGAGCGAGCCGAATCCGAGCGCGCCGGCGTCCGGCGTCCCGAATACGCCTAATGCGCCGCAAGCGGAGCCGCCGCCGACCCGGATGCTGTTCCTCGGCGATGAGAGCCTCGCCGAGGGCTTCAGCGTGATCGGCTTCGAGACCTATCCGAATCCGCCCGCGTCCGAGGTCGATCGCGTGTTCCGCGAGCTGCGCGCCGCGCGCGACAAGGCCTTCGTGATCGTCGATGACGCAGTGATGAGCATGGACGTGGACCACCTCAAGCGGGTGCGCCGAGAGGGCGGGCGGATCGTCGTCATCGCGGTGCCGCCGCTGTCCGCTCCGCCGGTCCTCAGCAGCGAGGTCGCGGAACGGCTCGCCAGCATGTTCGGGAGTGCCAACCTGATGCAACCGACCGCTACCAAGGACTCGACGTGACCCAAGCAGACGAGCTCGAGAACGCCATTCTGGCCCGGGCCGAGCGCCTGGCCAGCGAGTACCGTGAGCGCGCCCAGCGCTCGCGCGACAACATCCTACGCGACGCCGCAGAGAAGTTGCGCCTGCGCGAGCAGCGCGAGGAGGCGATCGCCAAGACCCTCGGCGATCGCGCCTACCGCCAGCAGGTGCAGGCCGAGGAGCTGAAGCTGCAAAGCCATCTGGACCTGGTGCGCTGGAATCTGGTGCGCGATGTCGAGTCGCGGCTGGCCGAGCAGATGGAGGCTCACCGCAAGGACAGCACCGCCTACCTGAAGACACTGCAGGGCTTCATTCAGACCGCCCTGACCGAGATGGAACGCTCGCAGGTGATCCTGCGCGCCAATAGCGCCGACCTCAAGCTGCTCAGCAAGCAGTGGGACAGGGTCACCGAGATCCTGCCGGCCGACACCCAGGCCAACCTGGACGAGAACCCGATCGAGACGCTTGGCGGCGTAATGATCGAGAGCAGCGATGGAAAGGTCCGGGTCGACAATACCTTCGAAGGACGGCTGGCACGGCTGCGCAGCCGGTTGCAGCAAGTCATCCTGGAGCGGCTGGTCCCGAGCGGCTTCGACACCGGCAGCATCTTCGGGGGCTGAGCGAGATGAGCGAGCAACAGAACAAGGGCTTCGTCCGCGAGATCAACGGGCCCATCGTCACCATCGATCTGCCCGGCATCCGCAGCGGCGAGCAGGTCAGGATCGGCGAGCTCGGGCTGGTCGGCGAGGTCATCTCGCTGGCCGGGCGCGAGGCAGTCGTTCAGACCTACGAGAGTACCGATGGGGTCAGACCCGGAGAGCCAGCCGAGGGACTGGGCTGGCCGCTCTCGGTCGAGCTCGGGCCTGGTCTGCTCGGTGAGATCTTCGACGGCATCCAACGACCGCTGGAGAAGATTGCGCTGGAATCGGGCGACTACATCCGCCGTGGGCTCGCGCTACCGGGCCTGGACCGAGAGAAGCGCTGGGAATTCGAACCCAATCCCGAGCTCGCACCGGGGCAGTCGATCGGTCCCGGAACCGTCCTCGGCACCGTGCAAGAGACCGAGACCATCCAGCACAAGATCCTGGTGCCGCCGGATCTGACCGGCGAGCTGACCGAGCTTGCGCCCGGCGGCGAGTACCGGGTCGAGGACAGCATCGCTCATCTGCGCGACGCGCAGGGCCACAGTCGCCACCTAACCCTGTTCCATCGCTGGCCGGTGCGCAAGCCGCGGCCGTATCGTCAGCGCGACGACGGCATCTCGCCGTTGATCACCGGCCAACGGGTGATCGACAGCTTCTTCCCGCAGCTCAAGGGCGGTAAGGGGGCAGTGCCCGGCCCCTTTGGTGCCGGCAAGACGGTCGTGCAGCAGCAGATCGCGCGCTGGTCGAACGCCGATATCGTCATCTACGTCGGCTGCGGCGAGCGCGGCAACGAGCTGGTCGACGTGCTCGAGAGCTTCCCGCAGCTCGAGGACCCCTATACCGGCCGCAAGCTGATGGAGAAGACGCTGCTGGTCGCCAACACCTCGAACATGCCGGTGGTCGCGCGCGAGGCCTCGGTCTACGTCGGCCTGACCATGGCCGAGTACTACCGCGACATGGGCTACGACGTGGTGATGCTGGCCGACTCGACCAGCCGCTGGGCCGAGGCGCTGCGCGAGGTCTCCGGCCGTCTCGGTCAGATGCCGGTCGAGGAAGGCTATCCGGCCTACCTGGCGTCGCGTCTGGCTGCAATCTATGAGCGCGCCGGCCGCGTCGAGACCTACCATGCCGGCGCCGGCTCGGTGACCCTGATCGGCGCGGTCTCGCCGCCGGGCGGCGACTTCTCGGAGCCGGTGACCAGCCACACCAAGGACATCATCGAGACCTTCTGGGCGCTCTCGAAGGAGCTGGCCGACGCCCGCCATTACCCGAGCATCGACTGGGTCACCAGCTTCTCCGGCCATGTGCAGGCGGCCGCCGAGTGGTGGCACAAGGAGGTCGATCGCCATTGGCAGTCGCGCCGCACCGAGGCCCTGGCATTGCTCGCCCGCGACGCCGAGCTCTCGCGCATCGTCAATCTGGTCGGCCCCGAGGCACTCTCCGATGCCCAGCGCTGGCAGCTCGAGGGCGCCTCGCTGATCAAGGAAGGCGTGCTCCAGCAGAGCGCGCTCGATGAGGTCGACACCTTCTGTTCGCCACAGAAACAGTTCGCCCTGCTCGATCTCGCCCTCTCGACCTATGACAAGGGCATGACCCTGATCGAGATTGGCGTTCCGGTCAGCCATCTGCAGGATCTGCCGCAGCTGGCCAAGGCGCGCCGCTGCAAATCGATGTACACCAGTGAACAGGTGGCGAGCATCAACGACCTCGCGCGCGAGATCGACGAGGCCTTCGAGTCGATCCGGCTCGAGTACGCGAAGCAGCATACCGATGACTGAGCGCGCCTCGTCTTCCCGGAATCCAGCCCCTAGCAGCTTGTCCTTCCTGCCATGAGCATCAAAGAATACCGAACCGCCAGCGAGGTCCGCGGCGGGCTGATCCTGGTCCGCGACACACCGGGTGTCGCGTTCGGCGACCGCGTGCGCATCTCGGACGGCCGCGGCGGTACCCGTGACGGCCAGGTCATCCGCGCATCCAATGAGGAGGTGATGATCCTGGTGTTCGAGGGCACCGATGATCTCGACCTCGAGGCCGTCTGGGTCCGTTTCCTCGACGAGCCGGTCGAGATCGCCCTCTCGCCCGAGATCCTCGGTCGCGAGCTGAACGGTCTCGGTGAGCCGCGTGACGGCCGTCCGCCGATCCTCTCCCATATTCGGCGCCCAGTCGGTGGTTCGGCGATCAACCCGGCCGCGCGCAGCTATCCGCGCGAGTTCATCCAGACCGGCATCTCGACGATCGACGGGCTGAACTCATTGGTGCGCGGCCAGAAGCTGCCGATCTTCTCGGGCTCCGGGCTGCCGCACAACCGGCTCGCGGCCCAGATCGTGCGCCAGGCCAAGCTCAAGGACGAGGACTCGAGCTTCTCGATCGTGTTCGCGGCCATGGGCGTCAGCTACGCCGATGCGAAGTTCTTCCGCGACGAGTTCGCGAGCTCCGGCGTGCTGCGCAACGTGGTGATGTTCGTCAACCTGGCCGATGACCCGCCGGTCGAGCGCCTGACCCTGCCCCGCACGGCGCTGACGGCGGCCGAGTACCTGGCCTATGATCTCGACCGCCATGTGCTCGTCGTGATGACCGATATGACCTATTATGCCGAGGCCCTGCGCGAGGTCGCGACCGCGAAGGGCGATGTCCCGGCGCGCAAGGGCTATCCGGGCTACCTGTATTCGGACCTGGCCGAGATCTACGAGCGCTGCGGCCGCATCCACGAGCGCCACGGTTCGATCACGATGATGCCGGTGGTCTCGATGCCGTCGGACGACATCACCCATCCGATCCCGGACCTGACCGGCTATATCACCGAGGGTCAGATCGTGCTCTCGCGCGAACTGCAGAACCAGGGCATCTACCCGCCGGTGCATATCTCGCCGAGCCTGTCGCGACTGATGAAGGACGGGATCGGCAAGGATGACACCCGCGAGGATCACCCGAAGGTCGCAGCGCAGCTCTATGCGCTCTATGCGCGCGCGCTCGAGACCCGCAACCTGGCCAGCATCATCGGCGCTGATGAGCTCTCCGAGCGCGACCGTCGCTACCTGAAGTTCGCCGATGACTTCGACCAGCGCTTCGTCGGCCAAGGCGAGTCCGAGGACCGCAGCATCGAGGCCACGCTGAACCTGGCCTGGGAGCTGATGAGCGCCTTCCCGCGCGATGCCCTGATCCGTCTCTCCGAGACCGAGATCGCGAAGTACTATCAGGGCGACAGCGGCTGAGCTGCTCGGTCCTCGGCTGCCGCACCGGTGCTGTGCGGTAAATCCGACCAAGTCACTCCGACATCGATCAATGCGCCGCTGAGCGCGGTTTGCCTAGACTCCGGCTATCTCGCGCCCGACTCCGCGTCCGGGTCGCCCGTTCTTGTCCGGAGGCACCCATGTCGACGATGCAATCCCCGCTGCGGCTGCGTCATTTCCCAGCGTCCTTCTTCGCGATGGTGATGGGGCTGGCTGGCCTGACCATCAGTTGGGAGAAGGCGCAACAGATCTTGCAGCTCGAGCTCGGCCTCGTGCCCTGGCTGCTCGCCTTCACGGCTGCCGTCTTCGTGCTGATCGCGCTGCTCTATGGCGCTAAGCTCCTGTTGTATCCCGACGCGGTGCTGGAAGAGCTGCGCCATCCGGTGCGGCTCAATTTCTTTCCGACCCTATCGATCAGCCTGCTGCTGCTCTCGATCGCGCTGCTGTCATCGATACCTCAGCTCAGCCTCGTGCTCTGGGCCATCGGTGCCGCCACTCAGCTCGCGTTGACCCTCTACATCGTCGGTGACTGGATGCACGGCACAAGGTTCCAGGTCCATCACCTGAACCCGTCCTGGTTCATCCCGGCGGTCGGCAACGTACTGGTCCCGATCGCCGGGGTGCCCTTGGGGTTCGTCGATCTGTCCTGGTTCTATTTCAGTGCCGGGTTCTTGCTGTGGTCGGTGCTGATGATTAGCGTCTTCTACCGGGTGCTCTTCCATCACCCGCTCGAGGCACGGCTGATGCCGACCCTGTTCATCTTGATCGCACCGCCTGCTGTCGGCTTCATTGCCTACAGCCGCCTGGTCGACGAGCTCGACGTCTTTGCCCATGCCCTCTATTTCGCTGCACTGTTCCTAACATTGCTGCTGCTGGTGCAGGCGCCCCGGTTTCTGCGGCTGCGCTTCTATCTCTCCTGGTGGGCCTATTCCTTCCCGCTCGCCGCCGTGAGCATCGCGATGATGGTGATGTACGAGCGCACCGGTACCGTCTTGCATCGGGACCTCGCAATCGGACTGCTGATGATGCTGAGCGGCATCGTGCTGCTGCTGCTCGTCTCGACCGTCACCGCGGTCCTGCAGCGCCGCATCTGCGTGCCAGAACAGTGATGGAGGCCTGACCGGCATGATGACCAACTCGACACCAGCGAGCGACCAAGCGACACCAACCTCGGGGTCGGCCGACGAGCTCGCGACCGCCGCCCTCCCCGGCGGTGACGACCCGACCCCCGCGATCGATGCACCGGAGACTCAACTGCGCATCACTGCGGTGATCAGCCTGCTGGTCGCGCTCTTTGGCGCGGGACTGTTCGCCGTCCGTGCAGTCGAGCAGACGCGCGAGGCCGGCGCTGAGGCCGTTGCGCGCACCACCCTGCTCGCCGCTGAGGAGCGTGCTGCGCTCGAGGCCGAGAACACCGATCTCGAGGGCCAGCTCGCCGACGCAACCGCCCGTATTGCGCAGTTGGAGCAAGCGCAAGCTGAGACCGAGGCCCGCGCCGCTGAGCTGGAGCAGGCCAAGACGTCTGCACAAGACCGCGCCGCGCGGCTGGAGCAGGCGGAGGCGGCCGCTCAGGACCTCAACGAAGACCTGGAGCTCAAGGCACAGCAGGCGGCGCTCGCGGCCGAAAACGCCAAGCTCACGGAGCAGCTCGCCCGCACCAAGGCCAGCCTCGCGGAGTTAGAGCAGGCACGGGCGGCCACCGAGCAACGCGCCGACGAGCTGAGGCGGGAGCTGGGGCGGGAGCTGGGCCAGGCACTGGCAAAGGCGCGAGCAACCGCGGCAGCAGAGGCCAATATGGCCCAAACCGAGGCCAGGCTCGCAACCGCGAACGCTGGCTTGGACACGGGAAGCGCAGCGAGGGGCGAGAGCGAGAGTGGTCCGACCCAAGCAAACGCGCTTGGCGAGCGCTGGCCGGCCTATGCAGCATTGGGCGCCCGCTTCACCGACGACGGCATGCTGGTCACGCTCGGTGAACAGGCACTGCGCTTCGAGCCCGGTTCGGCAACACTCACGAATCAGGAGCCGAGCGCGCTCCGCGAGGTGAACCGATTCCTGGCAACCCATCCCGAAGTGCGCGTCGAGCTCCGCGGCCACACCGATAGCACCGGTCCCGCCGAGGCCAATCGCGCGCTCTCCGAGCAGCGCGCCGAGGCGGTCCAGGAGGTCCTGGTATCGCTCGGCACCAGCGCGGAGCGGATCAGGATCGATGGGCGCGGCGAGCAGGAGCCGATCGCCGATAACCAGACCGCAGCGGGCCGCCGCGCGAACCGGCGTGTCGAGATCCTGTTGATCGCGGACCGATCAGACCTCGACGGCTAATGCAGGTCGTCCGGCCGAGGGTCCGTCACCCTCGTGCTGAGGTGGGCGCTCCCGGCAGGTGCAGAGTTCGCGAATGGCCGCGGTCGCATAGCCTCCGGCCGGCAGGATGAAACGCAGGATCACATCATTCTCGGCGGTCCATTCCAGCGTCAGCGACTCGATATCCAAGCGCAGCGGCCGTCTCTCCTGCTTCAGGCCGGTCTCGCTGAGCCCGTCGATCCAATCCGGGTAGGCGGAAGCAACCTCTTGCTCGAGCGCCTGCACCGCATCCTGCGTCAAGGGCTCACCGGCACCGAAGAGCGGTCCGGTCGGGCTCAGGTCACCGGCGACCAGACGCGACTCGATCCGGGCATCGACCTCCTCGACCAAGAAATGCGAATGGCTGCCGCGCAGCTGCAGCCGGTCGCCAACCAGCGCCCGCAGCCACTCGCCGCGCTCGACGCGCCGTGCGAGGGCCTCGTTGAAGAGCTGCGAGCGCGCGGCCGAGATCCAGAGCCCGCGTTGGTGGCGTGTCGCGCGCGGCGCCGCCCCGGCGAACAACGCCTGGGCGCGCAGCAGATTGCCCTCGTTGCGCCCGAACCGCTGCGCACCGAAATAGTTCGGTGCCCCTTGCGCAGCGAGCATATCCAGTCGTTTCGCAGCGGCATCGAGATCCCCTTCGACCCCGCGCAGACGAATGACGAACCGGTTTCCGGCCAGATTGCCGCGCTTGAGCTTACGCCGATGCCGGTGTTGCTCCAGCACCTCGAGACCATCCTCGGCCAGCAATCGCCAACGCGGCTCCGGCGAGCGCCCGAGGTGGACCGAGAACCACTGCGTCGTCACCGCGTGACGGTCCTTGAGTCCGGCATAGCCGACCGCCTTGACCGAGACGCCAGCGAGCGCCGCGATCCGCCGTGCCGCCCATTCCGTGTTGGCCGAGGTCTTGCGCACCCGCAGCAACGCATGCTCACCGTCACCATCTGGACCGAACGCGAGCTGTTCATCCACGATGAAGTCATCGGGCTGGCTGCGCAGCCAGGCGCGCAGCGGCGGATCACCGAAGGCGTAGGGCAGCTCGACGAAGGAACGCCAGGGTCGCCAGGCGTCCGGCGTGGCGCCGTTGAATGGCACCATCGATCGAATGGGCTCACTCATGATCCGCCCCCTGAGCTCGGCTCGTCGAGCAACACCGCCGCGAACGCCGCGATCCCCTCGGCTCGACCCGTAAAGCCCATGCGCTCGGTCGTCGTCGCCTTGACGTTGACCCGAGCACACTGGATATCGGCCGCGATGCAATCTCGCATCGCCTGGATATGAGGCGCCAGCTTCGGCGCCTGAGCGGCGATGGTGATATCGGCGTTATGGACGCTCAGGCCGCGCTCCGTGAGTGCGTCCATCACCCGACGCAGCAGGAGACGGCTGTCGATATCCTTGAACGCGGCATCGGTATCCGGAAAGTGATGACCGATGTCACCCAATCCGGCGGCGCCAAGCAGCGCATCGCAGAGCGCATGGAGCACGACGTCGCCATCCGAATGGGCCGCCAGACCCTGTGTATGCGGGATCTCGACGCCAGCGAGCACCAGCCGCCGGTCGGGCGCGAAACGATGGGCATCGATGCCTTGACCGATCAGCATCGACGTCCTTCTGTGCCGGCTCGGCACAGCCCCTGGGGGGGCCTGTCTTCAACAACGCTCAGGCTCATCGCAACCCCTGCTCCTGCTGTTGCTCAAGGAAGAACTGCGCCAGAGGCAGATCCTCGGGCCGCGTGATCTTCAGGTTATCGGAGCGGCCTGAGACCAGCAACGGCCGCAGCCCCAATTGCTCGATCGCGCTCGCATCGTCGGTGATCGCGCTGCCCTGATCGCGTGCCCGCGCCAGCGCGCGGCGAAGGGTGCCAAGCGGAAACGCCTGCGGCGTATAGGCGCGCCAGAGCTGTTCCCGAGGGACGGTACGCAGCACGCGATCACCGGACGCGGCATCGGCAACCTTGACCGTGTCGTGCACCGGCACCGCAAGCAAGGCGCCAGCCGACCCGTCGCCCGCAGACCCGTCGCCCAAGGCAGCGATCAACCGGTCCAAGTCAGACCGCGTCAAGCAGGGACGCGCCGCATCATGGACCAACACCCAGTCATGCTCATCTGCATACTCGCTCAATGCCTCCAATGCGTTGGCGACCGAATCGGAACGCTCGGTGCCACCCGCGATCCGCTGCACGGCAGGATGGGATGCATAGGCCGTATCAGTCCACCACTCATCCTCAGCACTCAAGGCCAGGACGCAACCGTCGACTGCCGGATGCTCGAGCAATGTGGCCAGGCTGTGCTCGATCACGCAACGGCCACAGAGCTCGAGATACTGCTTCGGAACGGGACCGCCGAAACGACGACCGGCGCCCGCCGCCGGTACCACGGCCCAATGCCGCGGGTTCCGACCCGAGCTAGCCCCAGCACCAATCTCGGTCCCAGAGCCCGATCCCGCCCCAGCCCTGCTTCCGTTCTCGGTACTCATCGGTCCTGCTCCGGCAAGGGTTTCTCGACCACCTGCAGAAAGACCTCGCCGGACTGGATCATGCCGAGCTGGCTGCGGGCCCGCTCCTCGATCGCATCGAGCCCCGTCTTGAGGTCCTCGACCTCGGCAGCCAGGGCATTATTGCGGGCCTGGAGGTGAGCGAGCTCGTCTTCGGTCTCGGCGATGCGCGTGCGCAGATCATGCAGCTCGGCAAGGCTGCCCTCGCCGACCCAGAGCCGGAACTGTAGAAAGCCGAGCAATACCACCAGGATCACGACGAGCCAGCGCATCAGGGCAATGCCTCCGCCTTGGTTTCAGGACCGGGGCCAGACCGGCGCCGACCCGTCTGTGAGAAGCGGCTATAGTGGCTGCTTGAAGGCATCCTTTCCGGCATAGACCGCCGCCCCGCCCAGCTGATCCTCGATGCGCATCAGCTGGTTGTACTTGGCCACCCGGTCGGTGCGCGAGAGCGAACCGGTCTTGATCTGACCGGTCGCGGCAGCGACGACGAGATCGGCGATGGTGGTGTCCTCGGTCTCGCCGGAGCGGTGCGAGACGACCGCCGTGTAACCGGCCTTCTGCGCCATCCGGATCGCCTCCAGCGTCTCGGTGAGCGAGCCGATCTGGTTGACCTTGATCAGGATCGAGTTGGCGATGCCCTTGTCGATGCCCTCTTGCAGGATCTGGGTGTTGGTGACGAACAGATCGTCGCCGACCAACTGCACCTTGCCGCCGAGGCGCTCGGTGTGGTCCTTCCAGCCATCCCAGTCGCCTTCGGCGAGCCCGTCCTCGATGCTGATGATCGGGTACTGGCCGACCCAGTCGAGCAGCAGATCGGTCAGGCCGGCTGCATCCAGTGTGCGGCCTTCGCCTTTCAGGTTGTACTGACCGTTCTCGTAGAACTCGGAGCTCGCGACATCCATCCCGAGATAGATGTCCTGCCCGGCCTTGTAGCCGGCCTTGTCGATCGCCTCCAGGATCACCTCGATCGCGGCCTCGTTCGACGGCAGGTCCGGCGCGAAGCCGCCCTCGTCGCCGACCGCGGTCGCCAGGCCGCGCCCGTTCAGCACCGCCTTCAGCGCATGGAAGACCTCGGCGCCCCAGCGCACCGCCTCGCGCAGGCTCGGCGCCCCGACCGGCAGGATCATGAACTCCTGGAAGTCGACGCTGTTATCGGCGTGCTCACCGCCATTGATGATGTTCATCATCGGCACCGGCAGCCGGTAATCGCCGCTGCCGAGCGACTGATACAGCGGCATCGCCTTCTCCTGCGCGGCCGCATGCGCGGCGGCCATCGAGACGCCGAGGATGGCGTTGGCGCCGAGCCGCGCCTTGTTGTCGGTGCCGTCGAGCGCGATCATGCGCCGATCGAGCGCCTCCTGCTCGGTCACCTCGAGGCCGGTCACCGCCTCGCGTAGCTCGCTGTTGACGTTGGCGCAGGCGGTCAGCACGCCCTTGCCGAGATAGCGGGACTTGTCGCCGTCGCGCAGCTCGAGCGCCTCACGCGAGCCGGTCGACGCACCGGATGGCACCGCCGCCCGGCCGAGCGCGCCGTCGGCGGTGATCACATCGACCTCGACGGTCGGGTTGCCGCGCGAATCCAGGATCTCACGGGCACGGACATCAACGATTTCGGACATGATTCAGACCTCTTTCATGCAGGAATACAACGTAGCTAGCCTCTGTCCTCGGGGAAGCCGCTCGTCTTGACCAGCCGGTCGAGCTCGACCAGCGTCTCAAGCAGCTCGCCCATGCGCTCCAGTGGCCAGGCGTTGGGGCCGTCGCTCTTGGCCACGGCGGGGTCGGGATGGGTCTCCATGAAGACCCCGGCGACGCCGGCCGCGACAGCGGCGCGCGCCAGCACCGGCACGAACTCCCGCTGGCCCCCCGAGCTGTGGCCCTGCCCGCCCGGCAACTGCACCGAATGGGTGGCGTCGAACACCACCGGACAGCCGGTCGCGCGCATCACCGCGAGCGCGCGCATGTCGGAGACCAGATTGTTGTAGCCGAAGCTCACGCCGCGCTCGCAGACCATGACCTGCTGATTGCCGGTCGACTGGGCCTTCTCGACCACCCGCTGCATGTCCCAGGGTGCGAGGAACTGGCCCTTCTTGATATTGACCGGCCGGCCTTGGGAGGCGACGGCGAGGATGAAATTGGTCTGCCGACACAGGAACGCCGGTGTCTGCAAGACATCGACGACCGCGGCCACCTCGTCGAGTGGCGTACCCTCGTGCACATCGGTGAGGATCGGCACACCAATCCGCTCGCGGACGCCCTCGAGGATCTTCAGCCCGACCTCGAGCCCTAAGCCGCGAAAGCCCTCGATCGACGAGCGGTTGGCCTTGTCGAACGAGGATTTGAAGATGAACGGGATCGAAAGCGCTTCGCTGAATGCCTTGAGCCGGCCGGCGGTCTCCTGGGCCAGGGTCTCGCTCTCGATCACGCAGGGCCCGGCGATCAAGAAGAGCGGCCGGTCGAGGCCGACCTCGAAGCCACAGAGCTCCATCAGGCCGATGCCTCGAGGTCTTCACTGCGCTGAGCATCGACCGTTACCACCGGTTGGCGGCTGCGGCGGTGCCTGAGCGCGGCCTCGATAAAACCGCGAAACAGGGCATGCCCGTCCCGGGGCGTCGAGGTGAACTCCGGATGGAACTGACAGCCGACGAACCAGGGGTGATCCGGGATCTCGACGATCTCGACCAGCTTCGAATCCAACGACCAGCCCGAGAAGCGCATCCCGGCGTCCTTCATCGCATCGCAGTAACGGTTGTTGAACTCGTAGCGGTGCCGGTGACGCTCGCGCACCTGTGGCCGACCATAGGTCGCGCGCGCCAGGCTGCCGGGCTCGAGCCGGCAGTTTTGGCCGCCGAGGCGCATCGTGCCGCCCTTGTCTGAATCCGCGGTACGCGTTTCGCGCCGTCCTTGCTCGGTCTGCCACTCGGTGATCAGCGCGATCACCGGATGCGGCGTGTCCTGGACGAACTCGGTGCTGTGAGCGCCTTCCAGCCGCGCGACGTTGCGGGCGTACTCGATCACTGCGACCTGCATTCCGAGGCAGATGCCGAGGTACGGCACACGCTCGGTGCGGGCGTAATTGACCGCTGCGATCTTGCCCTCGATCCCGCGCTCACCAAAGCCGCCCGGGACCAGCACGGCATCCAAGCCGTCGAGCGATCGCACCCCGTTCGTCTCGATCTCCTCGGAATCGAGATAGCGGATCTCGACTCGGGTACCGGTATGCACACCGGCATGGGTCAGTGCCTCCGAGAGCGACTTGTAGGCCTCGGTCAGGCCCATGTACTTGCCGACCATGCCGACCGTGACCGATTCACGCGGGTGCTCGAGCCCCTCGAGCACCCGGTTCCACTCGGACAGGTCGGCCTCCGGGACCTCGAGCCCGAACTGTCGGACCACGAGCGAATCGAGCTCCTGCGCGTGCAGCAGCATCGGGATGCGGTAGATGTGGTCGGCATCGGCCGCCGAGATCACGGCCCGCTCGGGCACATTCGTGAACAGCGCGATCTTGCGGCGCTCGTCATCCGGCAAGTCCTGCTCGGCCCGACAGAGCAGGATATCCGGCTGGATACCGATCGAGCGCAGCTCCTTGACCGAATGCTGGGTCGGCTTGGTCTTGATCTCCCCGGCGGCCGGGATATAGGGAACCAGGGTCAGGTGCATGAAGAGCGCGTTCTCGACGCCGACCTCGACCCGCATCTGCCGGATCGCCTCAAGGAACGGCAGCGATTCGATGTCGCCGACGGTGCCGCCGATCTCGACGATGGCGACGTCGGCCTCATCGGCGCCGAGGCGGATCGCGTCCTTGATCTCGTCGGTGATGTGCGGGATCACCTGCACCGTGCGGCCAAGATAATCGCCGCGGCGCTCCTTGCGGATCACGCTCTCGTAGATCTGGCCGGTCGTGAAATTGTTGTTTCGGCCCATCCGGGTGCGCAGGAAGCGCTCGTAGTGGCCGAGGTCGAGATCGGTCTCGGCACCATCGTCGGTCACGTAGACCTCACCATGTTGAAACGGGCTCATCGTGCCCGGATCGACATTGATGTAGGGGTCGAGCTTGATCATCGTCACCTTCAGGCCGCGCGCTTCGAGCAGCGCGGCGAGGGAGGCGGACGCAATACCTTTGCCGAGCGACGAGACAACGCCGCCGGTTACGAAGATGAGCTTGGACATGAGCGGAGAGGCAGACGGCTAGGGTCCGGATAGGATACCGCGGTCACGTTAGCAAATCGGTCCCAACCTCTCAATTGGCGGCTGTCCGCGACCAGTGCCCAGCGCCGATAGCCTGCGCACTTCACAAGGCCCAAACGGGCACGTATACTCCGCCGCGTTCGTGATCTGCGGACCACCGTCGCCGCTCGACGCGGTATTCAGAGCAAAAGCAGGCCGCGTGATGTCGCGACGGGATTGATTCACCACCTCTTGGAGCATCCAGGCATGAACAAGTTTGCAAAGGTCGTAGGCATCGCCGCCATCGCTTCCAGTGCTGCTTTCGCGATGGGCACTGCACAGGCTTGGTGGGGCCCCGGCTGGGGCGGCCCAGGCTACGGCAGCGGTTGGGGCGACGGCATGGGCGACATGTTCAGCGACATGTTCGGTGACGGCTACGGCGACTTCAACATGAGCATGAGCGGCGGTGGGCGCGGCTACGGGCGCGGGCGCGGCTATGGTTATGGCCGCGGCTACGGTTATGGCTACGGTCATCCGTACGGCTATGGTTACGGCTATCCGGGCTACGGCTATGGCGCACCTTACGGCGCCCCCTATGGTGGTGCCCCGTATGGCGCAATGCCCTATGGCGCACCGGCCGCACCGGCTGCCCCCGCAGCTGAGGAATCGAAGTAGTCAACGGTCCTTCACCGTTGCCTTGAAGCCGCGCCTCGGCGCGGCTTTTTGCGTTCGGGGTTGCCCATTTTCGTGCAATCCCCCCGCTCGCCATCCGGCGCGTCTCTTAGGCGCCCTTGCGCGGCCGACCCGACTCATCCTTGCGGCCCTCGCCAGCGCGGACCGAGCAGTCGGCCTGGCCCGATCAGCAGTGCGCGGTCGCCGGCTGCGAGCGCCTGCACCAATGGCTCTGGCTTCGTCGCTGATTCCATTGCGTAGTGCGCGTGTATGTAAACTGGATTGACGCTTGATGCATGTCAATCTGAGTTGCAGAATAGAGCGAAACCTCAACCGGGACTTTTGCCTTGACTCAGCGAAAAGTTATTTCGTTTGACACCATCCGAGTGGCCTGCAAGAACTGCTCGCTCTCGCAGCTCTGCCTGCCAATGGGACTCTCTCCCGAAGACGTCGAGCGGCTCGACGCGATCATCAAGCGATCTCGGCCGCTGCACCGGGGAGACCACCTGTTCCGAGGAGGCGAGCGTTTCCGGTCGCTCTACGTCGTCAAGACCGGCTCGGTCAAGACCTATGCACCAAGCGAAGAAGGGGGCGAACAGGTGCTCGGTTTCCACCTCCCCGGCGAGATCATCGGGCTCGACGCGATCGATAAGTCCTGTCATGCCTGCTCGGCGAAGGTGCTCGAGACCTCGGCCATCTGCGAGGTGCCATTCCAACGGTTCGAGGAGCTTGCGGCATCGATCCCGTCGCTGCAGCATCAGATGTACCGACTGCTCAGCAAGGAGATCGGTCAGGACGCCGATATGCTGCTGCTGCTCGGGAAGAAGAATGCCGAGGAGCGCTTGGCCGCCTTCCTGACCAGCATGTCGTCCCGGCTCAGCAGGCGCGGACTCTCCCCGACCGATTTCTATCTCAGCATGTCTCGTCATGAGATCGGCAGCTACCTCGGCCTCGCGGTCGAGACCGTCAGCCGGTTGTTCACACGCTTCCAGGAGGACGGCCTCCTGCGGGTCGACCGGAAGCATGTCGAGGTACTGGACCTGCCTGCACTGGAGATGATGGCCGGCTCACCCCCGTCCAATACCCACCAGCAACGCTCCAACTAGCGCCGGTCAAGGTCGCTGGACGGGAGGTCTGGCTGCGCGACCTCGTGAGGGGACCGTCGCCTCGACGCGGTCGAATCGATCTCGCGCTGCGCCAAGAGCCAGGGTTGGGTCTGCCAGCTCGAGTTTAGCCGCGCAAGGCGCCCCTGAACGACCTCTCAACGGACGCTGAACGGTCGCGCGCTTGTCAAATACCCGGTCGCCGGGCATCCTTAGCCCGCCGCACGAACGCGAACTGAGTGGCCCGCAAGACCCGTAAGACCCATTTGCTGCTGCGGTCGATCTTGCGAGAACGCGCTAAACCTTCCTCAGACCCGCCCGTAAGGACCTCGCATGCATCATCTGGCTGTCCGCACGCTGGCCCTAACCCTGCTTTCGCTCGCTCCCAGTATCGTCTTCGCATCCGAGACGATGCAGCGGCTCGATCTGACCACGAGCTGGGTCGGCTTCACCTCCATCATCATCTTCGTGATCGCCTATGCGCTCGTGATGGCCGAGGAGTTCACCCATCTGCGTAAGTCGAAGCCGGTGGTGCTCGCGGCCGGTCTGATCTGGATCTTCATCGCCTACTACTACACGGCCCATCATGGCGACTACCACACCGTCGAGGCGGCGGTGCGGCACAACATCCAGGAGTTCGCCGAGCTATTCCTCTTCCTGCTCGCGGCGATGACCTATATCAATGCGATGGAGGAACGGCGGGTCTTCGAGGCGCTACGCTCCTGGCTGGTCCGCAGCGGTTTCAGCTACCGCACACTGTTCTGGCTGACCGGTTTCCTGGCCTTCTTCATCTCGCCGATTGCCGACAACCTGACCACCGCGCTGCTGATGTGCGCCGTAGTGATGGCCGTGGGCGTGGACAACAGGCGCTTCGTGGTGCTCGGCTGCATCAACATCGTCGTCGCAGCCAATGCCGGCGGCGCCTTCAGCCCGTTCGGCGATATCACGACGCTGATGGTCTGGCAGAAAGGGATCATTGAGTTCCAGACCTTCTTCCTGCTGTTCATCCCATCGCTCGTCAACTATGTCGTGCCGGCCTACTTCATGGGTAAGGCCGTCCCGGAAGGGACGCCGCCGCCGCACGAGGACAACGTCGGCATGAAGCGCGGCGCCAAGCGGATCGTGCTGTTGTTCCTGCTGACCATCGCCACCGCCGTCAGCGTCCACAACTTCTTCCATCTGCCGCCGGTGCTCGGGATGATGACCGGGCTCGCCTACCTCAAGTTCTTCGGCTATTACCTGCAGGTCACCCGTGAGCTGTCGACCGTCAAGGTCGGCAGCGTCGAGGACTCGATGCCGTTCGATATCTTCAACAAGGTCGCCAGGGCCGAGTGGGATACCCTGCTCTTCTTCTACGGCGTCATCCTCTGTGTCGGCGGCCTCGGGTTCATCGGCTACCTGGAGCTGGTCTCGCACGGCGCCTATGGCGTGCTCGGGCCGAGCATCGCCAATACCCTGGTCGGCGTCCTCTCGGCGCTGGTCGACAACATCCCGGTGATGTTCGCGGTGCTGACGATGAATCCGGACATGTCGCAGGGGCAGTGGCTGCTCGCAACCCTGACCGCTGGGGTCGGCGGCAGCATGCTCTCGATCGGATCGGCAGCCGGTGTCGCGCTGATGGGCCAGGCGAAGGGGCTCTATACCTTCTTCGAGCACCTGAAATGGACCAAATTCATCGCCCTAGGTTATCTGGCGAGCATCCTGACCCATTTCATCGTGAACTTTTGGACCTTCTCGATCCCAGTCAACAACTGAATTAAGCCGGCCAAACGCAGCCGCCATTGCTCGCCTTGTCGATCGCGCGCAACCGCTCGGCGTGGGCCGTCAGCTCCGCCGAGCTGGCGCGAATCACCGGTAGTGGTGGCCGGTTGCTGTCGATCCGCCGGACCGGCGGTCCGCCGTGCTCACCGCTGCGCCCGGAGAGGCCATCGGCGGACTCGCCGCCAAACGCCAGGCTGACCTGACCACCGGTCATCGCCAGATAGACATCGGCCAGGATCTCGGCGTCAAGCAAAGCCCCGTGCAGGTCACGCTTCGTGTTGTCGACCTCATAGCGTCGACAGAGCGCATCCAGGCTATTGCGCTGCCCGGGATGCCGCTCACGCGCGAGCAGCAATGTATCGACCACCGTACAGAGGTCTTCGATACGCGGCGCATCGGCGCGCCATTGCCGCAGCTCGTGGTTCAGGAAACCGACATCGAACGCGGCGTTGTGGATCACCAGTTCGGCGCCGCGGAGGTAGTCGATCAGCTCCTCGGCGATCTCGGCGAAGCGCGGCTTATCCGCGAGAAAGGCGTTCGAGATGCCATGCACGGCGACCGCGCCGGCATCGATCTCGCGATCCGGCTGCAGATAGCGATGGAAGTTGGCCTTGGTCAGCTGGCGCTCGACCAGTTCGACGCAGCCGATCTCGATGATCCGGTGCCCCTCGGTCGGCTCGAGTCCCGTCGTTTCGGTATCCAGTACGAGTTGTCGCATCGCTTCAATCCTCTTCAACGGTGGCTCGTCAAGGGCGCTTGGGGATGCCCTGATTCGCGAGCTGATCGGCACGCTCGTTCTCTGGATGACCGCTGTGACCGCGCACCCAGCGCCATTGCACCCGATGTCCCCCGAGCGCCCGATCAAGCCGTTCCCAGAGGTCCCGGTTCTTGACCGGCGTCCCTTGCTTGGTCATCCACCCGTTGCGCTTCCAACGGGCCATCCAACGCTCGACGCCGTCCTGCACATAGCGGGAATCCACCGTGAGCAGCACCTCGCTCGGCCGGGTCAATGCCTCCAAGGCCCGGATCACCGCCATCAGCTCCATTCGGTTGTTGGTCGTCTGCCGTTCACCACCATAGAGCTCCTTCTGGTGCTCGCCATAGCGCAACAAGGCGCCCCAGCCCCCGGGGCCTGGATTGCCGCGGCAGGCCCCGTCGGTAAAGACCTCGACCGGACGCACGCGCGAAGGCGCCGACGATCGGCTCGCATCAGGATCGCGCATGGTTCCCCTCGCGCGCGGTGGGCTTGACCGCCCCGCCGGGCAGGAACGGGGCGCGCGCCTTCCAGCGTGAGCGCAGCGGCGTCGACAGGGTGACGCGCTTGACCGCGCGGATCACATAGGCACCGCCGAGTACCGGCCACCAGTCTGCGCCGGTCTTCTCCAGCCAATCGAGCCGATGACTATAGGCCGAGCGCAGCGGCGGCCGGAACACCAGCCATTCCCGCATCTCCAGCTGAAACCCGAGCACAGCGAGCCAGTCGCCTAGCCGTGAGGCCGTCAACTGGTTGCCGCACCAAGGGACGCGACGATTGCGCAGCAGACCCCGCATCAGCCCCCAGGTGCTGAATGGATTGAAGCCGACGATCAGGATGCGGCCCTCCGGGATCAGCACCCGCTCGGCCTCGCGCAGCACATGCTGCGGCTGAAGAGCGAAGTCGAGCGTATGCGGAAGCAGCATCGCATCGACGCTCGATGCGGCCAATGGAAGCTGATGCGCTTGCGCGGCGACCGGCGAGCCGCGCCAGCCGGCATGGGCATGATCGCCCAGCGTGACCCGGGTGCGGATGCGGCTATGCTCCAGCAGATCCGCGAACTGAGCAGCGCAGCCGATCTGGACCAGGAAGTAGCCGAACGAGTTCTCGATCATCCGCTCGACACAAGCGGTCTCGGCTTGGGCCACCTGCCGCCCGACCGGCGTCTTGTACCATTTGCCGAGCACCTCGAGCGGATCATGATCCTGCCAGTCGCAGGGCCTCATGCGGCACTCCGCCTCAATCCGGACAGTCTCACCAGCACCCCAAGCGCACCGGCCCGAGCCCTGAACGGCACGACCCGCGTCCAACGACTGGCATCGATGCGGGATGTCCCGTATATTTTGTCTGTCAAGCGCGTCAAAACAAGAACAAAGCGTCTCTTCTGCGAAACCAGCCGTTGCGACCTCATTATGCCAATTGCCCGGCAATCCCTGCTCCTTGCCTACCCCCTGATCGGTCTCGTCGCTTCCCTCAGCGGCTGTGCGACCTCATCCGACCCTCAGATCACAGCCAGCAACCAGCCCTTCTCGGTGTCGGCCCGTGAATATGGTTATGTGCGGCCCGCTGTCGATATCCGGGTGATCGGGCGAGAGCACGGTCAAACGCAGCGGGTGTATTTCGCCGGCTCTGGAAGCCGCTACGGTTCGACAGCAGGCGCCCGATCGGGCGACGACCTGTGGGACCGCGTCCGCGATGGAGCGCGCCTTGGGGTAAGGTCTCATCCGCGCGTCGATCGCGCGCTGAGCGCACTGAAACGAGACTCGGATTATCTCACGGATCTGACCCGCCGGGCGCGGCCCTACCTGCATTTGATCGTCGAGGAGCTTGAGCGTCATGGGCTCCCGACCGAGCTCGCCCTCCTACCCGAGGTTGAGAGCCGCTACAACCCGCGCGCCGTCTCACCGAAGAGCGCGACCGGGATGTGGCAGTTCATGCCCTATACCGGCACCCAGATGGGTCTCAAGCAGAATAGCTGGTACGATGGTCGTAACGACATCCTGGCCTCCACCCGTGGCGCCATCGCCTACCTGCGCGAACTGCACCGCGAGCTCGATGGCGACTGGGCGCTGGCGCTAGCCGGCTACAACGCCGGCCCGGCCCGCGTCCGCGCCGCCCAGCGTGCCAACCGGGCAGCCGGCAAGCCTATCGACTTCTGGTCGCTCGACCTCCCAAGCGAGACCGAGCACTATGTGCCGAAGCTGCTCGCGATCGCACGGCTGGTGCGCGAGCACACGGCTCATGGGCTGGACATGCCGCCAATCGCGGATCAACCGCGGCTCGAGGTCGTTGAGGCCAGTGGCCAGATCGACCTCGCCGAGGCAGCAAAGGCCTGCGGCATCCCGTTCGCTCAGCTCCGCGAGCTGAACCCGGGCCTCAAGCGCGGCAAGACCCTGCCGAGCGGCCCGCATCGGGTGCTCGTCCCGGCCGGAACTGGTGACCAGCTCAGAACCGCGCTGGCGAAGGCCGGCAAGCTCGGCGGCTCCGGCCTGGCCGCAACCGAGCAGCGGACCCGGACCCTTAGCGGCGATAGCTGAGGCATCGGCAGCGGAGCAACGGACCCAAACCGATCTGGCTGACTGGCAGCCAAGAGGCCCTAACAGAATGCCCTCTGCGGCTCGAAAATTCAGCAGCTTGTGTAGGCTAGGCGGGCATTTTGATAGGGCGTCGAAGACGTCGGGGCCGGCTTGCGACGCCTCCTCACAAGCAGGGTCAGCGCGAGTCAGCTAGGGGATACCGAGGAGCTTGTGCAATTGCAGGCTCAGCCGCCACTGCGGGTGGGCACGGCAGTAGGCCAGCGCCTGCTCGGTATTCGCCGCCAGTTCGGGTCCGTCCATCGGCTGGAGGAAGAACTGATCGAAGGCAAGCCCGCTGTAGCGCTCGGGCGGCGCCTCCGGCTGCGGGAAGACCAGCTTGAGCTCGTCACCGCTCGTCAGCACCAGCGGCGCCCGCCCTTTCGGACTGACGCAGACCCAATCAATACCCGGCGGCGCCGGTCGCGTGCCATTGGTCTCGACCGCGATCTCGAAGCCGCGCCCATGCAGCGCCTCGATCGCTGCGCTGTCCAGCTGCAAGAGCGGCTCGCCGCCGGTGCAGACGAGATAGCGGTAATCGGTACCTGAGCGCGAGCCGGCGCCGGAACGCGAGCCGAAGCCAGGATCTGAGTCCGAATCGAGGCCGGAGCCCACGACAACACCTGAGCCCGAGGCCGAATCTGAGCTGGAACCCGAGCCCGAACCGGAGTCAGCCCCGGCCTCCCAAAGCCCTGCCAGATGGTCGGCCAAGGTCTCGGCGCTCAGGAAGCGCCCGCCGCCAACCCCATCGGTACCGCGGAAGTCGGTATCGCAAAAGGTGCAGACCGCTGACGCCCGATCGCGCTCACGCCCGGACCACAGATTGCAGCCGGCGAACCGACAGAACACCGCCGCGCGCCCGCTGCGCGCACCCTCCCCCTGCAGGGTGTAGAACGCCTCTTTGACCTGATAGCGAGCCATCACCGCCATCACCATCTGACTCGGGGGCAGGGGTTCGGTTCAAATCAAAGCGGAAGCCGTGGCCTGCCGTTGGAAGGCGCGACAGCATCCCAGCTCAGCAGCACGCCGCGACCCTTGCGCTCGGTCAATTCGAGCCGATCGACCTGTGGCAACGACCCGACGACCTGCTCCCGAATCCACAACGCCAGGTTGGCGGCGCTCGGGTCCGAGAGCTGTTCCAGCTCATTGAGCTCATGATGATCGAGCTCGTCGTAGACCGGTTTGAACAGCCGCTTGACATCGCCGTAGTCGACCGTCCAGCCCAAGACCTCGTCCAACGGCGCGGTCAGATGCAGCCGCAGCCGGTAGCTATGCCCGTGCAGGCGCCGCCGCGCGTCGCCGTCCGGCGCGTTGCGCAGGCGCAGCGCCGACTCGAACCGCATCTCCTTCCAGATACGGTAGGTCTGACCGTCATAGTGGCAACCGGCGGTCGCCGTCTCGTAGACACTGACCTGCGCAAGTGCAGGTAGCTGCGGCTTGAGCCGCTCCCAGAGCCAATGCGCCAAGCGTTCGCTGGTCGGATTCTCCAACCCGGGCACATCATTTAGGCACCGATGATCGAGCCGCTCATGCAATGGCGCCCAGAGCGCGTCCAGCTGGGCATCACCGAGCGCGCCGCTCTCTCCGATCTGGCCGCTCACCGCGTCATCAATCGGACCCTGATCGCTCGAACGGTCGAGCGCTACCAGCAAGCGCACCGCGAAGCCATGGCCATGCATCCGGCCGCAGGGATGATCGGCCGGGACATTCACCAGACGATGTGCGGCCTCGAGCTCGAACCGCCGCCACCGATAGACCCGCTGACCGTCACCGGGCGCTGCGCCATCAACGAGATCGACGCCCTGGTCGGCTGTGCTCTGGATACCGACCTGTGCGATCGCAGCCGGTGCCTGCAGCGCGTTGCCGAGTCTTGTCCGCAGCCAGACCGCGAGGCTCGCATCGGTTGGCAGCGGCAGATGGGCATTGAGGTCCGCGTAATCGAGCGGGTCGATCATCCGCTTCAGAAGCACATCGAGCGCCTCGGTCTCGGCACCGTCGAAACCGCCCCAGCCTGGAGGCAGCTCGGCCAGCGCGCGGGCGCTGAAGCTGTGTCCGTGCAGACGACCGGCGCGGTGCCCGGGTGCCAGCGCCGCAATCCGCCGCGCGGCTTGAAACGGCGCCTCAGCCAGATGGAACAGACGCTCCGACATCAGGGATGGTCCTCAAATCGCTGCAGTAACGGATCGACGAGCCCGGCCTCGGCGAACCCCTTCGCGCGCAGCAAACAGGCATCGCAGTGGCCGCAGGGGTGGCCCTCAGGCCCTGGATCATAGCAGCTGCTGGTGAGCCCATAGTCGACGCCGAGCTCGTGGCCGCGACGGATGATCTGCGCCTTGGTCAGGTCGATCAGCGGTGCGTGGAGCCTCAGGCGTTGGCGCCCAGAGACCCCGGCAGCGGTCGCGAGATTGGCCATCTGCTCGAACGCGGCGATGTACTCGGGCCGGCAGTCCGGATAACCGGAGTAATCCAGCGCATTGACGCCAATGAACAGATCGCTCGCACCGATCACCTCGGCCCAGGCCAGCGCAAGCGACAGGAACACCGTGTTGCGGGCCGGGACATAGGTCACTGGTATCCCCTCGCCGATCGCCTCGGCGCTGCGATCCTTGGGTACCGCGATCTCCGAAGCCGTGAGCGCCGAGCCGCCGAACTGGCCCAGATCGATCTCGCTGATCCGGTGCTCGACCGCCCCGAGCGCAGCAGCAACCCGGGCCGCGGCCGCCAGCTCCGCCCCGTGACGCTGACCATAACGGAACGAGAGTGCATAGGGCTCGAAGCCCGATGCCCGAGAGATCGCCAACACGGTGGCCGAATCCAGCCCGCCGCTCAGCAATACCACCGCCTTCGCCATCTTGCGCAACCTCCTCTGGCGCTGTTCAACCCCCTTGGTGGGGCAGGCTGAACCTTTGTCGCAGCCGTTTCAAGTCACCGTCGAAGTGTGAGCCGTTGCATAGCTTAACCCTACGACAGCTGGTAGATTCCGGGAGCAGTGGCGCTGCACGCGGCGGCCCACCTCGTCAATGCAATCTCTTTGCCGTTTTACCGCCCCGCTCACCCGTCCAGGAAATCGCTATGGCCCTCGTCAAGAAAAACCCCGATAGCCCTTCTGCCTCCACGAGTGCTCAAGACAATCGCGCCAGCCATGCCGCCGCGACGCGCGAAGCGGAGGCGCAGCGCAAACGGGCCCGCACCCTGGCCAAGCAGCAGCAAGCCGCCGAGCGCATCGCCTCGGCCACGACCCAGCTCGCCTCAGGCATCAACGAGGCCGCCTCCGCGGCCGAGCAGTTGAAGCGCTCGTCCGACCAGATCGCCTCTGGCGCCGAGGAGGCATCAGGGGCCTCACAGGAATCATTGACCGCATTCAAGCAGGTCACCACTGCCCTGACCCATCAGCTGCAGAACGCTGAGACCGCACAGTCGAAGATGGAATCGCTCAAGGAGTTGATCCTCAATGTCGGCGGAGAGATCGAGACCTTCATCAACAATGTTCGCGGTAGCGCCGAGCGTCAGTCCGAGTCGGTGAAGATGGTCTCCGAGCTCGAGCAGCAGGCATCGAACATCGGCGACATCGTCAATGCCGTGGTCCGGATCGCCGACCAGACCAACCTGCTGGCATTGAATGCTGCCATCGAGGCCGCGCGCGCCGGCAATCATGGCAAGGGCTTCGCAGTGGTCGCCGACGAGGTGCGCACCCTGGCCGAGACCTCCGAGAAGAGCGCCAAACAGATCCAGGATCTCGTTGCCCAGATCCAAAAGGAGGTCAAGCAGATCTCGGAGGGCATCAACGAGTCCGCAACCAAGGTCCAGGCCGAGGCCGAAAACGGCACCCAGATCAACGAGCAGCTCACTCAAATCCAGAACGACTCGGCGGATGTCACCGCGGCGATCCAGGAGATCGCCGCCGGCGCTCAGCAGTCCGAGATGGCCACCAAGCAGGCATTGCAGGGCAGCGAGGAGATCGCCACCGCCGCCGAAGAGCAATCTTCAGCGGCGGAAGAGACGGCCAAGACCGTCGCCGAACAGACCCAGGCGCTGAGCCAATGCGAGCAAGGGGCACAAAACCTCTCGGATCTGGCCGAGGAGCTAAGAAACTCAACCGATATCAGCAAGAGCGCCGAAGAGGTCGCCTCCGCCGCCGAGGAGCTGTCCTCGGCAGTGCAAGAGATCAACCGCTCCAGTGCGCAGGTCTCCGAGGCCATCGAGCAGATCCGCAAGAGCGCGCAGCTGCAATCCTCGGCCACCGAGGAATCCGCCACTGCGGTCTCCCAGATCGAGAAGGGGATCGATCTCGCCAAGCAGCGCGCCAGCGCCGCCGATGAGAAGATCCGCGTCATCACCGATTTGCTCAAGACCAATCAGAACAGCGTCGATAGCCTGATCAACGGCGTCGCCGAATCGGCCGAGGCCTCGCGTGAGAGCCTGCGGCAGATCAAGAACTTGGAGCTCGTCTCGCGCAATATCGACAAGATTGTCGATGCCATCTCGACGGTCTCGATCCAGACCAACATGCTCGCGGTCAACGGCTCGATCGAGGCCGCCCGCGCCGGAGAATTCGGCAAGGGCTTCGTGGTGGTCGCCACCGACATCCGCAACCTGGCCCATGATTCATCGGAGAACGCTGACCGGATCAAGGACCTGGTCAAGGCGGTGCAGGATCAGATCGACACCGTCTGGCGCGATCTCGATGAAAACCTCACCGCAGCCAACGCCGAGGCGCAGAAGGCGCGTTCCATCACTGCCGGCCTGGCGAGCGCCGAGACCGATGTCGCCACGGTGCAGAAGAGCACCGTCGACGTGCTCGATGCCGCCACCGAGATCGCCGCTTCCATCAGTCAGGTAAAGACCGGTGTCGAGCAGATCTCCTCCGCAGCCGAAGAGGCAGAAAAGGCCGCCACCGAGGCCTCCTCCGCTGCGACCGAGCAGTCGCAGGGCGCCGAGGAGCTGGCCGCTGCGATCGAAGAGATCGCCTCGCTCGCCGATGAGCTGCAGAGCGCCTGAGTGCCTTCACCGTCTTGCCGGAGATCCCCATGACCAATGCAACGGCCGCCGCCCCCTCTCCCCCGGGCGGCAGTGAGACGCAGACAGCGAGCGCAGGCGCCGAATCCGACGTGCGGCAGTTCGTCATCTTCGTCTGTGGCAATGAGGTGTTCGGGGTCGACATGGCCCCGGTCCAGGAAATCATCCGCGTGCCCGAGGTGGTGCGGGTCCCACTCGGGCCGGATACGCTCCTCGGCCTGGCCAACCTGCGCGGCAAGGTGCTGCCGATCATCAGCCTGCGTCGCCTGTTCGGTTTCGACGAGCGTGACAACGATGACGCCTCGCGCGCGCTGGTCATCGATCTCGGGCAGCCCCTGGGCTTCGTCGTCGATCGCGTCAGCAGCGTGGTCGCCGTGGAGCCGGAGCAGATCGAAGACGTGACCGGGCTGAGCACCACCGTCAACACCGAGATGCTCTCGGGTCTGCTGAAGAATGTCGGCGGCTTCGAGATGGTCATGGTGATGGACTTTAGGCGCCTGATCGGACAAGAGCTCACCGAGATCGATCAGCTCGAGGTGGGCGCGCTCGCCAATGCCGCGAGCCTGGGCCAGGAGGCAGACACGGAGGGCGAAGAGCCGGACACGACCCAGGACGAGCTCCAGCTCGTCAGTTTCCAGGTCGCCGAGCAGGAATACGCGATCCCGATCGAGCATACGCAGGAGATCGTTCAACTGCCCGAGCACATCGTCAAGGTGCCGCGCACCGCCTCGCACGTGCTCGGGCTGATGAACCTGCGCAACCGCCTCCTGCCGCTGGTCTCGCTACGCTGCCTGCTCGAGCTACCACCACGCACCGCCGATGAGCATAGCCGCATCGTTGTCGTGAGCCTGGGCGCGATCAGGGTCGGCCTGGTGATGGACAGCGTCAACGAGGTGCTGCGGGTGCCGACCTCGGCCGTTGAGGCAATGCCGGCCCTACTGGCGATGAGCGGCGAGCTTCAGGAGATCACCGAGATCTGCCGTCTCGGTGAGGGCGGCAAACGCCTGGTCTCGATCATCTCGGTTCGTAACCTGTTCCGCCATTCCTCCATTCAAGAGGCACTAGACAGCGTGACCAGAATGCAAGAGTCCGACGCCCTTGAGCATGCTGACAGCAATGAGCAGAGCGATGACGAAGAGCAGGTGGTGGTATTCCGGCTCGACAAGGAGGAGTTCGGCGTGCCGATCGCCAGCGTGCAGGAGATCGTTCGCGTGCCCGATGAGCTGACCCATGTGCCCAAGGCGCCGGCCTTTGTCGAAGGGGTGATCAACCTGCGCGGCTCGGTGCTGCCAGTGATCGATCAGCGCCGACGGCTTGGTCTGCCCGCGGTCGATCACAATGACCGCCAACGCATCATGGTCTTCCTGCTCGATGGGGTGCGCATCGGCTTCATCGTCGACTTCGTCGCCGAGGTGCTCAAAATCCCGCAGGCGGCGATCGAGCCGGCCCCGCACCTGTCCGCGGAGCAGGCACAACTGATCAACCGCGTCGCCAACATGCAGCAACAGCAGCGTCTGATCCAGCTGCTCGATCCCACGCACCTGATCGCCCACGAGCAGCGCCAAGAGCTGGCCAGCCTGGCGGACAGTCCCGAGGCCATCGTCTCCGACGCATGAGGGACCGGCCGTGATCAAGCTGCTGATCGTCGATGATTCGGCGCTGATGCGCCGTCAGTTGAAGAATATCTTCTTGGCCGAGGGCGACTTCGAGATCGAGGTCGCCCGCCATGGCGAGGAGGCGGTCGAGCTCAACAGCCGCTTTCAACCGGACGTCATCACACTCGACATCAACATGCCGCAGATGGACGGCCTTACCGCGCTGTCCCTGCTCATGGCCGAGCGTCCGGTGCCAGTCGTGATGGTCTCCTCACTGACCGAAAAAGGGGCCATCTCGACCTTCGAGGCGCTCAATCTTGGCGCCGTCGACTACATCCCTAAGCCCGACGGCACCATCTCGCTGTCGATCGCTGAGGTCGAGGAGGAGATCGTCGCCAAGGTGCGCGCCGCCGCCGGCGCGCACCTTAAGAAGGCGCGCGGGCTGGCGGCCCGTATCCGCGGCGATATGAGTGTCGCCAGCGCGACCCGACAGGCGACAACAAAGCGAACGACGCCAGCTGTCGAGCAGACCGCGAAGCGCGATGGTGTCGTCATCATCGGTGTCTCGACCGGCGGACCACGCACCCTCGAGGACATCCTACCTCGGTTACCGGCCGACTTCCCCTGGCCGGTGCTGGTCGCCCAGCACATGCCACCGAGCTTCACCCGTCCCTTCGCCGAGCGCATGAATCACCTCTGCCCCTTGGAGGTATACGAATTACGCCGACCGATGCCGCTCGAGCCGGGACAGATCTGCATCGGCCGCGGTGGCGCCGACATGGTGGTGATGCGCCGGGCCAACCGGCTCATGGTCAGCTCGCGCCCGGAATCGCGCGATAACCTTTGGCATCCGTCGGTGGAACTGCTCGGCCAATCGGTCCTGCAGTACTGCGATCCACAGCGCGTCATCGCGATCATGCTCACCGGCATGGGCTACGATGGCGCCGAGTCCTTCGCCGAGCTCAAACGCCGCGGCGCGCGCACCATTGCCGAGTCCGAGCAATCGGCCGTGGTCTTCGGCATGCCCGCAGAGCTCATCAACCGTGGCGGCGCGACCAAGGTGCTGTCGATGGAACGCATCGCCGAACAGCTCATCCACTGGGTCAACGCGGGCTGATCCAAAAGCCCTGCAAGCGTTCCTTATGGCATTGAAGAAAGGCAAACCCACTCCCTCAAGCGACGTCCCCGGCGAGCGCCAACAAGCGCGCGATCGAGACGGCCTTCTGCAGGCATTGCAGGCGGATGACGCGATGACGCGGCGCTGGGCCGCGCGGGATCTGGCGGCCCATTCCGAGGCCGCTGCCGCCTTGGTAGGCCAACTCAGGCGTGAGTGTGAGAACAGCGTTCGGCAGGTGATCCTCACCTCGCTGACCCAGATCGGGAACGACACCGCGATCCAGGGGCTGATCGACTGCCTGTATCTGGAAGATGCGATGCTGCGCAATGCCGCCATCGAGGTGCTGAAGGAATTGCCCGATCAGGTCGCGCCCTTCATGGGCAAGTTGTTGCAAGACCCGGACCCCGATGTGCGCATCTTCGCCGTTGATGTGCTCGAATCCCTCCGTCATCCGCACGTCGAGGAATGGCTGATCGAGGTCATCAGCCAGGACCCGCACGTGAATGTCTGCGCCACCGCGGTTGATCTGCTCGGCGAGGTCGGCAGTGAGCAGGCCAAGGCAGCGCTCATCTCCCTGAAGCAGCGGTTCGCCGACGAACCCTATATCCAGTTTGCTTCGGATCTCGCCCTCAAGCGGATCGAGGCCGAATGATCGTAATGTCGAATCAAGCGGGGATCAGCGACGAAGACTTTCAGAAATTCAGAGAGTTCTTCTACCGCAAGACCGGGATGCTGTTCGAGCAGAGCAAGCGCTACTTCGTCGACAAGCGCGTGCTCGAGCGTATGATCGCGACCGACAACCCGACCTTTCGCAGCTACTTCGCCATGCTGCGCTTTCAGGCCTCGGGCGCCGAATTGCAGACCCTCATCAATCTGATGACGGTCAACGAGACCTATTTCTTTCGCGAGGAATACCAGTTTCGCTGCCTGGTCGACTCAATGCTCGCGGAGATCGTGGCCCGGCGTACGTCGACCGAGCCGATCCGCATCTGGTCGGTGCCCTCGTCCTCCGGCGAGGAGCCCTATGGCATCGCGATCTATCTGCTTGAGCACTGGCCACCACTCAAGCAATGGGATGTCGAGATCATCTCCTCGGATATCGACACCCAGATCCTGCACCGAGCCAAGCAAGGGCTCTACAGCGAGCGCGCCGTACAGCATGTCCCAGAGCCGCTGCTCAAGAAGTATTTTCGCCACGTTGGGACGCAATACCAGATTCGGCAGACCTTGCGCGAGGCCGTGGAGTTTACGCAGGTCAATGTCACCGAAAGCGCCGACATGCGCAGCCACCGCCACTTTGATGTCATCTTCTGTCGCAATCTGCTCATCTATTTCGATGATCTCTCGCGCAAGACGACAGCGGAATCCTTCTATGACGCTCTGAATCCGGGTGGCTTCATCTGCCTTGGACATTCCGAAGCCATGAGCCGAATCTCGCCGCTTTTCCAGATCCGGCGTTTCCCGAACGCGATCGTCTATCAAAAACCCCTGGAGGCGCGATGAAACGCATTCTGGTCATTGATGACGCCGCAACAGTGCGCCTCTATCATCGCGAAATCCTCGAGAACGCGGGTTTCGATGTTTCCGAGGCCATCAATGGGCTGGAGGCGCTGGAAAAGATCGAAGAGGCAACATTCGATCTGTACCTAGTGGACATCAATATGCCCAAGCTCGATGGCTATGGCTTCTTGCGCGCGCTGCGTCAGCGCCCGATCCCACAGGCGCCGGCCATCATGATCTCGACCGAATCCTCGGCAAATGATCGCCAAGCCGCCTTGGTGGCCGGTGCCAATCTCTACATACTCAAACCGATCAAGCCCGAGCAATTGTTGCCGCATGTGCGAGGCCTGCTCGGGGAGTGGCAGCAGCCATGAATCCATTACTGGACCAGTTCCTCAGTGAATCGCGGGATGCCATCCAGGCCATCGGCGAAAAGCTCCTGCAACTGGAGACCGCGCCCGACGATCAGGCGCTGATGGGCGAGCTGTTCCGGCTGGTCCATACGCTCAAGGGCAACAGCGGCCTGTTCGACCTACCGGAGATGATCCGGGTGCTGCATGCGGCCGAAGACCTGATGGATACGGTCAGGGCCGGGCGCGCCACCTACTCCCAGGCGCTTGCCGACCAATTGCTCGAGGCGATGGACTTCGTCTCGGCGGTGCTCGACGAGATCCAGCAGGCCGAGACCGACAGCCTGCCGGCGAATGCCGAGCGCTCCGCCGCCGCCGTCGATCTCGCGCAGGCATTGCGGCAGTTCAAGCCCGAGACCGAGCGCTCAGAGGCCGCCGGGGCCGCTGCAGCGAGCGCCCCGACGACCGAGCCGGCAACCGAGCCTTCAGCCGAATCGGCCGCGCCGCGCGCAGCAGCAGACGCCGAGCGGATGACCGCGCTCGCGCGGGTGCCGGAAGCCGTGCGCATGGACCTGTATCAGCGGATCATCGCCGGCGAACAATTCTTCTGGGTCTGCTACGAGCCCGAGGAGGAATGCTTCTACAAGGGCGAGGACCCCTTCTTTCAGATGATCCAGCTCGCCCCACCGTGCTGGCGCGCATTGAGCGCGCGCGAGCCCTGGCCGGAGCCTGAGAGCCTGGATGCCTACCGCTGCATCCTGCGCTTCGAGTGCATCACCGCGATGGATGAGGCTGGTCTCTCGGAGCATTTTCGCTATGTCCCCGATCAGGTCGAGATACGACTGCTCGCCCTCGACGACTTGCCCATTCCGACCGGCGCCGAGCATGACGGCGTCCCGGTCGCCGACTATCTGCATAGCGCCACCGAGCAGTTGCAGCAGGGCGACCTGCCGAGCCTGATCCAGAGCAGCCACCTCCTGCAGGAACTCGCCGCCCCTGAATTGCGTATTGCCTCGGCGATGCGTTGGATGCTCTTGCTTTTGGAGACGCGCCCGGATGACCGCGCCTTGCAGCAGGCCCTGTTGGAGCACATCCGCCAGCAGGATGACCCGACGGCAGCATCCGCACCGCCGACGCCGAACTCGCGCGCAGCGGCCGCAACCCAAGCAACCCCTCAGGCCACCTCCGCAGCGATCGGCGAGCCCCTGGCCGGTATCCTGCAGACGCAAGCCGAGATCCTGGCCCTGGAAGACCAGCCGGACTGGCTCCAGGGGCGCCTGCGTGCGGTGGCTGCGAGCCTGCAGGCCGCCTTCGCTTGCCTGGGAGAAGATGGCCGGGGAGAAGACGCCGCGCGGCCCGCACTCGAGACGGCCTTGCAACAGTCGTTGGAACAGGACAGCCCGCATCCCCTGAGTGACTGGCTCGAGGTCTGGGGTGCGCCGTATCTCGCCGCCGCCTCCGAGCCTACCGCTTCAGCTCCAGATGCAGCCTCAGCCGCGGCACCGGCGACCTCTGCCGCCGCGCCCGAGACGGCCCCCGAGCGCACGGCGTCAAGCGAAGCACCAGCGGAGGCTCCCGCCAACGCCCAGGCTGCGCCGCGCAAGTTCGGCCGGCGGCTCGAAGACAGCTACGCCGCCCCGAGCGCGATCAAGGTCGATCAGGCCAAGATCGACCGCATGATGAACCTGATCGGCGAGATGATCGTCGCCAAGAATGCGCTGCCCTATCTGGCTGCCCGCGCCGAGAAGGTGTTCGGTGTGCGTGACCTCGCCCGCGAGATCAAGGGCCAGTACGGGACCATCCACCGCATCGCCGACGAGATGCAGGACGCCATCATGCAGATCCGGCTGCTGCCGGTGTCCTTCGTCTTCCAGCGCTTCCCGCGGCTGGTGCGTGACACCGCGCACAAGCTGGGCAAGGAGGTGCATCTGGTCATGGAGGGTGAGTCCACCGAGGCGGACAAGAACGTCATCGAGTCCCTCGCCGATCCGCTGGTGCACATCATCCGCAACAGCCTCGATCACGGTCTGGAGACGGCCGAGGAGCGCCGCGCTGCCGGCAAGCCTGCAACCGGGCAACTGAGCATCCGCGCGCGCTCGGAGTCGGATCGGGTCGTGATCGAGATCGCCGACGACGGCCGCGGCATCGACCCCGAGACGATGCGCCGCAAGGCCTACGAGAAAGGCATCATCGACGAGCAGACGCTCGAGCGGCTCAGCGACCAGGAGGCGGTGAATCTGGTCTTCGCGGCCGGGTTCTCGACCGCCGCCGCGGTCTCCGACCTCTCGGGGCGCGGCGTCGGCATGGACGTCGTGCGCAACGCCGTCGCCCAGGTCAATGGCAGCATCGACCTGAAGAGCGAGCCCAGCAAGGGCACCCGCCTGCGTCTCTCGTTGCCGCTCTCGATGGCGGTGAGCAATGTGATGATCATCCAATCCGCCGGGCAGCGCTTCGGCGTCTCGATGGATGCTGTCGCCGAGACCGTACGCGTGCCGGGGTCCAGCATTCAGCAGATCAAGCAGCAAAAGACCACGGTCCTGCGTGGACGGGTCATGCCGCTGATGGACCTCAATGATCTATTGGGTCTGGATCAGCCCCAAGTCGCCAATGACGACCAGGAATTCGCCGTGCTCGTGGTACGGATCGATAACGATTATCTCGGCATCATCGTCGACGACTGTCTGGAGACGGTGGATATCATCCTCAAGCCGCTCGCCGGCTTCCTCGGCAACCTCAAGAGCTATGCCGGCTCCGCCCTGTTGGGCGATGGCTCGGTGTTGTTGGTTATCAATCCCAGAGGGTTGCTGTGATGGGCATCGAAATCCACGAAAACACCGCTGTCATCCGCGATATCTTGAGCGTCGAGGAGGCCGAGCCCCTGCTGGAGTGGCTGCTCGAGCATCGCGACGGGCAGCTCGACCTCGCTCAGTGCGCCCACCTCCACGCCGCCAATCTGCAGGTGCTGATGGCACTGCGGCCACGGATCATCACCTGGCCGGATGATCCCGCCCTCGCGGATTGGCTCAAATCCGCATTCGAAGAACCGGAGTCCAACCATGTCTAAGACCATCCTCGTGGTCGATGATGCCGCCACCATGGTCATGAGCTTAAAGAGCAGCCTGGAGATCGCCGGCTTCAAGGTCGAAACCGCCAATGATGGCGTCCAGGCCATGGACAAGCTCAAGGGCGGCGTCAAGCCCGACCTGATCATCACCGATATCAACATGCCAAACATGGGCGGTATCGAGTTCATCGGCAAGGCACGCGCCCTGCCCGGCATGCGCTTCGTGCCGATCCTGGCGCTGACCACCGAGAGCCAGCAGGCCAAGCGCGACGAAGCGAAGAAGCTCGGCGCCACCGGCTGGCTGCTCAAGCCGACCAGTGGGGGCGATCTCGTCAAGGTCATTAAGCAGGTCCTGCCAGGTGCTTGAGCGCATGCTCGAGCGGCTAACGCGCAAGCCGCGGGAGCTTGTGGCCGCCCTCGAATTGCCCGCGGACGCAACGCCTGCGCAGCGCTTTCAGCGCTTGCAGCAGATCACCGCGGCAACCATTGGGCTCGGCGCGATCCTGCTCGCCAGCATGGCCTATCTGCTGCATCCGTGGCTTCAGCAACTACCACCGCTCGTCGGTCTCGGTGAGGCACCGGTCTCGGCCGTGCTGGTCGGGCTGCTCTTGCTGACCACCCATGCGCTGGCGTCCCTGCTGCTGCTGCGCGCCAGCTCGCGCATCCGGGAGCAGGACGAGGACACGAGCACCGAGCATCGCGACGGCCTCCTCCAGTCATTGAGCGCGAGCGCCGACCTCGATCAGGCCCTTCAGGAGCAATTGCAACTGGCCGTGAGCGACAGCGAATCCTCCACCGTCACCGTCATCGGACGGGTCCAACAACTCAACACCTCGGCCAGCAAGCTGCTCGACTATCTGCAGCACTCCGATACCAATGCCAGCGACATGGCGTCGGATATTCGCGAGGGCGTGGACGAGATGAACAAGATCGCCGGTTTCGTCGAACAGCTGCCGGACAAGATTCGCCAGAACAATCAAACGGTCGAAAGCATCTTTTCCGAGATCAAGCATCTCGAGGGGCTGGCCGGGTCGATCAAGCTCATCAGCAAGCAGACCAACATGCTCTCGATCAATGCTGCGATCGAGGCCGCGCGAGCGGGCGAGGCCGGACGCGGTTTTGCCGTGGTCGCCGCCGAGGTGCGATCCCTCGCCAATCGTGCCGCAGAGGCCGCCGACACGATCGAATCCGGGCTCGAGCACGCATTGACCTCGGTCAAGCAGAGCCTGAGCGAAAGCGATCTCGCCAACGCAAGCCATGAGCTCGAGCAGGCCAACCAGGTGGCCGACGCCTTTGAGAAGCTGCAGCACAGCTACGAAGACATGCGTCAGTTCTACAAGACGCTGTTCACGGTGGTGACCCGGCACAATACCGAGCTGGCCGAGCAGATCGCCGACATGCTCGGGCTGCTGCAGTACCAGGATGTCGAGAGCCAGCGCATCACCCGAATCAAGGACACGCTCATGCGACGCCAAGCCCTCTGCGCTGAGATCACCCAATTGGGCGCACAGGTCGAGGCCCAAGCAGACGAGCCGCTCGATGCAGCGCTGCTGCCACAGCTCTCGGTGTCATTGCAGCAGTTGCTCGAGGAGTATCTGGAAGCAGAATCCAGACATCGCCATCCGGACCACGGCAGTGCAGACGCCGAGGTCGATACGGGCCCGCGGATCGAGCTCTTTTGAGGTCGCGCGCACCATTCAACCGTCTCCCTACAAGCCGCTATCATGACGCAGTCACTCGCCCAGGTCCTCCACAGCCATCAGGATGCCCTCCTCGAGCAATGGCTCCGCGACCTCTCGGAGGCCTCCGCCGACGTCGGCTTCGCGCCCGTCCATCCAGAGCTGATCGAGCCATTGCGGAAGCTCTTCCCAGCGATCATCGCGCAGCTCGGCCAGGCGCCGGATGCGGCCGTATCGCCCCAATCGTCTCCGGCGTCACCGGCATCCGCGAGCGAATCAGCCCAACCGGCGGCGTCCAGCGAACAGCGAGCAGCGCTCGACGCCCAGCTGCAACAGCTGATCGCCGAGCAGGCCCGCCTGCAGCGCAATCTCTCCGATACCCTCGGGTTCCTGCTGCACCTCAAGCATCTGCTGCTCAAGGCGCTGCTGAGCGCCGCCGACCAAGCGGTCGAGGAGCGCGCCATCCTTTGGCTCGATCAGTACTTCGAGCAGATCGCACAGCAGACCCTCGAGCACGCCCTCGCCCAGCGCGACCGCTACATCTCCGAGCAGAGCCTGTCGATCATGGAGCTGTCGACGCCGGTGCTGCGGCTCTGGCACCAGATCCTGCTGCTGCCGCTGGTCGGCGTCATCGATACCGGCCGCGCGCGCCAGATCACCGATCATCTGCTCGAGGCGATCGCCAAGTACGAGGCGCGCGTCACCGTCATCGACCTGACCGGCGTGCCGATCATCGACACCAGCGTCGCCCAGCACATCATGAAGACCATCGATGCCGCACGCCTGCTCGGCAGCCGGGTGGTGCTCACCGGCATCAGCCCGGAGGGCGCGCAGACGCTGACCAAGCTCGGCATCCGCTTCGGTGATGTGATCTCGCGTGCCAGCCTGCGCGCCGGCATCGCCGAGGCGCTATTGATCACCGGCAAGCGCATCGCGGCGATGGAGGCCGGCACGCGATGAAGATCCCGATCCTGCGACTCGGGCGCATCCTGCTGGTGTCCATCCAGGAGGATCTCACCGATACCGAGGCCATGCAGTTCCAATCGGACCTGGTCAACGAGGTCGCCGAGATCGAGGCCCTCGGCGTCGCCGTCGACATCACCGCCCTGGACGTGGTCGACTCCTACATGGCGCGCGTCATCAACGACACCGCCAGCATGGTGCGCCTGCTTGGCGCCGAGGTCGTGATCTGCGGGGTGCAGCCGTTCGTCGCCATGACCCTGATCGAGATGGGCCGCGACCTGATCGGCGCCGATTGCACCTTCAACCTGGATCAGGGTCTCGAGCAGCTCAAGACCCGCATCGCCAGTCGGGGTGACATTCGCTTCGCCGGTGACGAGGATGAATGAGCCAGCGCCCGCCGAGCGTATCGCCATCCGCACCCATAACGACATCGTCACCGCGCGCCATGCCGCGCGCGAGCATAGCGCACGACTCGGCTTCGGGCGCGCCTATCAGACCCGACTCGCCACGGCGGTCTCGGAGCTGACCCGCAACGTCATCCAATACGCCGGGGAGGGCAGCTGCCTGATCGAGGGCCAAAACGATGCCGACGGCTGCAGCATCCAGGTCACCGTCGAGGATCATGGCCCCGGCATCCCCGATCTCGCCCTAGCGCTGGCCGATGGCTTCAGCACCAGCGGTGGTCTCGGGGCTGGTCTCCCCGGCACGCGCCGCCTGGTGGATCATTTCCAGATCAGCTCCGAGCCAGGACTCACCCGTGTTGTCATCCGCATCCGCAAAGCCCGCTGAGGGATCCGCAAAGCCCGCCGAGAGGCCCGCGCCGGCGCTGTCGGCCGCGGACGTCGCCGGAGGCGCCGCCGGGGGTACCGTCGGCGGCGCCAGCGACGCCGGGGACGCCGTCGGGGACTGCTTCTCGATCCGCGCCGAGGCCGATGTGATGGCGGTTGCGCGCGGCGCGCGGCAGCTCGCCGAGCGGCTCGGCTTCAGCCAGGTGCGGGCCTATCACCTGGCCACCGCGACCTCGGAGCTGGCGACTAATCTGGCCGTACACGCCGGCGGCGGCATGGTACGCCTGCGCGTGATCGAAGACCCCGAGGATGCGGCCCGCCTCGGCATCGAGCTACGCGTCGAGGACCACGGGCCCGGCATCGCCGATCTCGGGCTGGCGATGACCGAAGGCTACAGCACCCGCGCGCGCCTCGGATGCGGCTTGCCGGGGGCCAGCCGCCTGATGGATGCGTTCCAGATCGACTCCGCCGTTGATCAAGGCACCCGGATTCGCGCCATCAAATGGCGCCAGCCAGCGCCCGGACGGCCCACGCCCGGCACGACAGGGTCCGCCGGTACAGGGTCCGGCGCAACAGCGCCCAGCGGAAAAGCGCCCAGGCGGCGAGCGCCGGCGCGCAGAGGACCATGAGCAGCAGGCCTGCCCATCTGGGCCTGGCCCTCCGTCCCCTGCCGGGCGAATCGGTCTGTGGCGATCAGATCGGCGTCTGGCCAGCGGGCCACCAGCTGCGGGTCGCCTTGGCCGATGGCCTGGGGCATGGTCGAGGCGCGCATGAGGCCGCCGACAGCGCCATCCGGCTCCTCGCCGAGATGCCGGAGCTGCCCATCGCCACCCGCTTCGAGCGCTGCAACGAGCAGTTGCGCGACAGCCGCGGCCTGGCGCTGGCGCTGGCCGATATCGACCTCCAGGCGCAGCGCCTGACGCATGCCGCGGTCGGCAACATTCGCTCCCTGTTGCTGCGCCAGGGGCAGATTCGGCGCCTGGGGGGCGCGCGTGGGATCGTCGGCGCCAACTTCCGCGATCTCTATCCCGAACAGCACGACTTCCAACCCGGCGACTGGCTAGTGATGTTCTCCGATGGCATCCGTGAAGACGCCCGCATCGCCGCCGAGCTGCGCGACGCCGAGCCTGACGACAGGACGGCGCAGGCCCTGCTCGAGCGTTGGGCGAGCCTGCACGATGATGCGGCGCTGCTCCTCTATCGGCATCCACCAATGCCGCCTGACGTTGCCGGCTGCTCGCCAGTCAGGCGGGGTTGACCCAGAGCCCGCGATGACGCAGCCAGCGCCTCAGACAGCCTCCCAAGCGGCCCCAGATCGACTCGCCGAGCGCTACGCGCAGCTCCTGCAGCGGGCCGTGCTCGACGAGGACCCCCTGGTGGTCGAGACCGCCCTCGCCGAGGCCGCCGCGCTCGGCCGCGAGATGATGCGCGCCGAGGTCCCGTTGGAAGAGGTCAGCGAGATCCATCACGAGGCCCTGGTCGCGCTCGCCCAGGCGCATCCACAAGTGCCCCTGACGCAGGTCGCGAACCGGATCACGGCGCCGCTGATGGAGGCCTACATGGCCTACAGCCTGAGCTTTCGCGAGCAGCTCGAGCATCGCACCAACGCCATCCTCAATGCCCGCATCGATCAGCTCCGGCGGCTGGAATCGATCGGCACCCTGGCCGCCGGGGTCGCGCATGAGTTCAACAACATCCTCGGCAGCATCATCGGCTTCAGCGAACTGCTCACCGATGAGGTCGATCCGGCCGCCCCCGGCAGCCAATACCTGCAGCACATCCTGCAAGCCAGCTTCCGGGCCCGCGACCTCACCGCCCGCCTGCTGACCTTCGCCCGCGACATGCCCGAGGTCCAGGCGCCGGTCGACGTGGTTGCGGTGGCGAACGAGACCCTGGAGCTGCTGCGCGCGACCCTCCCGGTCAACATGCGCCTGGTGCTCGAGACGCAGGCGACCCAGGCCTGGGTCATGGCCGACACGAGCCAGATCCAGCAGATCATCATGAACCTGTGCATCAACGCGGCCGATGCCATCCAGGTGCGCGACGGCCGCATCCGCATCGCCATCGAGACCCGGCTGGACAGCACCTCCGAGGCACCATCCAGCAAGCCATCCAGTGAGCCAGCGAGCGAGCCACCCCTGGCCTGGGTCCGCCTGAGCGTGAGCGACAATGGCGAAGGCATGAGCGCCGAGACGCGCGCCCGTATCTTCGACCCCTTCTTCACCACCAAGGCGCCCGGCAAGGGCACGGGCCTGGGACTCTCGGTCATCCATGGCCTAGTGACCAGCATGGGCGGTACGATCAGCCTCGACAGCACCCCTGGCCTCGGCACCCGGTTCGACATCGACCTGCCGGCCCTGACCGGGGCAGCGCCCGATCCAGCCACGACCACCGACCCGCCATGACGACGATCCTCATTGTTGATGACGACGAGCTCTTCCGCACCATGCTGGACGCCATGCTGCGCAGCGAGGGCCATCAGGTGCTCAGTGCCGTCAACGGCACCGAGGCCCTGTCCGTGCTCGAATCCCACGCCCCCGATCTGATCATGACCGACATCCTGATGCCGGATGGCGATGGCATCGAGCTGATCAGCACCCTCAATCAGCAGGCGCGCGGCATCCCGATCATCGCGATGTCCGGCGGCCGGCGCGCGATCAGCCTGGAGTTCAACCTGGAGTCGGCGGAGCTGATGGGCGTCAAGGCCACCCTTGCCAAGCCGTTCACCCGCGCGACCCTGCGCCAAGCCATCACCGACGCCTTGCACGCATGAGCGTGCGCGGCACGGCCGGACCTTCGGTGCTGGCGGTGACCAATCGCAAGGGCGGCACCGGCAAGACCACCACCGCGGTCAACCTGGCCGCCGCCTTCGCCGCGGCCGGCCGCCGCACCCTGCTGATCGACCTCGATACCCAGGGCCATTGCGCCCTCGGCCTCGGGCTGCGCCCGGCCCCCGGGCCGTTCAGCGCCCATCATCTGTTCGCCGACTCCGCGCCGGCGCTGGCCGAGCTGTGCTGCCCGACGGCCTGGGACGGACTGGACCTGGTACCAGCGAGCACCGAGCTGCGCTTGGCGCGCCACAATGATGACGACCAGATCCTGACCCGCGCCCTCGCCGAGCCGGCCATCGCCGCGCGTTACGACCAGATCATCCTCGATTCGCCGCCATCGCTGGATCATCTGCTGTTCAACGCGCTCGCCGCCGCACACTGGGCCATCATCCCGTTCCTGCCGCACCCCCTTGCCGGCGAGGGCGTCAAGCAGCTCTCCCGTGTGTTCTTTCAGATCGCGCTGCGCAACAACACCGATTTGCGCCTGCTCGGGGTACTGCCGGTGATGCTCGATGCCCGCATCGGGCAACACCGGCTGATCCGCGCCCAGGTGGCCGAGCAGTTCGGCGAGCAGCGGGTGCTGGGCGGCATCCGCAACGACATCAAGCTCGCCGAGGCCTTCGCGGCCGGCCAGCCGGTGCGCGTCTATGCCCCCCGCAGCCGCGGCCATCAGGACTATCAGGCGCTCTTCGGCACAGTCGAGACCTGTCTGCACGAGCGCAGTGGAAGCCGATGAGCCCCAGTTGAGCCCCAATAAGGCCCTAAGCGGTCAGCCACGGGCTCAACTCAGAACGGCGCTGCGGCATCACAAACCAGATCCCGTTCGGTCTTCGCTTGCCTACCGAAATACGCGCATACTATGAGCATGGTCGCTCTTTGGCTCCACTACCCGGCATCGATGCGACGGCCGATCTCTGCGGGCTCAGGCCGCTGCCGGCTGCTGCTCGCGTTGAGCCTGATGTCCCTCGCCACCGGCTTGAGCTCGGCCGCGCCAGCGCCATCGGATTCGATCCAGGCACCGAGATCGGCCCCCATGCAGGCCCCGATACAGACTCCGTTGCGGCTCGCCGGTGTCGAGTACCTCGGCGACCTGCCGACGCTGATCGCCGCCGAGCAGCGCCTGTTCGAGCGCCATGGGATCGCCGTTGAGGTCGCGTTCACCGGGTCCGGAAGGGACAATCTCGCCAAGCTGCGCGCCGGCGAGACCGACTTTGCGTTGATGGCCCTGACACCGTTGGTGCTCGACCTGCTTAATGATCCCAACCCGGGCGCAACCGATGACCCGGTGATCCTGGCCTCGATGCTCCACTCGACCTCGCTCAATCAGGTCGCGTTCCGGACTGACCAAGGGATCGAGACGCCGGCCGACCTGAGGGGCCGGCGCCTCGCATTGCCACAAGGGACCAATGCCGAATTCCTCTGGTGGGTGTTCCGGACCATGCATGGCCTAGAACCAGGCGATTTGGCGGTGCGGCATGATCCGATCGACGCGATCCCGGCGCTGTTGCGCGCCGGGCACATCGACGCGGCGGTGATCTGGGAGCCCGATATCGCCCGGCTGCGTGGGCAGCTGGGTCCAAGGCTTGGCCAGTTCTCGATCAGTCGTTTCTATACCGCCCGTTGGGTGCTCGTGACCCGGCGCGAGACCGCCGAGGCACGGGCCGAGGTCTGCTCCGCCCTGCTGAGGGCCTACCGGGATGCGATCGACCGGATCGAGCGGCAGGGTCGCGCCTCGCTTGCGCGCTTTGCCGAGCGCTTCGATGCACCGCTCGATGAGCTGAGCCGAGATTGGAATGCACTCGATTATGACCTCAGCCTCGACTGGTCACTGATCGCCGCCCTGCAGGAGCAACTGCACTGGGCCGAGCGGTCGATCCAACAGCAGGACCGGCAGCAGGGTCAGGAGCAGGACCGGCAGCAGAGTCATCAGCCGGCAGCGCAGCAGACAGGCCCGCCGGCAGGCTGGCGCCTTGGGCAGGGCGATCCGCCACGCCCTCGACAACTGTCCGTGCTCGCACTGATCGCCGCCGGCCCGCTGCGCCAGCAGTTTCCGAGCGCCGTCGGCATCCCGTCGCAGCGGCCGATACCGCCGCGCCGCGCGCCTGAGCGATGAAGCTGCTGCATCTGTCCATTGCCAGCATCGTCGGTTCGGCGTTGGGGGTGCTCCTGCTGCTGGCGTTGACCCTGAGCGCTGCGGATCAGGTCCGATCCATCCAGGCGGATATCAGCGAGCTGTTCTCACTGCGCGAGCGGATCGATCAGCTATCGGTCGCCACCGACAATCTTGTGCTGCAAGGCGCAGGCGTCGAGTTGGCCGGTAGCGTCCGGGCCGAGGCCGATGCGATCAGGGCTCAGCTCGAGGGGCTCGGCGACACCCATCCGGATGCGCTGAAGGCGGCGCGGCTGGTAGAGCTGCTGATCACCAATCTCTTCATTATCACGAACGGCTCGTCGGCCGGCTCCTCGGCCGGGGCGGGCAGCGCGGGCGATGGCGCCGAGACGCTGGCCATCAGGCCGGCACCGATCTCCGACCAAAGCCGCATCCTGCTAAGCCAGATCGCACAGCACGGCATCGCACTCGACACGGCACTGGACGACGTGCTGCGCGAGCGCCGTGCGGCGCTGGCCAACCGCGCCCAGGCGGCCGCGGTTCGGCTCGTGATCGCCGCGTTGCTGTTCGGCTTGCTCTGCATAGCCGCCTTCGGGCTGATCTACTGGCGGATCGCGACGCCGATCCGCCGGCTCACCCAGACCGTCGCGCGAATTGGTGGCGGTGATGGCAACGCCCGCGCGCAGGTATCCGGCCGGGATGAGACTGCGGTGCTCGCCAAGACCCTGAACCGGATGCTGGATCAACAGGAGGCGAGTCGGCAGCGCCTGCTCCAATATCGCCAGCTCGTCGAGGGCAGCGAAGACCTGATGGCGATCGCTGATGAGCACTACCGATACCTACTGGTCAACGACGCCTACGCGAGGGCATTCGGCCGTGAGCGCAGCAAGGTCGAAGGCGCCTACATCTGGGAACTGCTTGGCGAGCCCTACTTCGACGCCGAGGCCAAACCGCGGTTGGATCGCTGTCTATCCGGTCAGCCCGAGCGCTACGAGACGCGACGGCGCGGGGCCGATGGGCGCGAGCGCGAACTACTGGTGCGCTACTTTCCGATCACGCCAAGCAGCGATGGGCGGCGCCAGGTGGTTGCCGTCATCACCGACATCTCCGAGCTCAAGCAGGCTGAGCGACAAGTCCGCGAGCAGGCCCACCTGCTCGATATCGCCGGCCGGATCGCGCGTTTCGGCGGTTGGCGTGTCGACTTCGCGACCAAACGGGTCGAATGGTCCTCCGCTATGACCGCGATCCACGGCATGCCAGAGGGTTATTCTCCCACTCTCGATGAAGGCATCGCCTTCTATGCCCCTGAGGACCAGGACCGTATCCGATGCGTCTTCAACCAGTGCCGTGAGCAGGGCATCCCCTATGACGAGACCCTGAGGATCATCAACGCCGACGGGCAGCCTGTATGGGTCCGCGCCACCGGTGAGGCCGTCTTCGACTCCGATGGCCGGATCATCTCCGTACAGGGCGCGTTCCAGGATATCTCGGCGCTGAAGTCGGCCGAGCACGAGGCCGAAGCGCTGGCGGAGCGGCTGCAGAAGACCCTCGAGAGCATCACCGACGGCTTCTTCACGCTGGACCGCGATTGGCGCTTCACCTACCTGAACCAGGAGGCGGCGCGGCTGCTCCAGCATCCCCGTGAGCAGTTGCTGGGGCAAGACTTCTGGCAGTGCTTCCCAGAGGCGATTGGCACCCGGATCGAGCGCGCCTACCGGCAGGCGATGCTCGCGCAGGAGACGACGAGCTTCGAGGAATACTATCGCCCGTTCAGCACCTGGTTCGAGATCCGTGCCTATCCGTCCTCCGATGGCCTGGCGGTCTATTTCCAGGACGTCAGCGAGCGACACCGTATGGTGCGCAGCCTGCAATCGCAGAAGTCGGCGCTGCGGCGCTCACGCGACCAACTGGCCGAGCTGGTCGAGACCAGGCGGGCGCTGATCGATTCACTGCCGGCCCACATCGCGCTACTGGATCGACAGGGACGCATCATCGATGTGAATGACCAGTGGCGCCGATTCGGCGAAGAGAACGGCCTGCACGACGCGCTCTCGGGCATCGGTACCAATTACATCGAGCTCTGCGACAGCGCCACCGGCGACCGGTCGAGCGAAGCGGCACCGATCGCGCAAGGGCTTCGTGATCTGCTCGCCGGCGACCGGCACACCTTCGCGCTCGAGTATCCCTGTCACTCGCCCGACGAGCAGCGCTGGTTCCGCGTGACCGCGAATCGGCTCAAACGTGAAGATGCGCCCGGCGCGACGGACCAAGGCCAGGGCGCCGTGGTGATGCATGTCGACATCACCGAGCGCAAGCTGGCCGAGCTGCAGCTGAGCCAGCTCGTCAACCGTGACCGACTGACCGATCTGCTGACCCGAACTGGCTTTACGAAGGCCCTGAACGAGTACCTTGACGCCAACCAGGACGGCCCGCCTGCGGTGCTGGCGATGTTCGACATCAAGGACCTGCGCGACGTCAACGACTCCTACGGGTTCGAGGCAGGCGACCAGTTGCTGATCGAGGTCGCGCGTTGGCTCGAGCGTCTGGCCGGCACCAATGGTCTGGTCGGACGGATCGCCGGCGACGAGTTCAGTGTGCTGCTACCGGTGGCGCCCGGCGCTGATCCGCACGAGCCTGTTCAGGCGCTCAAGCGGATCTCAGAACACCAATTTCTCAGACCCGAGATCGGCATCGAGATCGCGATCGATCTCGGCTACACGGTGGTCACCGATACCGCGGTCCCGGCCGAGGAACGGCTGCACCAGGCCGAGCTCGCGCTGTTCCAGCACCGCGCCCACGGGATCGCGCCGCCAATCGCCTACAATGCCGAGCTCGATCAGCAGGTCCATGAACGCCTCGAGCTGAGCCGGGACCTGCGTACCGCCCTCGACGAGCGGCAGTTCGAGCTCCATTTCCAGCCCAAGGTCCGGCTCGTCGACGGGCAATTGGTTTCGGGCGAGGCCTTGTTGCGCTGGAACCATCCGCAGCGCGGACTGCAACCGCCCGGTCTCTTTATCCCGATCGCCGAGCAAAGCCAGCAGATCGGCCCGATCGGCGAATGGGCGCTGCATGAGGCCTGCCGGCGTCTAAGCGAATGGCAGCAGGCCGGACTCGAGGTCGTCGGCATCGCGGTCAATGTCTCGCTGATCCAGTTTCGCCTCACCGATTTCCCTGGCGCGGTCCGCACCGCGATCGAGACCTACGGGATCGACCCGGGCGCGCTGACGCTCGAGATCACCGAAAGCGTGTTCGAGGACGCCTCGACCTCGCTGCTGCAAGAGCTGAACGCGCTGCGGGCGCTCGGCGTTCGGCTGTCCCTCGACGACTTCGGCACCGGCTATTCGTCGCTTGCCTATCTGCAGCGCTATCCATTCGATGAGATCAAGGTGGACCGCTTTTTCGTCGCGAGCGCGCTCGATGACCACTACAGTCGCCGAGTGCTGCAGACGGTCAAGGGCGTCGGGGATGCATTAGGGGCCGATCTGATCGCCGAAGGGATCGAATCGGAGCCGGTCCGTCAGGCCCTGCTGGACATGGGCTACGAGCTGGGGCAAGGCTATCTGTTCAGCATGCCGCTCGAGACCGAGGATTTCCGCTGGCTTCTTGAACAAGGCTGCCAGCTGCCGCTCGGTGCCGGCGCCACCGCGGCTCGCGCAGACTCCCGAACCGAATCCCACCGAACCGCAGGGCGAGACGCATGACGGAACCCGATCAGGCCATCACCAAACGCCCAACCGGTATCACCGGCCTCGACTGGATGACCCACGGCGGCCTGCCGGCTGCCGGCGGGACATTGGTGCTCGGCCGCCCGGCATCCGGCAAGACCGTCTTGACGTTGCAGATCATCGCCCAGGCGCTCGCGCGCGATGAGGCCGCTGTGTTCGTCTCGTTCGAGGAATCGCGCGCTCAGGTCCTGCGCGACGCGGCCTCGTTCAGCTGGGGACAGCGCCTGGCCGAGCACCCGGGCTTCGAGCTGATCGATGCCCGACCGAGCCAGGGTGCTCAGGTCTCGGGGGAGTTCGACCTCGGCGGGCTACTGGCCGGGATCGAGCATTGCGTTCAGCGTACCCGAGCCGAATGGCTCATTCTCGATGGCATCGACCAGCTGCTCTATCGACATCGCGACCCGTTCGTCGCGATCGAACAGGTGCACCGGGTCAGTGACTGGTCCGAGGAACGCGGGCTGACGCTGCTCTTGACCGGCAAGCTCGACCAGAACGCGCTCGCCCCCAAGCACCTCGAGGGTGTCGAGTTCCTGTTGCCGAGCGTCATGCTGCTCTCGACGACCCTCATCGAAAGCCGGCTCGCCCGCCGCTTTCGGATCGCGAAGTATCGCGGCAGTGCCCATACCGCCGATGAGGTCCCGATGCTGATCGACACCGATGGTGTGCACTTCCCCTACACCGAAGAGGACAGCAGCACGATCCGAGTGGAGCGAGCCAGCCAAGAACGGCTCAGCACCGGAATCGACCGGCTCGATGAGGTTCTCGACGGCGGGCTCTACCGTGCCTCGACGACCCTGATCTCGGGCCAACCCGGCACGGCCAAGACCACGCTCTGCGGCAGCTTTGCCGCCGCTGCGACTGCGCGCGGCGAGCGCGTGCTCTACCTCAGTTTCGATGAGATCCAGGCGCCGGTGATCCGCAATCTCGCCTCGGTCGGCATCGAGCTCGGCGCGCCGATCGAGGCCGGCCTGCTGCGCTTCGTCACGCGCGAGGCCTGGAGCAGTCTGCTCGAGACCCATTACCATGCGCTGGTTCGCGGCATCGAGGAGTTGGAACCGGCCTGCCGGATCATCGACCCGATATCGGCGCTGTTCAAGGCGGCCGGGCCAGACGATGCGAAGATCGCGATCGAGCGCCTCTTGAGCAAGACCCGGGCAAGCGGCATCACAACGGTACTGACATCGCTCAACAGCGATGACGATCCGGGCAGCGAGGAGACCCTCAGCCATGCCTCGACGCTGGCCGACACCTGGCTGACGCTGGGCTTCAATGTCGTCGGCGGCGAGCGCAACCGCTCGCTCTCGGTCGTCAAATCACGCGGAACGGCGCACTCGAACCAGGTCCGGGAACTGATCCTGGCCGACGGCGGCCTGGATCTGGCCGATGTCTACGAGTATGGCACCGAGGTGCTGATGGGCACTGCACGGCTCCAGAAGGAGAACGAAGAGGCCCTGAATCAGCGCTTGAGGGCGCTCGAGGACACTCAGCGCCGGCAGGATCTGGAACGGCGCATCGAGACGGCCGAGGCCGAGGCAGCGCGGCTGCGCATCGAGCTGCAGGCGCAGCAGGAAGAACAGCGGGCGCGCGAGACGCTCTCCGAACAGCAGCAGCGAGACGTGGTCCGGCGACGCCAGGCGGCGGCCCCCATGAGCGAGGAGACGCCTGCGCAGGGCGTGCGCGAGCGGAGCGAGGGCAATCATCGATGACGACCCCGAGCGCGATCGAGGCTGCCAGGGTCGAGAGCGGTAAGCGGCCGCAACTGATCTTGTTCACGACCGGCGATGCACCGCGCTCACGCCGGGCGCGGGCCAACCTCGCCGAGGCATTGCGCCGTTTCGGACAGGACCCGGAGATGACACAGGAGATCGATCTGGTTCAGGACCCGGCCCAAACCTTTGCCTACGGCATCTTCGCGACGCCGGCACTGCTGCGGATCAGCGATGGCGAGGGCGCCGAGGTCCTCTACGGCGACCTCTCGGAGCCTCAAACCCTCGAGCGTTTCCTCATGGCCGATTGAGGGCACCCGATTGACGGCGTTCGGTTGCGGGTGCCCGTGTGGGCGTTCGGTTGCGGGCGCTCGATTGAGGACACAAAAAGAGAGGCGCCTGAGCGCCCCTCTTCAGCTCTGTCGCTGCGGGTCACCACAGCGACTGGCGATGGCCCAACGCGGGCTCAGTTGACCTTCGGGTCGAGCTCGCCCTTGGCATAGCGATCGGTCATCGCCTCGAGCGACAGGACCTTGATCTTGCTTGCATTGCCGGCGGTGCCGAAGGCCTCGTAGCGGGCCTTGCAGATGTCCTTCATCGCCTTGGTCGAGGCCTGAAGGTACTTGCGGGGGTCGAAGTTCTTCGGGTTCTCGGCCAGATGCTTGCGGATGGCGCCGGTGGAGGCCATGCGCAGGTCGGTATCGATGTTGACCTTGCGCACACCGTTCTTGATGCCCTCGGCGATCTCTTCGACCGGTACGCCATAGGTCTCGCCCATATCGCCGCCGAACTCGTCGATGATCTTCAGCCATTCCTGCGGCACCGACGAGGAGCCGTGCATCACCAGATGGGTATCCGGGATGCGGGCGTGGATCTCACGGATGCGCTGGATCGCGAGGATGTCGCCCGTGGGTGGCCGGGTGAACTTGTAGGCGCCGTGGCTGGTGCCGATCGCGATCGCGAGGGCGTCGACCTGGGTATCCTTGACGAACTTGGCGGCCTCTTCCGGATCGGTCAGCAGCTGATCATGCGATAGCTTGCCCTCGGCGCCAGAGCCGTCTTCCTCGCCGGCCATGCCGGACTCGAGCGAGCCCAGGCAGCCCAGCTCGCCCTCGACCGAGACGCCGCAGGCGTGGGCCATGTCGACGACCTGGCGGGTCACGTTGGCGTTGTACTCGTAGTCCATCGGCGTCTTCATGTCCTCGCCGAGCGAGCCGTCCATCATCACCGAGCTGAAGCCGAGCTGGATCGAGCGCTGGCAGACCGCCGGTGAGGCGCCGTGGTCCTGGTGCATCACGACCGGGATATGCGGCCATTCCTCGATCGCGGCCAAGATCAGGTGGCGCAGGAAGGGCGCGCCGGCGTACTTACGGGCACCGGCCGAGGCCTGGCAGATCACCGGCGAGTCGGTCTCGTCGGCCGCCTCCATGATGGCGCGCATCTGCTCGAGATTGTTCACGTTGAAGGCTGGGACGCCGTACTGATGCTCAGCGGCGTGATCCAGCAATTGGCGAAGCGAAATAAGAGCCATTGCGGTTCTCCTCTGTCGTTGAAGGGTTAAACGGGACGTTCCGAGCTAGTGGGCTGTTCGATCAATCGCCGGTCAGTAGCCGATGCTCACCGACGCGCATGATTTTCATGATGTTGGTCTGTCCTTCGACCCCGCTGCGATCACCCTTGGTGATCAGCACCAGATCGCCTTCCTGCACCGTGCCATGGCGCAGCAGCTCCTCGATGACCTCCTTGTTGACCTCGTGGATGTCAGTGCTCGCGACATCGAATCTTACTGGATAGACACCGCGGAAAAGGGTTACTTTTCGACGGGTTGGAACCTGTCGGGTCATCGCGTAGATCGGGATGCCGGAGCTGATCCGCGACATCCACTTGACCGTGGAGCCGGACTCGGTCAGCGCCGCGATCGCCTTCACGCCCAGGTGATTGGCGGTGTACATGGTCGCCATCGCGATGGCCTCATCGACGCGGCCGAAGACGGCGTCGATGCGATGCCCGGAGCGCTGCACCAGCCGCTCCTTCTCGGCCTCGGCACAGATGCGCGACATCGACTCGACGACCTTGGGCGGATTCTTGCCGACCGAGGTCTCGGCCGAGAGCATCACCGCATCGGTGCCGTCGAGCACCGCGTTGGCGACATCGAAGACCTCGGCCCGGGTCGGGATCGGGTTCTCGATCATCGACTGCATCATCTGGGTCGCGGTGATCACGACGCAGTTACGCTCGCGCGCCAGGCTGATCAGCCGCTTCTGAACCGCCGGCAGCTCGGCGTCACCGATCTCGACGCCGAGGTCCCCGCGCGCGACCATCACCGCGTCCGAGGCGTCGATGATGTCCTCGAGCGCCCGCAGTGCCTCGGCCCGCTCGATCTTGGCGACGATGCCGCCCGTGCCGCCGGCGGCTTCGAGCAGCTCCCGCGCGAGCCGGACATCGTCGCCATTGCAGACGAACGAGACCGCGACATAATCGGCCTCGACCTCGGCCGCGAAGGCGATGTCGGCCTTGTCCTTATCGGTCAGCGCCGGCGCGGAGAGACCGCCGCCCTTCTTGTTGATGCCCTTGCTGTTCGACAGGCGCCCGCCGAGCAGCACGGTGCAGTCGATGCGAGGACCCGTCACCGATTCGACGCGCAGCTCGATCGCGCCATCGTCGAGCAGCAGGATGTCGCCCGGCGCGACATCTTCGACCATGCTGGGCAGCGTCGTGCCGACCCGGGCGCCATCGCCGGCATCCATCGGGCAATCGGCGTCGATCGCAAAGGACACCCCTTCGGCAAGCTCCACCGCGCCCTCGTTGAAGCGGCCGATCCGGATCTTCGGCCCCTGCAGATCGATCAGCACGCCGAGGGGGTGCCCCTTGGCCTTGGCCATCTCGCGCACCTGCCGAACCCGCTCGCGCTGGCGCTCGTGCGAGTCGTGGGACATGTTGAGCCGGACCACATTGAGCCCGGCATCCATCATGGCCTCCAGCACACCGGGGCCATCGGTGGCGGGCCCGAAGGTGGCGACGATCTTGGTACGTCTCGGCATGACGGCTTTGGAGAGTAGAGGTTGAGGGAAGATGACCCGGGCTGGCGATGCGCGCAGGACCGCGCCCGCGCGCTCGCCACGGGGAGTGTCGGTCAGGCCTGCGCGCGCGCCTCGAGCATCGCGACCGCGGGCAAGGTCTTGCCCTCGAGGTACTCGAGGAAGGCCCCGCCCGCGGTCGAGATGTAGGAGACCCGGTCGTAGATGTCGTACTTCTGGATCGCCGCGATGGTGTCGCCGCCGCCGGCGAGCGTGAAGGCATCGGTCTCGGCGATCGCCATCGAGACGGTCTTGGTGCCCTCGCCGAACTGGTCGAACTCGAACACCCCGACCGGGCCGTTCCAGACCACGGTGCCGGCCTGCTTGATGATCGCGGCGAGCGCATCGGCGCTCTCGGGGCCGATATCGAAGATCATGTCATCGTCGGCGACCTCGTCGACGGTCTTCTGCACGGCCGGCTCGTTCTCGTCGAACTGCTTGCCAACAACGACATCGGTCGCGATCGGGATAGTCGCGCCGGCGGCCTCGGCCTTGTCCATCAGCCCCTTCGCGGTCGCGACCAGGTCGTCCTCGCAGAGCGACTTGCCGACGTTGTGGCCGGCGGCCTTGATGAAGGTGTTGGCGATGCCGCCGCCGACGACGAGTTGGTCGACCTTGGTCGAGAGCGCCTCGAGCACGGTCAGCTTGGTCGAGACCTTGGAGCCGCCGACGATCGCGACCATCGGCCGTTTGGGCTCGGCCAGCGCCTTCTTCAGCGCATCCAACTCCTCGGCGAGCAGCAGCCCGGCACAGGCGGTCGGCGCAAACTTGCCCGCGCCGTGGGTCGAGGCCTGGGCACGGTGGGCGGTGCCGAAGGCGTCCATCACATAGATGTCGCAAAGCGCGGCATATTGCTTGGCCAGGTCCTCGTTGTCCTTCTTCTCACCCTTGTTGAAGCGGACGTTCTCGAGCAGAACCAGCTCGCCGTCGGCCACGTCAGGGGCGGTCTCGAGATAGTCCTTCACCAGCCGGACCTCGCGACCCATCTTCGCGCCGAGATCGGCCGCCACCGGAGCGAGCGAGTCCTCTTCCGAATAGACCCCCTCCTCGGGACGGCCGAGATGCGACATCACCATCACCTTGGCGCCGGCCTTCAGGCAGTGCTCGAAGGTGGCCATGGACGCCTTGATCCGGGCATCCGAGGTGACCTTGCCGTTCTTGACCGGGACGTTCAGGTCAGAGCGGATCAGGACACGTTTGCCGGCCAGATCGAGATCGGTGAGCTTGGTGAAGGACATTGGAGGCAACCTCGTTCGAGATGTGATGAAGAGTCGGTATTGTTCGCTGCAGTTCGCTGTTCAGCATGAGCGATCGGGAAAACCGCTTCAGGGCTTTCCGGATGACTCAGACCGCGGCACATCAAGCCCCAATCGAGCTGACATCGGGCCGATACCGGAGGACCGGCACGGAGGCCGGCTACCGGTCAAACTCAGGCGACCGCACTCGGGCGGCGGTCACACTGAGACAGGCGCATTGCGCTCTCGGACGAGCCCGATCTCGAGATCAGCCCGCGACGTGCTGCGCCATGCGCAGGAAGTTGCAGGTGTAGCCGTACTCGTTGTCGTACCAGGCAACGACCTTAACGAAGGTGCTGTCGAGCATGATGCCGGCGCCGGCATCGAAGATCGACGGCGTGCCGCAACCGCGGAAGTCGGTCGAGACGACCTTCTCGTCGGTGTAGGCGAGCACGCCGGCCAGATCACCGGACTCGGAGGCACTCTTCATCGCCGCGCAGATCGCCTCGTAGTCGGTGTCCTTCTCGAGCTCGCAGGTCAGATCGACCACCGAGACGTCCGAGGTCGGCACGCGGAAGGCCATGCCGGTCAGCTTGCCGTTGAGCTCGGGCAGCACCTTGCCGACGGCCTTGGCCGCGCCGGTCGAGGACGGGATGATGTTCTCGAGGATGCCGCGGCCGCCGCGCCAGTCCTTCATCGAGGGGCCGTCGACGGTCTTCTGGGTCGCGGTCGCAGCATGGACCGTGGTCATCAGGCCGCGCTTGACGCCCCAGTTGTCGTTCAGGACCTTGGTCACCGGCGCCAGGCAGTTGGTGGTGCAGCTGGCGGCCGAGATGATGGCCTGGCCGTCATAGGTATTGTGGTTGACGCCGTAGACGAACATCGGCGTGCTGTCCTTCGACGGCGCGCTCTGCACGACCTTCTTGGCGCCGGCGTCGATGTGCGCCTGGCAGCTCTCGGTGGTCAGGAAGAAGCCGGTGCACTCGAGCACCAGGTCGGCGCCGATGTCGCCCCAAGCCAGCTTGGATGGGTCCTTCTCGGCGGTCAGCCGAATCTTATTGCCATCGACGATCATGGTGTTGCCGTCAATCGACACATCGCCGGCGAAGTTGCCGTGCACCGAGTCGTACTTGAGCATGTACGCGAGGTACTCAGGGTCGAGCAGGTCGTTGATGCCGACGACCTGCATCTCCGGGAAGTCCTTGGCGATCGCGCGGAAGGTCATGCGGCCGATGCGGCCGAAGCCGTTAATGCCAACTTTCAGGGTCATGGGTTACTCCTCGTTAACGAGCGATGGAAAGGGGTGATGGCGCGCGTTGCGGATCAGGAAACCGGCCCTCGCAACGCGTGGCCCAGCGCCAAAGCAAGCGTCAAAGCAGCGTCAAGGCGGCCTAGAGCAGGCCCTTGACGGCCGCGGTGACGGCGTCGGCGGTGATGCCGAACTCCTTGTAGACGGCCGCCGCGGGCGCCGACTCGCCGAAACGATCGACCCCGACGACCTTGCCGTGCATGCCGATATACTTCGGCCACAGGTTCGAGACGCCGGCCTCGACCGCGACCCGGGCCTTGACCGCGTCTGGCAGCACCGATTCTCTATAGGCCTCGTCCTGGGCGTCGAAGGTGTCCATCGACGGCATCG
>JAAAOQ010000094.1 GCA_009908845.1 Gammaproteobacteria bacterium
GCCGGGCGCGGACGAGGTGCGCGACCTCATGGGCGTGCCCAACCACGACCGCATCACCCGCGGCGTGAGGGGAATGCCCTCGGACATCCGCGTCTACGACAAGACCGGCTCGACCGCGATTCTGTGCGGCAACATGGGCATCATCGACTGCCGCGACACCCGCGGGCGCCCGCGCCCGTACACCTTCATCGGCATCATCGAGAAGAGCCGGCGCACCAACCACTACACGACCTGGATCACCAACCGGAGCAACTCGATGCGCCAGGCCTCCGGGCTCGTCTACAGCTACATGCGGGCCCACCACCAGCTGGTCTGACCCGCGTGGGATCAGCCGCGCAGGCCGAGCACGTCCTGCATGTCGAAGTGACCGCGTTCGCGCGGCGCCACCCAAAGCGCAGCGCGGCAGGCACCGCGGGCGAAGGTCATCCGATTGGTGGCCTTGTGCGCGATCTCGACCCGCTCGCCGTCGGCGGCGAACCAGACGCTGTGCTCGCCCACGGTGTCGCCGGCCCGGATGCTGCCGAAGCCGACGCTCTGGCGGTCGCGCTCGCCGGTGTGCCCGTGGCGCCCGTGCACGGCGACCGCGCCGAGATCGCGCCCGAGCGCATCGCAGATCACCTCGCCCATGCGCAGCGCAGTGCCCGAGGGTGCGTCGACCTTGTGCCGGTGGTGCGCCTCGATGATCTCGACATCGGTGTCCTCGCCCATCACCCGTGCCGCCAGATCGAGCAGCTTGAAGCACAGGTTGACGCCGACGCTCATATTCGGTGCCTGCACCAGCGCGATATCGATCGCGGCCTCGCTGACCGCCTCGCGCTGATCCGGTGTCAGCCCGGTGGTGCCGATCACCATGCGGCAGCGGGCGTCGCGGCAGAGCTCCAGGTGGTGCATGGTCGCGCGCGGCGTGGTGAAGTCGATCAGCACGTCGAAATCGGCCAAGACCTCATCGAGGTCGGGCCGGATCGGCGCGCCGATGCGCCCCAGTCCGGCCAGCTCGCCGGCGTCGACGCCGACCAGTGCGCTCTCGGACTGCTCGGTCGCAGCGGTCACCCGAAGCCCCTCGGTGGCATGGGCGGCGCTGATCAGGGTGCGGCCCATGCGGCCGCCGGCACCGGCGACGGCGACGCGAATCTCGTGCATCATCATTCTCCAGTGGGGACACAGGCTATCGCGCGTACCATACCCGACCCGGCCTGCGGGCGAGAAGCATGCGGGTGAGCCAGCGGGCGCGGGATCCCGAAGGTCATGACGCCCCAGCGCCGGCCGTGCGCCGCAGCTGCGCCTCGACGCGCGCGGCGGTGATCAGCTTCTCGTCGACCACCTCTGGGTACAGGGTGTAGAAGCGCTCGACGTCGAACACATGTTTGCGCGCCGCGCGTTCCAGGCGCTGCCGCTCGGCGCGGGGCAGCCCGTGCAGCATCAGCAGGCGTGGTGCCAGCCGATCGAGGTAGCGGCCGCAGAGCTGCTGCGCCTCCTCGCTCGCCCAGTCCTCGCGGATCAGGCAGGGTGGGAACCCTGCAGGCGCCGCGCGATGGAACCACCGGGCCTGCGGCTTGGGGCCGGCACGCGCCTCGACCAGCTTCTGCAGCCGGTAATTGACCGGCGGCACATAGTGCGTCGGATCCGCCTCCGGCGCCTGCACCTCGAGCTGCGCCGCCGGCATCGCGATCCACGACGGGCGCGGCGGCGGCAGCGCCTCCTCATCGCCGGCGCGGGCGTCGAGCAGGGCCAGCGGCGCCCCGTCGGCGGCGTCGAGCAGCCAATACTCGTAGCAGTCGGTGGCGGCGAACGGCACCCGAGCGCTGGCCACGGTGGCGAACAGGCCCTCGACCGCGGCTTCGACGGCGTGTGGATCGAGGAAGGGGTGCAGGGCGCGCGTCTTCAGTTCACCCTCCTCGACGGTCGCGACCAGTGCGAAGCGCTGATCCGGATCGGCATCGGGCGATGGCCCGTGCAGCCGGGCACGGCCGGCTCGCGCGCACTGGATCGCCCAGTGGCGCCCGTCGAGAGTCAGCGCGCGCGCATCGCCGGCCTCGGCGATCTGCACCAGACCGCGGAACGGCGATAACAGGCGCTTGGAATAGGTCCGAACGGACTCGGCGAACACGCGCTGCGCCGCGGCTACAGCCCCATCTTCTCGAAGAAGTGCTTGACCCCGTCGAGCCAGGAGCTCGACTGCGGGCTGTGATGCTTGCCGCCGGCGCTGACGCTCTCCTCGAACTCGCGCAGCAGCTCCTTCTGGCGCTCGGTCAGGTTCACCGGTGTCTCGACCACCACCCGGCACAGCAGGTCGCCGACAGGGCCGCCGCGCACCGGCTTGATGCCCTTGCCGCGCATCCGGAACAGCTTGCCGGTCTGGGTGCCGGGCGGGATCTTCAGCACCACCTTACCGTTCAGCGTCGGCACCTGGAGCTCGCCGCCGAGCGCCGCGGTGACGAAGCTGATCGGCACCTCGCAGAGCAGGTGGCTGTCCTCGCGCTTGAAGATCGGGTGGTCCTCGACCACGATCTGCACATAGAGATCGCCCGGGGTGCCCCCGCGCTCGCTGACCTCGCCCTCGCCGGCGATGCGGATGCGATCCCCGGTGTCGACGCCGGGCGGCACCTTGACCGAGAGGGTCTTCTCCTCTTTGACGCGCCCCGCGCCGCGGCAGTGGCGGCACGGCTCCTCGACCACACTGCCGCTGCCGCGGCACTCGGGACAGGTCTGTTGGATCGAGAAGAAGCCCTGCTGCATGCGCACCTGGCCCATGCCGTGACAGGTCGGGCACTCCGTGGGCCGGGTGCCGGGTTTGGCGCCGCTGCCGCCGCAATGGTGGCATTCGACCGTGGTCGGGATCCGGATCTTGACGTCCTTGCCGGCGACCGCCTCCTCGAGGGTCAGCGACAGGTCGTAGCGCAGATCGGCCCCGCGCGCGCCGCGCCGGCCGCCGCGCCCGCCGAAGATATCGCCGAACACGTCGCCGAAGATATCGGAGAAGCCGCCAGCGCCGAAGTCGCTGGCACCGCCGCCGAAGCCGCCCTGTCCGCTGACGCCCGCGTGCCCGAACTGATCGTAGGCACTGCGCTTGCGCGCATCGGTCAGCACATCGTGGGCCTCCTTGGCCTCCTTGAATTTGGCCAGGGACTCGGCGTCATCCGGATTCCGGTCCGGATGGTACTTCATCGCCAGCCGGCGGAAGGCCTTCTTGATGTCCTGCTCGCTGGCGTTGCGGCTGAGGCCGAGGATCTCGTAGTAATCGCGCTGGGACATGCGGTTGGTCGGTATTCGTGTTGACAGGAAGCAAGCGCGGCGCTGGCCGGGCATTCTCGGGCACCGACCGAAGCGGACTCAGCGGCGCCGTCACCATGAACAAAACGGCGTGTGAGCGCCCCGCCCACACGCCGTTTTCAGGCCGAGCGTCGGCCCGTGGGCGCGTTCGCTCGGGTCAGGAGATCAACGCTTGTCGTTCTTGACCTCTTCGAACTCGGCGTCGACCACATCGTCGGAATCGCCCGAGCCCGCGTCGGAGCCGCTGGCAGCGCCCTCGCTCGTCGGCCCCGCGCCGGCATCGGCGCCCTGGCTTTGCGAGTAGAGGCGTTCGGCCATCTTCGAGGAGGCATCGCCGAGCGCCTTGGTCAGCGACTCGATCTTGTCCTTGTCCTCGCCCTTCATCGCCTCCTCGAGCTCCTTGATGGTGCTCTCGATGCGGTCCTTCTCGCCGGCTTCCAGCTTGTCGTCACCGAGCTGCTCCATCGACTTGCGCGTCGCATGGATCATCGAGTCGGCGTGATTGCGCGCGCCAACCAGCTCGTGGAACTTGCGGTCCTCCTCGGCGTGCGACTCGGCGTCCTTGACCATGCGCTCGACCTCTTCGTCCGAGAGCCCGGAGCTGGCCTTGATCACGATCGACTGCTCCCTGCCGGTCGCCTTGTCCTTGGCCGAGACGTTGAGGATCCCGTTGGCGTCGATGTCGAACTTGACCTCGATCTGCGGCACGCCGCGCGGCGCCGGCGGGATGTCCGACAGGTCGAAGCGCCCGAGCGACTTGTTGTCGGCGGCGCGCTCGCGCTCGCCCTGGAGCACATGCACGGTGACCGCGGTCTGGTTGTCGTCGGCGGTCGAGAACACCTGATTGGCCGAGGTCGGGATCGTGGTGTTCTTCTCGATCAGCTTGGTCATCACGCCGCCGAGGGTCTCGATGCCGAGCGACAGCGGGGTCACGTCGAGCAGCAGCACGTCCTTGACGCCACCGCCGAGCACGCCGCCCTGGATCGCCGCACCGACCGCAACCGCCTCGTCCGGATTGACGTCCTTGCGCGGCGCCTTGCCGAAGAACTCCTCGACCTTCTCCTGCACCTTCGGCATTCGGGTCTGGCCGCCGACCAGGATCACCTCGCTGATGTCACCGGCGCCAACGCCGGCGTCCTTCAGTGCCGTGCGGCAGGGGCCGATGGTGCGATCGACCAGGTCCTCGACCAGCGACTCGAGCTTGGAGCGCGTCAGCTTGACGTTCAGGTGCTTCGGGCCGGTCTGATCGGCCGTGATGTAGGGCAGATTGATATCGGTCTGCTGGCTCGAGGAGAGCTCGATCTTGGCCTTCTCCGCCGCCTCCTTCAGGCGCTGCAGCGCGAGCGGGTCGTTGTGCAGATCGACGCCCTGCTCCTTCTTGAAGGTATCGGCCAGGTGGTCGATGATCCGCAGGTCAAAGTCCTCGCCGCCGAGGAAGGTGTCGCCATTGGTCGAGAGCACCTCGAACTGATGCTCGCCCTCGATCTCGGCGATCTCGATGATCGAGATATCGAAGGTGCCACCGCCGAGGTCATAGACCGCCAGCTTCTGGTCGCCGCGCTTCTTGTCCATGCCATAGGCGAGCGAGGCGGCGGTCGGCTCGTTGATGATGCGCTTGACATCAAGACCGGCGATGCGGCCGGCGTCCTTGGTCGCCTGACGCTGCGAATCGTTGAAGTAGGCCGGCACCGTGATCACCGCCTCGGTGACCTTCTCGCCGAGGTAGTCCTCGGCGGTCTTCTTCATCTTCTGCAGCACCTTGGCCGAGATCTCGGGCGGGGCCATCTTCTTGCCGTTGGCCTCGACCCAGGCGTCGCCATTGTCGGCCTTGACGATCTTGTACGGGACCATGTCCTTGTCCTTGCTGACGATATGGTCCTCGTAGCGGCGTCCGATCAGGCGTTTGATCGCGAACAGGGTATTGGCCGGATTGGTCACGGCCTGGCGCTTGGCCGACTGGCCGACGAGCACCTCACCATCGCTGTTGAACGCGACGATACTCGGCGTGGTCCGATCGCCCTCGGCGTTCTCGATCACCTTCGCCTTGTCGCCTTCCATTACCGCGACGCAGGAGTTCGTGGTACCAAGATCGATGCCAATGATCTTCCCCATGGTCTTTCTCCTCTCTCTAAATTGGTTACAAGGTTGTGTTCGGTCGGGTCGTCCCGTGCCCGCTCATTGCTGGAGCAGTTGGGGTAAAACCCTGTGATTCTCAAGCATTCTCAATGCCGCCACGCTGGCGCGACGGCCGCCATTCGGTGCTCAGAATGATCTGCAGCAATCAAGCCGCCTGCGACACCATCACCAAGGCGGGGCGCACCAATCGTCCGTTCAGCGTGTAGCCACTCTGGACGACATTCACGACGGTATTGGGCGGCACATCCGAACGCGGCTGCATCGACATCGCCTGGTGATAGTCTGGATTGAACGGTTCGCCCTCAGGCTCGATCCGCTCGACGCCGAACTTTGTCATCACATCGCTGAGCAGCTTGAGCGTGAGCTCGGTCCCTTCGCGCAGCTTGCCGACATCGGCGTCCGGCGATTCTGCGGCAGCCTTGCCGAGCTCGAGGCTATCGCGCACCTGTAGAAGCTCCTTGATGAAGCCCTCGAGCGCGAACTTGTGGGCGTTCTCCAGCTCCTTTGCCTGCCTGCGCCCCATGTTTTCCATCTCGGCGCGCATGCGCAGGGCCTGGTTGTGCGCATCGTCCGCCTTTGCGCGCGCATCTTCGAGCAGCATCGTCAGCTCAGCCGGATCGGGCTCCGCCGCCTCGCTGTCAGAGGTGCTGTCGGACGCGGCATCGGCACTGCCCGCGTCGGCCGGCGCCCCTTCTCCCGAGTCAGCCGGATCGGCGGTCGCCTCGACCGAGGGGCCGGCCGCACCCCCCTCACCGGGGGGCCGGCCCTCGGCCGCGCTGAGCTCCTCGCCGAGCGGCGTCTCTGCGGATTGCTGGTCGTGTTGCTCCTTGGTCATGGTCAAACTCTCCCGGGGCCAATCAGCGGGCAATCGGCGGCCTCAGGATCGCCGGCCCGGTGGCCTCTGCCTGTGATTGATTTATTGCGAACCGTTTCCGTGACGCCACCGCAGAAGCGGCGCTGCGTCGCGGTTGATCAGGACCGCCCGAGGTATCAGCGCTCGCTCAGCGCGGCGGCGAGCAGCTTTGCTGTCACGTCGACCACCGGGATCACCTGCTGGTAGTTCATCCGTGTCGGGCCGATGACACCAAGCACGCCGAGTACCTGGTCCTCGACCCGGTAGGTCGCAGTGACCACGCTGCAGTCATCGAGCAGCTCGTAACCTGATTCTTCACCGATGAAGATCTGTACTCCTTCGGCCTCGATACAACGGTCGAGCAGATCCAGGATCTGACGCTTCTCGGTAAAGGCGTCGAATAGCGCCTTCAAGCGATCCATGCTCGACAGCTCGGAGAACTCCATCAGATTGGTCTGGCCGGCGATCATCACGTCATCCTTGTGCTCGGCCGCCTCGACGACGCGCTGCGCCATCATCACCGCGCGCATCATCAGCTCGTCCATGTGCGCATGGGTCTGCTTGAGGTCCGCCATCAGTTGCCGGCGCACCTCGTGCATCTCCCGGCCATTGAACAGCTGCGTCAGATAATTGGACGCCTGCTCGAGCTGCGCCGCCGGCAGCGGCTGCTCGGTCTCGAGGATGCGGTTGTGCACCTCACCATCGCCGGTCACTAGAATCGCCAACACCCGACGACCGGACAGACCAACGAACTCGATCTGCCGGAACACCTCGCGCTCATGGCGCGGTACCATCACCAAGCCGGCCAAGTGGGTCACACCGGACAGGGCCCGCGAGGCGGTCTGAATCAGATTAACCGTATCAGTGGTTCGATCAAATTGTGATCTCAAGGTCTCGACATCCGCCTCAGTCAGCGGAGACACCTTGAGAAGGCTATCGATGAACAGACGATAACCCGACGCGGTCGGTACCCTTCCCGCGGAGGTATGCGGCGATGATACGAGCCCCAGATCCTCGAGATCGGACATCACGTTGCGAACGGTCGCCGGGCTCAGATCCAGCCCGGTATCACGTGCTAGGGTCCGCGATCCCACCGGCTGACCGTCGCGGATGTGACGCTCGACCAAGACCTTCAGGAAATGGAGCGCGCGCTCGCTGATCTGTCCTTCAGCGAAACGGACACTGGCTCGGGAGTCACTTGACACGCGATTGTCGCTCACTGTCACTCACTGTCGCCCCCTGGCGGATGATAACCGGCGGCTGAAAACAGGTTCGCTCGATCTCGAAAAACTCGGTTTCGGGGCTCGTCGCAAGACGGCGCCGAACAGAACCTCCGGGCGCTAATACAGCCTACAACCAGCGCGATCGCAACCGGTCGAATCTTGTTAGCACTCTCACCTGTCGAGTGCTAATGTATTGCAATCTAAGGGGCGCGACCCCGGATGTCAAGCGATGCGCTCACTCGTGCTGTTGGCGTAGCCCATGGCCCGTGCTAACGTTGCCGGCGGCGCGAACCGGCGCACGACCGCAGTCGCTGCCTGCTGCACGCCGCTCGAGCCCTCGCCCCTGATCACGACGCAGTTCGACTCCCTCCGCCCTGGGTTCCCGCGCCATCAATGGCCTGGTTTCAGAACATCGGCATCATTGCCAAGCAACATCAGGACCCCCGCGTTGCCGCCACCGTGGAGCGCGCCGCCGGTAAGCTGCAGGCGCTGGGTGTGCGCACCCACTTCGAGCGGACGACAGCGCGGTTGCTTGGGCGCGCGGACGGGATCGAGATCGAAGCGCTCGGCGCCCACTGTGATCTCGTGCTGGTGGTCGGCGGCGACGGGACCTTCCTCCATGCCGCGCGCGAGCTGGCTGATTTCGACCTGGCATTGGTGGGTATCAACCTCGGCCGCCTCGGCTTCCTGGTCGATATCCTGCCAGACGAGATCGAGGACCGCCTCGAGCAGATCCTGAGCGGCGCCTATGACGCCGACTCGCGGATTCTGCTGGATGCCAGGATGGGCGAACAATCCAAGCCCGAGCGCGCGCTCAACGATGTCGTCATCCATAAATGGAACTCGGTGCGGATGATCGAGTTCGAGACCTACATCGACGGCCGCTTCGTCAATGCCCAACGCTCCGATGGGCTCATCGTCGCCACGCCGACAGGGTCGACCGCCTACGCACTCTCGGGGGGCGGGCCGCTGATCCATCCGCGCCTCGACGCCCTGCTGCTGGTCCCGATCTGCCCGCATACCCTGAGCAACCGGCCGCTGGTGATTCCAGGCGCCAGCCGCATCGAGATCCGGCTCTGCAGCCCGGACCCGGAGCAGGTCCGCTTGACCTGTGATGGCCAGATCGCACTGCCCCCGCAGACCGGCGCATCGATCCGAATCGAGCGCAGCCCGCGCCGCATCCGGCTGCTGCACCCGCGTGATCATGACCACTACCGCATCCTGCGGGCGAAACTCGGTTGGGGCGGCCATACCCAGGCCGATACGCCGTGCTGACCCAGATCTCGGTCGAGAACCTGGTCATCGTCAGCCGGCTCGAGCTCGAGCTCGCCACTGGGATGACCGCGCTGACTGGCGAGACCGGCGCCGGCAAGTCGATCCTGATCGACGCGCTCGGGCTGACGCTAGGCGACAAGGCCGAGGTGTCCATGATCCGCGGCGGTTGCGAGCGCGCCGAGGTCAGTGCGACATTCGATGTTGAGAGGAACCCGGCCGCCCAAGCATGGCTGACCGACCAATCACTCGACGACGGCCACGACTGCGTCATCCGCCGCGTCTTGGTGCGCGGCGGGCGAGCACGCGCCTTTATCAACGGCCGTTCGGCCAGCAGCGGTCAACTGCGGGGGCTCGGCGAGCTGCTCGTCGACATCCATGGTCAGCATGCGCACCAGTCTCTGCTGCGCCCCGCAGCCCAGCGTGCGCTGCTCGACGGCTATGCGGATCACCAGCCACTCGTTGCCGAGATGGCCGCTCGCTACCGCGCCTATCGCGATATTGATACCCGCTGGTCCGAACTGACCTCTGCTCGCAGCGAGCGCGAAGAGCGCTTGGAGCTGCTGCGCTTCCAGATCGACGAGCTGACCGACCTGGCGCTCGGCGAGCATGAGCTCGAGGCCCTGGATGCCGAACAGCGCCGGCTCGCGAACCAGGGGCAGCTGCAGGCGACGACCGCCACCCTGGTCGAGCTGCTCTACGAGGGCGAGCAATCCCTGCGCGACGGCCTCGGCCGCGCCGCATCGGATTTAGAGTCGCTGACCGGCATCGACCCGGCGCTGCGCGAGACCGCCGAGCTGATCGATGGCGCCACCGTCCAGGTCGAAGAAGCGGCAACCAATCTGCGGCACTACCTTGACGGGCTCGATCTGGACCCGGCGCGATTGCAGGCGGTCGAGGAGCGGATCGGCCGTATCCACGAGCTCGCTCGAAAATACCGGGTGCAACCTGAGACGCTAAACGCCTTCTTCGCCGAGCGTCAGCAGGAGCTCGCGACCTTGGAGCAGGCCGATCAATCGCTCGACACCATCACGCGCGAGCGCGAGCAACTTTACTCCGCCCTGCTCGCACACGGCGAGCGGCTCAGCGCGTCGCGGGCTCAGGCCGCCGATCGCCTAAGCGAGACGGTGACCGCCACGATGCAGGAGCTCGGCATGGCCGGTGGCCAGTTTCAGGTAGCAGTCGAGGCCGGCGGTGCCGAGGCGCTGAGCAGTCAGGGCCTTGACCGGGTCAGCTTCCTGGTCAGCGCGAACCCCGGCCAGCCGCTGCAGCCGCTGGCCAAGGTCGCCTCTGGCGGCGAGCTCTCGCGCATCAGCCTAGCGATCCAGGTCGCGACCGCCCAGGTCGGTGGCATCCCGACGCTGGTGTTCGATGAGGTCGATGTCGGCATCGGCGGTGGCGTCGCCGAGATCGTTGGGCGCCTATTGAGCCGGCTTGGCAGCAGCCGGCAGGTGCTCTGTGTCACGCATCTGGCCCAGGTCGCGGCACAGGCGCATCAGCATCTGAAGGTCCGGAAGTTCGCGACCGAGGGGGAAACGCTGACGGAAATTACCCCATTGGCCTCCGAGCAGCGGATCGAGGAGATCGCGCGCATGCTCGGCGGCACCGAGATCACCGCGACAACGCGGGCGCATGCGGCTGAGATGTTGGGGGTTGGTGCTTGAGTATTCGGCAAAACAGGCTTGAGCTTGGAGCAGGCGGTCGTTCTGGTTGTTCTGCTTGATTGACGGACGAAAGGCGCCGACAGGCTCAGTGTTTGCGGGGGGTGATCGCGTCCGGAGTTTCGATTTTTAGCTCGATTCGGTGCGGTCCTCGAGCGCGGTACGAATGTCGGCGTCGGGCAGCGCCTGCCGGGAGACGCCGTGAATCCAATCCCTGGAGGCTCGAGGATCGCCGTCCGGGCGATCCACGCTCCCGGCAGGCGCCACCCGACGCCGACACGACTGGCGCCTAGGTGGCTGCAAAGAGGTGTGCGCGGACAGCGACAATCGGTCTCGGGATCTCCGCTGCCTTGCACTAAGCAAGCCGAGCGATGCGGAGATGACTGGCGACTCGCTCTGGCGTTGGCCTCTCCAGCCATGGGACCTCGCCAATGCATGGAGCCGGCAGGCGCTCGCGCAGGGTTGAGAGGTTCGCTTCCGCCGCAGCCATCTGTGGATCGACTCGGCTCGCGACCCAGCCCGCGAGCGTTAGCCCAGACCCGATGATCGATTCGGCGCTGAGCAGGGCGTGGTTGAGGCAGCCCAGGCGCAATCCGACGACCAACACGACCGGCAGATCAAGGGCCTTCGGCAGGTCTGCCAGGGTCAGGCTCGGACCGAGCGGAACCCGCCAGCCGCCGGCTCCTTCGACGAGCACCCAGTCGGTCTCGGCGGCCATGCTCCGGTAGGCATCGCGGATCGGCTCGAGCTCGATCGACACCCCGGCCCGCTCGGCGGCGATGTGCGGGGCGATCGGCTCGGCGAAGGCATAGGGATTGACGGTCGCATAGGCAAGCGAGCGCGAGGCCTGGGCCCGGATGCGCTCGGCGTCGTCATTGCGCAGGCCCTCGGCCGTCTTCTCGCAGCCGGCGGCGACCGGCTTCATCCCGAGCACCGACCGGCCGATGGCCTGTAAAGCCGCCATCAGGCCAAGGGTGATCTCGGTCTTGCCGACCTCGGTATCGGTGCCGGTGATGAAGAGACCCCGCGCCGATCTCATGCCGACCGGCTCGTTCGTGTGGGGTGCATCGTTTCGGTCCTCTGCTGCGATGGTCAGCTAGCGGCCTGTCCCGCCTGCACGGCGCGGGATCGCGCCGACCGGGATCGCGACACCCTCGTCGGTCCGTTGTTGCGGCGGCGCCTTGGCACCGGCCGGCATCCAGGCGTGGCCGTAGACGACCTCCCAGGTGGACGGGAGACGGCCGTCGTGGCGCTCCTGCTCGTAGGCCTGCTCCATTGCGCTCAGCGTTGCGCGGCCGGTCATCGCCCGCGAACGGGCCTGCAGCGCATTGCGGCCGCCGATGGCCTTGAGGTCGCGCATCAGCTCACGCACCGTCGCATAGGTCATCGTGATCCGCTCGGCATCCATCACCGGATCGGCGAACCCGGCCCGCACCAGCGCATCGCCGATGTCGTGCATGTCGAGGAACGGGCTGACGTGGGGATGAGCGCCGCCGTCTGCCGCCGCCCAGGCGCGGCGCAATTCGATCAGGGTATCCGGGCCGAAGGTGGTGAACATCAGCAGGCCTTCGGGACGCAGCACGCGGCGCATCTCGGCGAAGGCGCCGGCGAGATCGCCGGCCCATTGCAGGGTCGCGTTCGAGACGATCAGATCGACCGAGTCATCGGCCAACGGGATCGACTCGAGGTCGGCACACAGGGGTTTGGGCCGGTTCAGCCAGGTCCCCCGACGACGCGCGCGCTGCAGCATCGTCTCGGCGAGATCGAGTGCAATGAGGCGCGATCGACGCCAACGCCGCGCCAGGTCGTCGAGTCCATGACCGGTCCCGCAGCCAAGATCGAGCACGGTCTTTGGCGTTAGACGGACATAGTTCAAGCGCTCGAGCATGCGCGTGCCGATCTCGCGCTGCAAGACTGCAGCCTGGTCATAGCTCGCCGCGGCGCGCTCGAACGCACGGCGCGCGGCCTGTTTGTCGATCGGAATGGGGCTGACCGAGCTCATTCGGGCCTCCCGTTCAGGAATGCGGTGATTGCGGCGGCGGCCTCCGCCCCATGCGAGAGCAGCGGCGCATGACCGGCACCGGGGATGGTCCGACACTGGGCGCCGGGCATCAGCAGGGCGATGCGCTCGGCGACGGCCGGCGGCACCAGCGTGTCGCGCTCGCCGAAGAGCCAAAGCGTCGGCAGCTGGATGTCGGCCAAGCGATTCCGCAGGTCCGTCTCCCGCAGCAGATCGAGGCCGGTGCGCAGCGCATCGGACCGTGGTGAGGGGCGTTCCGCGATGCCGGCGCGCAAGCGCCGGAGTGCCTCGCGCTCGTCATCGCTGCCGCGCACCTGCAGCGCGAGGAAGCGCTGCAGGGTCTTGGCCGGATCATCGATCAAGCCGCCATGGAACTGTTCGAACGTGGCCTCGGGCATCGCCGCCCGCCAATCGGCGGACTGAACGAAGCGGGGCGTGGCGGCGACCAGGATCAAGGCACCGATGCGCCCCGGGTTGTGCCCAGGCTTGCGCCCAGGCCTGTGCCCAGCCCTGTTGTGCCCAAGTCCGTGGTGCCCAGGTCCGTTCTCGGGCTGGCGCTCGCGCGTAAGCGCGTCGGCCTGGAGTGCCGCCTGCAGTGCGACCAGCCCGCCGAGCGACCAGCCGAGCCAGATGGCCCGCTCGGGCGCCTGCGCCAAGACGGCGTCGGCCCAATCTGGCAGATCGTGCCAGTTTGGCTGAAAGCCGGCGCCGCCATGGCCGGGAAGCTCGATCGGATGCAGTCGGTAGCGGCTGCCGAGGGCAGAGGGCAGCGCGTCCCAGACGCCATTGCTCATGCCCCAGCCGTGCAGCAGGACGAGATCGGTCGGGTGAGTGGTTGGCGTCGACATGGTCGGTTACTCGTTCTTCCTGCGCGGCAGGAGAGATATTGGTCTGGGTGGTGGCGCTTTACGGGATGCCTGCGCGGAGCCGTCTGGTCAGCATCGAGCACTCGCAAGCCCGGTATCGCTTTATTCGCACAGCGCACCACCCAGGCACGTTGACCTGACACCTGCTTAGCCCTGGTTGGCATCACCGAACCGGCCGCTCGACGGAAACTTGGATGATGGATCACCGGGCTCTTGGCCTCGTTGCCCGGCCCCCGATCGCGCGAGGTGCGCCAGGGTCTCGAGCAAGCGGTCGACATCCGCCTCCTGGTGCTCGGCGGAGAAGGTGATGCGCAGCCGTGACGAGCCGGCCGGTACCGTCGGCGGGCGGATCGCGGTGACCAGGATGCCGTTGGCCTCGAGGAACCGACTCCAGGCGAGCGCGGTGTCGGCATCCCCGGCGATCAGCGGCTGGATCGGCGTCGGCGAATCGACGAGCGTCAGCCCGATGCGCTTGGCCCCGGCGCGGAAGCGCCGAATCAGCGCTTGCAGCCGCTCGCGGCGCCAGGTCTCCTGCTCGCTCAGCTCGACTGCCGCCAACGTTGCCTCGGCGAGCGCGGGCGGCAGCGCGGTGGTGTAGATGTAACTCCGGGCGCGTTGGATCAAGATCTCGATCAGGGGCTCGCTGCCAGCGACGAAGGCGCCGAAGGTGCCAAACGCCTTGCCAAGGGTGCCGACCAGGATCGGAACCTGATCCTGCCCTGCCCTACCCTGGAGCCCGCAGTGCTCCAGCGTGCCGCGCCCGGTCGCGCCGAGCACACCGATCCCGTGCGCGTCGTCGACCATCAGCCGTGCGCCGGCGGTCCGGGCAGCCTCGGCCAGCTCCGGCAGCGGCGCGAGATCGCCGTCCATGCTGAAGACCCCGTCGGTGGCCACGAGACTAGCGCTGCCCCGGGCTTCGTCGAGCAGCGCACGCAGCCGCCCCGCGTTGGCATGGGCATAGCGGCGCAGCCGGGCCTCGCTGAGGCGCGCGCCATCGAGCAACGAGGCGTGGTTGAGCCGATCGGCCAAGACCTGCTCGCCGCGGCCGCTCAGCGCCGAGATAACGCCGAGGTTGGCCATGTAGCCGGTCGAGAACAATAGCGCCCGGTCGCGGCCGACGAAGCGCGCCAGCGCCTCCTCGAGCCGGTGATGGGCCGCACAATGACCGTTGATCAGGTGCGACGCACCGCTGCCGACGCCGTTGCGCTGGGCGCCGTCGCGCAATGCCTCGATGACGCGCGGATGCGCCGCGAGCCCCAAGTAATCATTGCTGCAGAATGCGAGCAACTCGCGGCCGTCGATGCGCGGCCGCACCCCTTGCGGCCCGTCGAGCACGCGGCGTCGGCGATACAGCCCAGCCTCCTCGAGGCGCGCGAGCTCGTGATCGATCTCAATCATCAGTCGCCCGCGGCCAAGTCAGTCTCGCTCGGAACCAGTCACCGAGCGGCCCGCGATGATCTGCGGCAACAGACGGATCAGGATCGTCCCGGACGCCCCGAAATGGGCCAACACGACTCACGACGCGCGCTCCGGCACCGGCGCCCTGCCCGGCTCGCTTGCCGTTTCCTGTCGCGCGCTCAACGCCGCATCCCTGTCGATCGACTTATGACAGGCGCCCGGATGGTCACGGCCCTCGAGCTCGGCCGCCTCCGGCTGCAGGCCGAGACGCGCGAACAGCTGCTGGTCGCGATCGGCCTCGGCATTGTCGGTGGTCAGCAACCGATCGCCATAGAACACCGAGTTGGCGCCGGCGAAGAAGCAGAGCGCCTGCAATTCGTCCGGCATCTGGGCGCGCCCGGCTGAGAGCCGCAAGTAAGAGGCCGGCATCATCCGGCGGGCGGCGGCGATCGTGCGCACCAGCTCGAACGGATCGAGCGCCTCGGTGCCGAACAGCGGGGTGCCCTCGACCTGCACCAGCAGGTTGATCGGCACCGATTCGGGATGCGCTGGCAGGTTGGCGAGCTGGCACAGCATCGAGGCGCGATCACGGCGCGATTCGCCCATCCCGAGGATGCCACCACTGCAGGTCTTCAGGCCCGCCTCGCGCACGTACTCTAGGGTCTGCAGCCGGTCCTGATAGGTGCGGGTGCTGATGACCTGGCCGTAGAACTCGGGCGAGGTGTCGAGGTTGTGGTTGTAGTAGTCGAGACCGGCGTCGCGCAGCCGCTGCGCCTGCTCGCGCTCGAGCATGCCCAAGGTGACACAGGTCTCGAGCCCCAGCGCCTTGACGCCACGCACCATCGCGATAACCTGATCCAGGTTCTTATCGGTTGGGTTGCGCCAGGCCGCGCCCATGCAGAAGCGGCCTGCGCCGTCCTGCTTCGCCGCCTCGGCCGCCTCCAGCACCTCATCGAGCGGCAACAGGCGCTCGCGCTCGAGCCCGGTCTCGTGATGGGCGCTCTGCGAGCAGTAGCCGCAATCCTCCGGGCAGGCGCCGGTCTTGATGCTGAGCAGGGTGCTGACCTGGATGCGATTCGGATCGAAATGCCCGCGATGGGCCGATTGCGCCGCGAACAGCAGCTCGTTGAGCGGTTGCTCCAGCAGTGCGGTGGCCTCGTCGATGGACCAGTCGTGACGGATCGGCGCCTGCTCGGCCGACGCGGTGCTCGGGCGCTGTGAACTTGGCAACATGGCAGATTTCCGGGAACGAGATTCGTGATGCACAGCACCGCCAGCCGCGACGATGCGAGGGGCTAGCCTAACCGCCGTTTCCGCGCTGTCAACCAAATCCCGCCTTTCAGGTTGACAGCGCCCCGACCGAAGCCGACTAGGCTTTGCGTGGCAGCAGCGATACCAAGAGTGAGGCGTCTCGACTCGTGGCCTACAATCGCTGTTCGCGCTAACGCCCTGCTCGACTCTAGGAAATTGACGCTCCAGCGAGTCCCAACCGAAGCACGCTTGCTGCGCAAGCTGATGACGCGAGCGGCAGCGCTGCTCTACCCGCCAACCTGCGTACTCTGTGGCGCGCCTGGCGATGCCGGACTGGACCTCTGCCAGGGCTGTCGCGCCGATATGCCGACACTGGGGGCCTGCTGCGCGCGCTGCGCGATCCCGCTCACCCGCTCGTCGAGCGCCTCATCGGCTGAGCCGACCAGCCCTGATGAGCCGAACCGGCCGGGACCGAGTCTGAAGCTGAAGCCAGGGCCGTCTCCGCCGCAGCACAAGCCCGAACTCTCCGAGCATCGAATCGGCGCCCATAGCCGGATCGCAGGCGACGGGCTGTGCGGGTCCTGCCAGCGCCAGCCGCCGCCGTACAGACGTTGCACGGCTGTCTATCGCTACGAGGACCCGCTGCCTGCTCTGGTCGCGGGCATGAAGTTTCGCGCGCGCTTGAACCTGGTTCGCCTGCTAGGCGAACTGCTCGCGGAGGAATTGCTCGCTCGTGCCGAAGCGCCCGATTGGACCTGGCCTGATGCGATCGTCCCAGTGCCGCTGCATCCTCAGCGTCTCCGTCAGCGGGGATACAATCAGGCCTTGGAGCTGGCGCGTATCGTTGGTCGCCGACTCGCGCTGCCGGTCGATATCGCCTGTTGTCGGCGCATCCGTTCAACGCAAGCCCAGTCCGCGCTCGAGGAGCGCCAGCGGCTCACGAACATTCGGGGAGCATTCGCGGTCACAGCGCCGTTGCCGCGACATGTCGCCATCCTCGACGATGTCGTCACCACCGGCGCCACTGTCTCAGAGCTTGCCCGCCTCTTGCGGCGCAACGGCTGCGAGCAGGTCGACGTCTGGGCGCTGGCGCGCACCCCTTGAGGCCATTGTGCCGCCGTCTGGCCTGACCCGCCCCTAAAAAGCCCTAACAGCATGCCCTCCACGGCCGATCATTCGGCAGCTTGTTTAGGCTAGGTGGGCATTTTGATAGGGCGTCTCAGCGCGAGGCGGCATCCTGCTTCAGCCGTGGCAGATCAACGGGCCACGGCGCGCGCGAGATCCCAGACATCCGGCGAGTGGTAGAGGCGTGCAAGCTGCAGCTCCCGCTCCAGCTCGACCTCGCGCGGCAGATGGTCGCCAAAGCGCGTGAACAGCTCCTCCTGCTCGACGGTCTCCTGGCGGGCGACCTCCTTATCGATATTCATGATGTGGAAGAACTGCTCCGGCGTGAAATCGAGACCCTCCCAGGTCAGGTCCTCCCAGCCCGGCAGCCAGCCGAGCGGGCTCTCGATCGCACCGACATTGCCATCGCAGCGGTCGACCACCCACTTGAGCACCCGCATGTTGTCGCCGAAACCGGGCCAGATGAACTTGCCGTGCTCATCCTTGCGGAACCAGTTGACCCGGAAGATGCGCGGCGGGGTCGCGACATGGCAGCGCCCAATCCGCAGCCAGTGCTTCCAGTAGTCGGCCATGTTGTAGCCGCAGAACGGCAGCATCGCCATCGGATCGCGGCGCATCTGGGCCTGTCCAATCGAGGCCGCGGTGCCCTCCGATCCCATGGTCGCCGCCATATAGACGCCGTGCTCCCAGTTGTAGCTCTGGAACGCGAGTGGGAAGTTCTTGCTGACCCGGCCTCCGAACAGGAAGGCGCTGATCGGCACGCCGTCCGGGTTCTCCCACTCCGGGTCGATCGAGGGGCACTGACTCGCCAGCGCGGTGAAGCGCGAGTTCGGATGCGCCGCCGGCCGGCCGCAACCAGGGGTCCAGCCGTTGCCCTGCCAGTCGATCAGGTGCTCGGGCGGCTCCTTCGTCAGCCCCTCCCACCAGACATCGCCATCGTCGGTCAGCGCGGTGTTGGTGAAGATCGCATTGCTCTTGAGCGACGCGATCGCGTTCGGGTTCGAGCTCTCGTTGGTGCCGGGTGCGACACCGAAGAAGCCATACTCGGGGTTGATTGCGTAGAAGCGACCATCCTCGGGATTCGGCTTGATCCAGGCGATATCATCGCCGACCGTGGTGACCTCCCAGCCCTCGAACCCTTTGGGCGGGATCAGCATCGCGAAGTTGGTCTTGCCGCAGGCGCTCGGGAAGGCGCCAGCGACATAGTGTTTCTTGCCCTCGGGCGACTTCACGCCCAGGATCAGCATATGCTCGGCGAGCCAGCCCTCATCGCGCGCCATCACCGAGGCGATGCGCAGCGCAAAGCACTTCTTGCCGAGGAGCGCGTTACCGCCGTAGCCGCTGCCGAAGGACCAGATCTCGCGCGTCTCGGGGAAGTGGGTGATGTACTTGTCCTCGACGTTCGCGGCACAAGGCCAGGGCACGTCTTCCTCGCCGGGCGCCAAGGGCGCACCAACCGAGTGCATGCACGGCACGAAATCGCCGTCGGCGCCGAGCGCGTCGAGCGCGGCCTGCCCCATCCGGGTCATGATGCGCTGGTTGGTCACGACATAGGCCGAGTCGGTGATCTCGATACCGATGTGCGCGATCGGTGAGCCGATCGGCCCCATGCTGAACGGGATGATGTACATGGTCCGCCCCTGCATGCAGCCGTCGAACCGCTCACGCAGGATCGCCCGCATCTCGTCCGGGTCCATCCAGTTGTTGGTTGGGCCGGCATCCTCCTTGCGCTCGGAGCAGATGAAGGTGCGGTTCTCGACGCGGGCGACATCGCTCGGATGCGACCGCGCCAGATAACTGTTCGGCCGCTTCTCAGGATTCAGTCGGACATAGGCGCCACTTTGCACCATCTCCTCGCACAAGCGGTCGTATTCCTCCTGGCTACCGTCGCACCAGTAGACACGGTCCGGTTTGCAGAGGGTCGCCATCTCATCAACCCAGCTCAGCAGCTTGGCGTTGCTGGTTCGTGTCGCGCCATCGTGAGTGGTGGTCATACTGGAGGAACTCCCGATTTGGTGACCTGAAGGATTTGGAGATTCGGTCGCGGCGACCTGCTCGCTTATCGGCTCCCGCACCCGACAATCCGGTTCGGTTGCCCGCGCTGTGACGCTTGACTGTGACGCTTGGATAAGGATCGAAGCAAGCTTTACGCCAGCTTCAGCGGCAGAAACGCTGCGCTATGCGGGGTGAAGTCTTAGAGGCGCTCGCGAAACGACCGCTTGACTCGCGCAAGCTCCTGATCTATCTGGCCGCAGTGGCCATTCTGTTACCCTGAAGCACGTCGGATTCATCGTCCGGCGTGGCACCGTGCCATGAGCCTGAGGGTCTCTTAACAGGCTGCGAGCGCCGTCGTCAGACCGGTTGTGGGCATACAGGTGCAGAGTCGACGACAGCCGCTAACGGAAAGCACGCAGATCGGCGAGACAAAGCGCGAGCGAGTGCCGCCAATCCGGCAGCGCCAAGCCGAAGGTTCGGCGAAAATGCCCGGTATCGAGCACCGAGTAGGCGGGACGCTGCGCAGGCGCCGGATATTCACTGGTCGGAATCGGGTTCAGCCGGCAGTCGCTTCCCGTCGCCTCGCGAATCGCCTCGGCGAAGCCGTACCATGAGGTCGCCCCGCCCGCGGTCACATGATAGAGCCCCTTCACCTGCTCGATATCGAGATCACCATGCAGCAGCCGATAGCTGATCTGGGCCGTCACCTCGGCCAGCATGCGGCTCCAGGTCGGCGTGCCGATCTGATCCTCCACGATACGCAGCTCGCTCCGCTCGCGGAACAGGTTCAGCATCGTCAGCAGGAAGTTGCTACCGCGGACGCCGTAGACCCAGGCCGTGCGAAAGACCAGCGCCGGTGCAGCCGAGTCGAGCAGCGCCCGCTCGCCGGCCAGTTTGGTCTGACCGTAGACGCTCTTCGGTTCCGCAGGATCGTCCTCGCGATAAGGATGATCGGTGATCCCGGAGAACACGAAGTCGGTCGAGTAATGGATCACCGGAACGCGCGGCGCTTCGCAAAGCTCAGCGAGGATAGCCAGGGCATCGCCGTTGATCGCTTGAGCGAGCTCCGGCTCGCTCTCGGCCTTGTCAACAGCCGTATAGGCCGCCGCGTTGATCACGACATCGGGCGCTGTCTCATTGAACAGTCGCCGCAGCGATGCCGCATCAGTGAGATCGACCGCCGGACCGTCCTGCCCGGCCAGCGAGGCAGCGATCACCTGCCCCACCGGAGCCAGGGTTCGCCGCAGCTCCCAGCCAACCTGACCGTCGGCACCGATGAGCAGGATACGAGGATTATCAGTCATGGATTGCAGCAACTCGTCCGATCCGACAGATTCCGGGGTGATACACCATCATGGATGTCGGCAGAACTGATTCAGAAGGGGATGTCGTCATCGAAATCGTCAGGGGCTGCCGGCGGCGGCCCGGATTGACCAGCCGGCTGGCTGGAGCCGCCAGCCGCAGGCGCACGGCCAAAGTCCGCATCGCCGCCACCCCCACCACCGCCGCCACCGCCGCGGCTATCGAGCATCTGCATCGTGCCGTTGATGTCCACGATGACCTCGGTCGTATAGCGGTCCTGGCCATCTTGTCCTTGCCATTTTCGGGTGCGCAGCTTGCCCTCGATGTAGACCTTCGAGCCTTTGCGCAGATACTGACCTGCGATCTCCCCGAGCTTGCCAAAGAGCGCCACACGATGCCACTCAGTGCGCTCCTGCTGTTCGCCGGTATTCTTGTCGCGCCAGGACTCACTGGTCGCCAAGCGCAGGTTCGCCACCGCGCTGCCGCTCGGCATGTAGCGCACCTCAGGATCGGCACCCAGGTTGCCGATCAGGATGACCTTATTGACGCCGCCACCTGCCATTGCCGTTCTCCCAGCCTTTCAACCCGTTTGAGCCGACCGCTCGAGCGCACAAGTCGAGCGCACCGGGCCGAGCCCCGCAGCGGCACCAGCGCACTGCTTCTCGCAATGGTGCACAAAGGCGCGCGGCCTTGTCCACAACGACCGAGGCTCACCGCCAAGCCACCCTAACCGGCCCTGCCTTGCCAGGCCCTCACTTCGATCGCAAGCCCTGGCGATCGCCAGGACTGGCAACAAGGCCGAACCCACCGTGGCTGTGATAGCATCAGCCGCAGCTACCAGACCGGAAACCCAAGTGAAGCAGCGCCTGCTCTACGGCCTTCTCCTTTGCGCAAGCCTCGTCATCGGCGGCTGCGCCTCTCAGCCGCGGCTCGACAGCCACATGGGCGCCGCCCCGAGCGGGCCCGAACTGCAGCTGCCTGGGAGCGGCGCCGAGCACGCCAAGCTCCTGGCGATGGGGATGGCCCGCAGCAAGGGCTGGCAGATTGCCGCGAATGAGCCGGATCGACTCCTGCTCGAGCGCGAACTGCCCCCACAGTCCCCCCAAGCGCAAAAGCTCAGCCCCGACGGCATCATCAGGGCGCCCAAGCTTCAGGTCGAGAGCCGCTTCCGCGAGCAACGAGGCGACGTCGCCGTCCGCTTGAGCGCATATGTGATCACCAACCCAGGCACCGAGGTCGAGCGCCGGATCGACTACACCAGCGACTACCAAGACGCCCTGCTGATCTCGTTGAACGCCCTCGCCAATGCCTGGGTCGAGTATCGAGACACCATCGCCTCCACCATCCCGTTGCCACCGGACCCGGATGTCGCGTTCGACGCTGGGACCGAGACAGGGTCAGAGATTGCTGCCGAGACTGCACGCGAGGGCACGACGGGGAGCGAGCTCGGGCGAGCGGCGGATGAGCCGACCGCGGCGACATCCAGTGCCCCAGTCGAGCCGTCTGGCGCCACGACCGCGTCGCGACCGGCCGAGCGCGCCGCCTCGAGCGCACAGGTCGCGCTCGACCCACCCGAGCTCCGGCGGCCCGCCGGACGCGTCCGCGACGAATACGCAACCGCCGCTGCCACGAACGTCGACAATAACCTGGTCGCGCTTGATGACTCCGCTGTACGCGGGCTCTGGGCCTCCTTTGCCGAGGCCTCTGCACGCGAGCGCGGCTGCGAGGTCGGCGAGCGCGGTGCTGTGCTGCTCAACACGACCAGCGCGTTCGAGCTCTACGAGGTTCAATGCAACGCCGCTCAGAACCTCCTGCTCTGGTGCCGAGGCGGCGTCTGCCGACGCCGAGAGTGAGCGCCGCGCGATGCCCGCGCTCGTCCTTCTCCTGATCGCGCTTGCGTCACCGCTCACTGGGGCCAGCGCCAGCAGCGAGCCGAGCGTCTTCATCCCCGACTCGAGCGCCGCGCGGGTCAAGGCACTCGCACTGGACACCGCCCTGCTCAAGGGCTGGACGCTGGTCGAGAGCAGTCCCAACCTAATCCTGTTCGAGACCCGGCTGGAACAGCCAGCCAGCGCCGGCCCGCCCGGAGCGGCCCTGCCCCAATCGACATTGATGCGCATCCGCACCCGGCTCGAACAGACCCCAACCGGCACCCGCGTCTCGGCAGGCGCCGAAGAGCACTGGTGGCCGGGCACCGCGCAGGCGTGGAGCACCGACATCACCCAACGCTATCGAGACAACCTGCAGCGAGCCCTGCGTTCACTGCAACAGCGCTGGGAGCAGTTCACCAGCGTGGCCGCCACCTCGAGCAACCACGGGGCGCCCGTGCAGCCGGGTTCATCACCCCGACCACCGTCGACCCAACCGCTGCCCATCGAGCCCAGCTTGGAACCTAACCTTGACACCGCCCCGGTTGGGCTCTGGGCCTATGATGCCGAGCGCTATGCGCAGGCCCGCGGCTGCAAGCTGCACGACCGCGGAGCCGTGCTCGCTCAAGCACGACAGCGCGATGAGCTCCACCGCGTCTACTGCGTGAATCGGCAGCCCGTCATGGTCTCCTGCGACAATGTCGGCTGCGGACCATAGCGGCCCCGACAGCACCCAAAGCGGAGCCCGCGCTTGCCCCCGGGCTGCGAGGCTGGGTAGTCTCGGTTTACTAACGAATCCCCAGCACCGCAATGACGCAGGCCGAGCAATGACCTTCCTCTCTAAAGCGCTTGATCAATTGCGACCGAGACGGACTCGGAATCGACAGGAAAAACGACGCGAAGATCGCGCTGCACATGAATGCTGGGCCCACGTGCGCTGTATTCAAAACGACCCGCAAGACCTGGCGGGTCGCCATAGCCTCGGCCTCTCCCAAGACATTAGTAGCGGCGGGATACGGGTCCAATGCTTTCGCCAGATCCCGCTCAAGGCCGAGGTGCGCATCAACCTGGAGTGCCCGAGGGCGGATCAGGCAATCCACATCGATGGAGCCGTCGTCTGGGTCGCCCCAGTCGAGCACCAGCCAGGTCATTGGACGATGGGCATCGAGTTTTCCGATCTCGACGGCAGCACCCAGAGGATGATCAGCCAGCTCGTTGAACAAGCCCGCCGGCGCGACTTCCATGCTGAACCAGCAACACCTGGCCCTGCTTCAGCCCGCTTCTGACGGACCAGGCCC